>NZ_JALGRS010000008.1:0-135168 GCF_022815565.1 Rathayibacter sp. VKM Ac-2926 | reverse complement strand
GGCTACTCGACCAGCATGAATCGAGACGCCCCTTCGAGCTACTCGACCAGCATGAATCGAGACGCCCCTTCGGGGCTACTCGACCAGCATGAATCGAGACGCCCCTTCGAGCTACTCGACCAGCATGAATCGAGACGCCCCTTCGGGGCTGCTCGACCCGTATGCGGCGACGTACGGCTTACTTGGTGCCGAGGAGGTCGATCACGAAGATGAGGGTCTTGCCGGAGAGGGGGTGGCCTCCGCCGGCGGGGCCGTAGGCGAGGGCAGGCGGGCAGATCAGCTTGCGGCGGCCGCCGACCTTCATGCCGGGGATGCCCTGCTGCCAGGCGCGGATGAGGTTGTTGAGGGGGAAGTTGATCGACTGGTTGCGGCTCCAGGAGGAGTCGAACTCCTCGCCGGTGTCGTACTCGACGCCGAGGTAGTGCACGTCGACGGTGGAGCCGGGCTGGGCCTCGGCGCCGTCGCCGATGACGAGGTCCTCGACGACGAGGGTGTCGGGGGCCGGGCCGTCGGGGGCGTCGAGCTCGGGCTTGGTCAGGTTCTCGCTGCTCATGCTCTCCATCCTAGGAGGGCCGCCCTGGACGCTCGATCCCTGCCGGCCTCCACTCCGGACCGGCTCACTCCACCAGGGTGAGGCGCTGCGTCGGCCGGGTCATCGCGACGTACAGCGAGGCGGCGCCGCGCTCCTCCGCCGCGATCAGCCGCGGCCGGGCGATCACGACGGAGTCGAACTCGAGCCCCTTCGCGTCGGCCGTCGAGAGCACGGCGACCGGCCGGTCGAGACCGCGGGAGCCGCGGCCGACCTCGCGGCCGAGCTCCTGCTCCAGCCGCGCGGTGATCGCGTCGAGCTCGTCGTCGGGCGCGATCACGGCGAGCGTGCCGTCCCCGATCGCGCGGTCCTCCAGGACGACGGCGAGCACCCGGTCGGCGAGCACGGCGTCGCCGCGGTCGCGCACGGTGCGGACCGGCCACTCCGTGGAGCGCACCGCCTCGCCCGGGGTGATCTCGAGTCCGTTCTCGCGTGCGGTGCGCTCGGCGTAGGCGACGATCTGCGCGGGCGTGCGGTAGTTGACGGTCAGCTCCTCGAGGCGCCACGGAGCCGCCTCGCCGTCGCGGCCCTGGCGGCCGAAGGTGTCGCGGAGCGCGGCGTCCCAGCTGGACGCGGCCGAGGCTCCGGACGCCTGGGCGACGTCGCCGACGATGGTGAAGGAGCGCATCGGGCAGCGGCGCAGCAGCACCCGCCACTGCATCGGCGAGAGCTCCTGCGCCTCGTCGACCACGACGTGGCCGTAGGTCCAGGAGCGGTCGGCCGCCGCGCGCTCGGCGGTGGTGCCGACGCTGGTGCGCTCGGCGAAGCCCGCCGCGAGGTCCTTGGCGTTGACCATCCCGTCGACGCCCATGTTGCGGATCGCGGCCTCGGCGTTCTCGACGTCCCGGCGGCGCTGCTCCTTCTCGGCCTTCTTCTGCGCGTCGGCGTGGTCGTCGTAGGCGCCGAGGAGCTCGGCCGCCTCGTCGAGCAGCGGCACGTCGGAGACGGTGAAGGCGGCGTCGCGGTCGCGGCGCAGCAGGGCGCGCTGCTCGGGAGTCCAGCGCGGGGTGAGCGAGGCGAACCAGTTCGGCCGGGCGTAGAGGTCCTGCAGCAGCTTCTCCGGGGTGAGCGGGATCCACGCGGTGTTGAGGGCGACGCGGACGTCGTACGCGGTGCGGACGTCCTCGCGGAGGACGGCCTCGTCGGCCTCGTCGACCGTGTTGCCGTGGCTGCGCAGCTGGTCGGCGAGCTGGCGGGTCAGCTGCGTGATCATCGCCTTGACGAAGGTGACGCGGGCCTCGTTGTGCGGCTTGCGGGAGTCGCGGGCGCGGGTGATCGCCCGCTCCACCTCGTGCGGCTCGAGCCGCAGCTTCTCGCCGTTGACGTCGAGGACCAGCGTCTCGGCCGGCACGGCCTGGCGCGAGCGGACGGCGCGCTTGAGCAGCTCGGCCATCCGCGCGGAGCCCTTGACCCGGGCGACCGCCGGGCGGTCCTCCTCGATCAGGTCGAGACCCGGGTAGAGCTGGCCGAGGGTGGAGAGCACGACGCCGGTCTCGCCGAGGGAGGGCAGCACCGCCTCGATGTAGCGCAGGAAGGAGCGCGACGGCCCGACGACGAGCACCCCGGAGGAGGCGATGCGGTCGCGGTGCGAGTAGAGGAGGTAGGCGGCGCGGTGAAGCGCCACGGCGGTCTTGCCCGTGCCGGGGCCGCCCTGCACGACGAGCACGCCGCGCAGCTCGGAGCGGATGATGCGGTCCTGCTCGCTCTGGATGGTCGCGACGATGTCGTGCATCCGCCCGGTGCGCTGGGCGCCGAGAGCCGCCATCAGGGCGCCCTCGCCCTGGAGCGCCGTGCCCTCGCGGAGCAGCTCCTCGTCGAAGACCTCGTCCTCGAAGCGGATCACCTCGCGGCCGCGGAGGGTCAGGTGCCGGCGGGCGCGGGTGCCCATCGGGCGGGCGGCGGTGGCCTGGTAGAAGGCGGCCGACTGGGGAGCGCGCCAGTCGAGCAGCAGGGTGTCCTGCTCGTCGTCGCGGAGGCCGATGCGGCCGATGTAGCGGTGCTCCGTCTCGGCGTCGGCGAGGGTGAGCCGGCCGAAGGCGAGCCGGTCGTCGGCGCCCGAGAGCGAGCGGATGCGGTCCTCGTAGAGGCGCGCGAACGCGTCGCGCTCGGACCGGCTCTGGTGGTTGCCCCCGACGCTCTCGATCCGGACCGAGTCGAGCGCCTCCCTGGACTGCGCGATCAGCTCGTCGAGGCGGGCGTAGAGCCCCGCCACGTACGCGCGCTCACGCGAGAGCTCGGACTCGAGGATCGTGTCGCTGTCCGTCATCGTGCGCCCTTCCGTGCCGGTTCCGCGGTCTCGGGCGGGAGGCGGTTGCGCTCCGGGGACCGTCGAAAACAGGCGGTCCAGTCTAACGACCGCTCGGGCGCCGACCGGCGCGACGGGGCTTCTCGCGCCTCGCCGTGGGCGAACGGCGCCGCCCTCTTGCGGGCGGCCGCCGAGAGGCGCATGCTGTCCTCCAAGAAGAGCTCGACGCCCCGTCAGAGCAGCCGGCCCTGCCGCTGCCGCAGGGCGTCGAGGTCTTTAACGGGCGTTCTCCGGCGCCGATCTCGTCGGGCCCGCTCGGGAAGAGAAGCGGCCGCCCCCGCGTTGCACGGTGCATGCCTTCGACGAGCAGCACTGTCACCGCCCCCTCCCGCGCCTCGATCGACACCACCGAGTCGGCCCGCGCCGGCTGGGAGTCGTGGCTCGCGCGCCGTGCCGAGCGGGTCACCGGCCCGCGCGGCGACCTCGCCCTGGTCGAGACCCGCTGGCTCGAGCCGGGCGAGCGCGTCGACGACGAGGCCGCGCTGGCCGGCTACGGGCCGACCGCGACCCTCACGCGCATGCGCCGCGCGAGCCTGGACACCGGCGAGGAGGAGTACGGCTACCGCGTCTGGGACGCGGCCTCCGAGGGCATCCGCTCGTTCGACGCGATCGAGACCTTCCCCTTCGACGCCGCCTGGGTGCTCGAGGCCTGGTTCGAGCCGGTCGACGACGCGCGCACCATCCCGTTCGAGCACCTCCGCGACAACGGGGCGACGCGCGACCTCGTCGTGCCCGGCGACATCACCTTCTCGCTCGTCGACGACGGGCGGGCGCACGAGTACACGGTCGCCGCGTTCGACGACGGCGGCACACTGCTCGTCCCGTTCGGCGACCCGACCAACCGCAGTGACGACCCGGAGCTGAAGAGCTACCCGGTCGGCCGGTTCCTCGTGGTGCAGCGTCTGGGCGGAGCGGCCGACGCCGGGACGCCCGGCCCGGTGCTGCTCGACTTCAATCGCGCCTACATCCCGCCGTGCGGCTTCTCGCCGCACTACAACTGCCCGCTGCCGCCCGCGCAGAACCGCCTCGGCGTCGCGGTGACCGCCGGCGAGCGCCGGGTTCTGCGCGCCGACTGAGGCCGCTCGGACTCAAGGTCGGCCGTCTCCCGCGGGAGGCGCCGGCCTCGGGTCCGCCGACCTCGGCTCAGAGACTCTCCCAGGTCGTGCGCGCGGCAGGGCCCGGCACGATCCGGACGCGGTCGATCGACGACCGACGCCCCTCCGGGTCGACGAAGGCGAGCTCGAGACGCTCGCCCGAGTCCGCATCGGAGGCGAGCGAGGCCGCGCCGTGCGGGGCCGGGCGGTTCTCGTCGCCCCACTGGGCGAGCGCGACGAGGACGAGCTTGAGCGCACGGCCCTGCTCGGTCAGCTCGTAGCGCGAGCGCTCCCGCGAGCCCTCCGGCCGGTAGGGCACCTTCTCGAAGACGCCCGCCTCGGTCAGGGTCCGCAGCCGCGCCGAGAGCACGTCGCTCGGCACCCCGAGCCGCTCGCGGAACTCCGAGTAGGTGCTCGCCCCGCGCAGCGCCTCGCGGACGATCAGGAGGCTCCAGCGCTCGCCGAGCAGTTCGAGCGACCGGGCGACCGAGCAGCGCTCGGCCCGGTCGTCGTCGACGTCGACGGGGCTGCGGGCGGTGGGCACTCACCGAGACTAACCCGGCTCGACCTCGCTTGGACATTCCAAGCCAGGGCACTAGCGTGACCTCCATGCCGACTCCCAGCACCCTCGTCCGCCCTCCCGTGCGCTTCGGGCGGCGAGGCGCCTTCTGGGTCTCGACGCTCGTGCTGGCGCTCTGCCTCTGGTCCAGCGGCGCCCCCTCCGTGCTCTACCCGAGCTACGCCCAGGAGTGGGGCCTCTCCCCCGTCGTCATCACCTCCGTCTTCGGCGCCTACCCGGTCGCGCTGCTGCTCGCGCTGCTCCTGGTCGGCGGACTGTCCGACGCGATCGGGCGGCGGCGGACGATGCTGCTGGGCATCGCGCTGATCGCGGTCTCGGCGGTCGTGTTCTCGCTCGCGGACGGCGTCGCGCTCCTCTACGTCGGCCGGGCGATGCAGGGCATCGGGACCGCGCTGGCGCTCAGCGCGGCGAGCGCCTCCCTCGTGGACGACAACGTGTCCGCGAACCCGCGCCTGCCCTCCTCGCTCACGACCGTGTCGACCGCCGCGGGGCTCACCCTCTCGCTGCTGCTCTCGGGCGCGCTCGCCCAGTACGCGCCGCTGCCGCTGCAGCTGAGCTACTGGGTCCTGGCGCTGGTCGGGGCGGTCACCCTCGTCCTGCTGGCGCTCGGCCGCGACGACCGCCCGGTCGCGGGCGCCCGCTGGCGGCCGCATCTCCCCTCCGTGCCGGTCGGCCTCCGACGGGCGTACGCCGGCGCGACCCTCGCCGTCTCGGTCGCCTACGCGGTCGGCGCCCTCGTGCTCTCCCTCGGCGCCCAGATGGCCCGGGAGCTGACCGGCACGACCGACCTGCTCGTGATCGGCTCGGTGCTGGCGCTGTCGTCGATCGTGATCGGGCTCACCGCCCTGGCGATCCAGCGCGTGCACGCGCACCTCGCGATCATCGTCGGCGCCGTGGTCGCGATCGCCGGGCTCGCGCTGATGGAGTGGACGGCGGCCAGCGGCTCGCTCGTGCTGTTCGTCGCCTTCATGATCGTCGGCGGCGTCGGCTACTCGCTCAGCTTCTCCGGCGGGCTCGCGCTGGTCGGGCAGGCGGCTCCGGCCGAGCACCGCGGCTCGATGATCTCGGCCGTGTACCTCCTGAGCTATCTGGTCCAGGCGATCACGGCCGTCGCGGCCGGGGCCGTGGCGACGGCGCTCGGGCTGGAGGCGGCGATCGACCTGGTCGCGCCGGCCGTGGCGGTCCTCGCTCTCGCCTCGGGGGTCGTCGCCGTCGTCGATCTGCGGCGTCGCCTCGCGGAGGGGCGCGGCGTCGAGGCGGCGCCTGTCGCGGAGGTCGCGGCGGTGCAGCCGCGCTGATCAGCGCGCTCGCCTGCGGAGAGCGGCGTCAGCTGAGGGCGGCGTCAGCGGACGGCGATCAGGCGGCCGAGCGCCTCGGGCAGCCGGCGCAGCACCGAGACGTGGCCGTCGCCGGGGTGCTCGATCAGCCGGGCGGTCGGGAGCAGCGCCCGGAGCCGTCGGGCGTGGTGCGCCGGGATCACGCGGTCGAGGCCGCCCTGGACGAGGACGACCGGGCAGCGGATCGCCGCGAGGTCGACTCCCCACGGCGCGGCGAAGGCGACGTCGTCGTCGATCAGGCCGCCGTCACCCCACTGCTCCGAGCGCGCGACGTCCTCGCCGAGGGCCGCCCACTCCTCCTCGAGGGCCGCGTAGTCGGCCGCCACGAACGACTCGGGGTCGAACTCGTCGGTCTCGGCGAAGCGGGCGCGCGCCTCGCGGCCGTCGCGCGCCGACGCGAGGCCGCCCGGAGCGGCCATGCCGTCGAACCAGACGGGGTCGCCGTCGTCCGGGGCGGGTGAGGCGAGGACGGCGACGCCGTCGACCCTGTCGCCGAGCAGTGCGGCGCAGGCCAGGGCGTGCGGGCCGCCGCCCGAGGCGCCCGCGGTGAGGATCCGGTCGAGGCCCAGCGCGTCGAGCACGGCGCGGACGTCCTCCGCCGCGGAGGCGACGTCGCGGCCCGGCCGCGCGGTCGAACCGCCGTAGCCGGGGCGGGCGTAGGAGAGGAGACGGAGTCCGCGCGCGCGGGCGGCCTCGAGCACCGGGGCGAGCAGGGCGCCGGTCTGCGGGGAGCCGTGCTGCCAGAGCAGCGGCCGCCCCTCGTCGCCGCTGTCGTGGACGACGAGCGTCCTGCCGTCGCCGGTCGCGACCTGGATGGTGGGCGCCATGTCCTGCTCCTGTCCTCTCGCGGACCCCGCGGCCCGCTGATCCCTCGGTCCGGACCGCTCAGCCGCCGGTGAGCGCCGCGCGGCGGGCGACGAGCTCGTCGAGCAGCACGCGCTCGTCGACGGCGGCCGCTCGACCGCCGCGGCCGGCGAGCTGCTGCTGGCGCACGTGCGCGAGCCTCGTCGCGGAGCGGATGAAGCCGCGCATCGCCCGGGGCCGGTCGCCCCCGGCCACCCGGGCCCAGCGGGCGGCGGTGCGACGACCCTCGGCGGTGCCGATCATCCGCACCTCGGTCGGCGAGAGCCAGCCGGCAGCCGCATAGTCGCCGAGTCGCTCGAGCGTGACCCGCCGCTCCTGCCGGCGCAGGAGCGCCACGTCCACCACGGCGACCACGAACAGCGGCACCTGCACCACGCCGTAGAAGCCGAACCAGTCGGCGACGAGGAAGGACGAGCCGTTCCAGAGCGCGTGCAGGAACGCCGCGAGGGCGAGTCCCAGGAGCGCGATCGGCAGGCGCGCGGCCGGCGGGCGGCTCATCGCGAACCCGAGGGCCGCACCGGTGCAGGACGTGAAGAGCACGTGCGCGAAGGGCGACAGCACGCCGCGGAGGAAGAACGTGACGGCGAGCGAGCCGAGGCCGCCCTCCACCAGCGCGCTGCCGAAGTAGAGGATGTTCTCGACGAAGGCGAAGCCGGAGGCGACGACCGCCGCGTAGACGATGCCGTCGACCGGTCCGTCGAAGCTGCGGCGCCAGATCAGCAGGATCAGCAGCACGCCGAGGCCCTTCGCCGACTCCTCGACGATCGGCGCCTGGATCACGGCGCCGACGAAGTCCGACTCGCTGGGCTGCGCACCGGAGGCGTAGACCGCGATCTGCACGCCGAGGTCGACCAGCAGCGAGATGGCCACCGAGCCGGCCGCTCCCCAGAGGAAGGCGAACCAGAGGCCGAGCGGCGCTTCGGGCTCCCAGCGGTCGACCCAGCGGACCCCGGCCAGCACGATCAGCAGCGGCACCAGGGCGACGACCGCGCAGATCCCGGCCGCGGTCGCGCCGAGCCCGGAGACGACGTAGGCGAGGACCAGCAGGAGCAGGACGCCCAGCAGCGCGACGCCGATCGCGCCCAGCACCGTCGGGACGATCGAGGGGCGGGCGGGGGCCTGCGGCGGATAGGCGCTCATGGGCTCCGAGAGTAGGGCACCGGCGGGCGCGCGGTCCGGCGCTTGACAGGGGTGCGGGTGGGGCGTGCCGCGGGACCGCCATGGTGATCGAGTAGCCCGCCCAGCGGGCGAATCGAGATCCACCACCGTGAAGAGGGACGCCGCCGCATCCTCCCCTCACCGCCGAGTCGCGAAGCGGCTTCGTCGTGCGGGTCGGAGGCAGCGCAGCGCGCGGAGCCGTGTCCGATTCCCGCGATCCTCCGGCCGCGGGGCGTGCCAGTCTCGGAGCATGATCGAGGATCCGCTGTTCGAGGAGCGCTACCGCGCGGTCGCCTCGCGCGACTCCCGCTTCGACGGCCGGTTCATCACCGGGGTGCACTCGACCGGCATCTACTGCCGGCCGAGCTGTCCCGCCACGACGCCCCGGCCCGCGAACGTCCGGTTCTATCCGACCGCGGCAGCCGCGCACGAGGCGGGGCTGCGCGCCTGCAAGCGCTGCCTGCCGGACGCGGTGCCCGGGTCGCCGGAGTGGAACCTGCGCGACGACACCGCGGCGCGCGCGATGCGGCTGATCGGCGACGGTGTGGTCGATCGCGAGGGGGTCGAGGGGCTGGCCGGGCGGCTCGGCTACGGCTCGCGCCAGCTCGGGCGGATCCTGCGCGTCGAGCTGGGTGCGCCGCCGCTCGCCCTCGCCCGGGCGCAGCGGGCGCAGACCGCCCGGCTGCTGCTCACCGGCACGGAGCTGCCGGTCTCGGAGGTGGCGTTCGCCGCGGGGTTCGCGAGCATCCGGCAGTTCAACGCGACGATCCAGGAGGTGTACGAGCGGAGCCCGAGCGCGCTGCGAGCCTCGGCCCGGGGAGGCCGGTCGGAGGCGGCCGTGCACGCGGGCGCGACGACGCTCGAGCTGCGGCTCGCCGTGCGGGCGCCGTTCGATCCGGGCGTGCTCGCCGTCCTCGGTGCCGACGCACTGCCGGGGCTCGAGGAGGCGGGGCAGGGCCGGTACTCACGCTCGCTCGCGCTGCCCGGCGGCCCGGCGGTCGTGCGGCTCGAGCAGGACGGCGGTGCCCTCCGCTGCACCGCGACCCTGGTCTCGGTGGCCGACGTCGGACCCCTGGTCGCGCGGGTGCGCCGGCTGCTCGACCTCGACGCCGACTCCGCCGCGATCGACGAGGCACTCGGCGCCGATCCGGTGCTGGCGCCGTTGGTCGCCGTGACCCCCGGGATCCGCCTGGCGGGCTCCGTCGACTCGGCCGAGATCCTGCTGCGCGCGCTGATCGGGCTCGGTGCGCCGGCTGCGGTCGCGCGCACGGCGCTGACCCGGCTGGTCTCGGCGCTCGGCGAGCCGCTGCCCGCCGGCCTCGCCGCCGGCGGCGTCACGCATGCGTTCCCGTCCCCCGCCGCGGTCGCGGAGAGCGGAGCGGACGCGCTGCGCGGCTCCGAACGCCGGGTCGAGACGGTCCGGCGGAGCGCGGCCCTCCTGGCCGACGGCACTCTGCGCCTGGACGCGGGCCTCCGCCGCGAGGACCTGGTGGAGCGCCTGCTCGCCGTCGACGGCATCGAGCCGGCGACGGCCGCCTCCGTCGCGGCGCGGATCACCGGCGACCCGGACGTCCTGCCGGCCGGCGACCACGCGGTCCGCGCCGGCGCCGCCGCACTCGGCCTTCCCTCGACTCCCCGAGCCCTCGCCGAGGCCGCCCGCCCCTGGGCCCCCTGGCGCAGCTACGCCGCCCTGCACCTCGCCGCGAGATGCCACTTATGAGCGCGACACGCCGCGAAACGCGGTCACAAGTGGCATCTCGCGGAATGCGGACCACGACGCACCAGCACTGAGTGCGACCCGCCCGGGTGATGCTCCTCGGCAGCTGCGCGCAGGTGCTCCCCGCGAGATGCCACTTATAAGCGCGACACGCCGAGGAAAGCGTGCACAAGTGGCATCTCGCGGAGGGGGCGGGGCGGGCTACTCCGTGGGGGGCTCGATGATCGGGAGGGCCGCGGTCATCGCCTCGATGCCGGAGAGGCGGGCGGGCGAGATGAGGCGCAGGACCTCCTCTCGAGACATCAGGCCGGCCTCGACGACGAGGTCGGCGACGTTGCGGCCGGTGGCGAGCGCCGCCTTCGCGATCGCCGCCGACGCGGTGTAGCCGATGCTCGGGGTCAGCGCGGTCACGACGCCGACGGAGGAGGCGACCATCGCCTCGAGCCGGTCGACGTTCGCGGTGATGCCGTCGATGCAGTTGATGCGCAGGGTGAGGCAGGCCTGGGTCATCCAGGTGATGCTCTGCAGGAGCGAGTGCGCGATGACGGGCTCGAACGCGTTCAGCTGCAGCTGACCCGCCTCGGCCGCCATCGTCACGGTGACGTCGGCGCCCGCCACCGAGTAGGCGACCTGGTTGACCACCTCGGGGATCACCGGGTTCACCTTGCCGGGCATGATGCTCGAGCCCGCCTGGCGCGACGGCAGGTTGATCTCGCCGAAGCCGGCCTGCGGGCCGGAGGAGAGCAGACGCAGGTCGTTGCAGATCTTCGACAGCTTGATGGCCGAGCGCTTCAGCGCGCTCGAGAACGACATGAAGACGCCGGTGTCGCTGGTGGCCTCCACGAGGTCCTGCGCCATCTCGAGGTCGAGGTCGGTGAGCTCGTTGAGGTGGCGGACGGCGGCGGCGCCGTAGCGCGGGTCGGCGGTGATGCCGGTGCCGATCGCGGTGGCGCCGATGTTGACCTCGGCGAGCAGCCAGATCGTCTCCGAGAGGCGCGCGTGGTCCTCGCCGAGCGTGGTGGCGAAGCCGTGGAACTCCTGGCCGAGGGTCATCGGGACGGCGTCCTGCAGCTGGGTGCGGCCGACCTTGAGGACGCTGCCGAACTCGACGGCCTTCCGCGAGAACGCGGCCTGGAGCAGGGCGAGCTCGTCGAGCAGGCGGCGCAGCGACCAGGTCATCGCGATCTTGATCGACGTCGGGTAGACGTCGTTCGTCGACTGGCTGCGGTTCACGTCGTCGAGCGGGTGCAGGAAGGCGTAGTCGCCCTTGGGGCGCCCGGCGATCTCGAGAGCGACGTTGGCGACGACCTCGTTCGCGTTCATGTTGGTCGAGGTGCCCGCGCCGCCCTGGATCACGCCGACCACGAACTGGTCGTGGAACTCGCCGTCGATGATCCGGCGGCAGGCCTGCTCGATCAGCTCGGCCTTCGCCGGGGCGAGGCTGCCGATCTCGGTGTTCGCCCGGGCGGCGGCGAGCTTGACGGTCGCCAGGGCGCGGACCAGATCGGGGTAGATCGAGATCGGGCGCTTGGAGATCTGGAAGTTGTCGAGCGCCCGGGCGGTGTGGATGCCCCAGTAGGCGTCGGCCGGGATGTCGAGCGAGCCGAGCGAGTCGGTCTCGGTGCGGGTGTCGGCGTCCACGGGGGGTCCTTCCGGCGGGGCCTGCAGGGCGGTGCCCCGCGGGCCGTTGCTCACGGGGTCATTGCTCGCAGGGTCGGTGCTCTCGGGGAGGGTGGTCGAGGCGGATGTCACGTCAGCTCCGTCGCTGTCGTCGTGCGGCCCCGAAGGGTGCAGGGGGTCCGCGAACTGCGCCGCCAGCCTACGCCGGGGCTCCGCTCCGGGCGGATCGGCGGCGTTCGGCGCAGGCTCCGGCTCGCCTCCTGCTCGACGGATCGCCGGACGCCGGTCAGGTGGACGGATCCACCGTCGGTCAGGCCACCTCGGATGAAGCGGCCACTGAAGGTCCGTGGCGCGCAGAGTGGCCCTTCTTCTCGCCACCAGGGACGCGTGGACCGGGCCACTCTCGGAGCATCACCTCGAGATCGGATGCCCCATGCTCGCCCTGCTCCTCGTCCTCGCGATCGTCCTCGCTCTCCTCGCCGCCGTCGCGGTTCCGCTCGCACTCGCGGTCCGGCGCGACGGCTACTCCCCCGTCGCGTTCGACCGCGCCTACGACAGCCGGGGCGGCGGCGCCTGACACGGTGCCGCCGCCCCGCCCCGCCCGCGCTCAGTCGACGCGGTCCGGCTCCGGGATGCTCGGCGCGGCCTGCAGTCCGCCGCTCAGCGCGTAGCGCTCCTCGGGCGAGAGGACGAGGCGCTTTCGGCCCCAGACCGCGAAGCCGATCAGGATGATCACGTACACCACGGCGATCGCGATGATCGCCGGCTGGAACGCGTCGTTGAAGAGGAAGCCGAGGAAGATCAGCACGTTGATCAGCGCCGCGATCACCGCCCCCGGGAGGCCCCACGGGCTGCGGTACGGGCGGCTCGCGTTCGGGAACCGGCGGCGCAGCAGCACGAAGGACACCATCTGCATGAAGTACGCGACGACCGCGCCCCAGACCGCGATGTTGAGCACGATCGCGCCCGCGACAGCGCCGGCGTTGTCCGGGTCGAGCCGGCTGAGCACGTCGACGACGACGAGCGCGACGAAGCCGATCACGGCCCCCACGGTCAGCGCGATCCACGGAGTCTGGCGCTTACCCGTCAGCGAGAACACCCGCGGGTAGTAGCCGGCCCGGGAGAGCGAGTACATGTTGCGCCCGTAGGCGAACATGATGCCCTGCAGCGAGGCGAGCAGCCCGATCAGGGCGAAGAGCGCGAGCACGGCGGCCGCGCCGTCGCCGACCATCGCGCGGAAGCCGTCGAGCAGCGGCTCGGTCGACTCGCCCATCACCTCGGAGCCGATCAGCGCCGTGTTGAGGAAGAGCACGAGCAGGCCGGTCACGATCAGGGTGCCGCGGGCCCAGAAGCCGGCACGGGGGATGTCGCGGACCGGGTCGTGCGCCTCCTCCGCCGCGAGCGGCAGCTCCTCGATGCCGAGGAAGAACCACATGGCGAACGGCAGCGCGAAGAGGATCGGCAGGACGCCGTGCGGGAGGAACTCGGTCTGACCGGCGTCCGGCGCGATGTTCCACAGGCTCGACCAGTCCAGCGCCGGCGAGAGCAGGGCCATCACGGAGAAGGCGAGGAGGATCGCGATGGACACGATCGAGACGACGATGGCGAAGCGGAACGAGATCGCCGCGCCCGCGGAGTTCAGCGCGACGAAGACGATGTAGAGGACCAGCCACCAGATCCACATCGCACCGGAGAGGTCGAAGCCGAGCAGCTCGCTCGTCACCCCGTTCGCGTACTGCGCGGAGAAGAACACGACCACGGCGGTGGTGGCCACGTACTCGATGGTCTCGGCGAGCCCCGTGACCAGGCCGCCCCAGGGCCCCATGGCCGAGCGGGCGAAGGAGTAGGCGCCGCCGGTGTGCGGCATCGCGGCGGACATCTCGCCGATCGAGAAGATGAGGCCGTAGTACATCACCACGAGGACGGCGAAGGCGATCAGCATGCCGCCGAAGCCGGCGAAGTCGATGCCGAAGTTCCAGCCCGAGAAGTCACCGGAGATGACGGCGGCGACCGCCAGTCCCCACAGGCCCCAGACGCCCGCGGAGCGGCGCAGGGTGCGCTTCTCGAAGTAGCCGGCCTCGGCCTCGCGATAGGTCACCCCCGCGGTGCTGGTGACGTTCGCGGAGTCGGGCCCGGACGCCGCCGGACGCCTCGCACCCTTGCTCGTCGGAGTCTGCTTCGTCTGCTCTGCCATCGGGTCTCCTCGGCTCGGGTGGTCCGAGCATAGGGACCTCAATGGACGCTGGGAAGACCGATGGCGTTACGACGGTGTGAACGGCGCGATCCGAAGGTCCGGTGGATCGACGCGCATCCCGCGCCGTCGGTGCCGGCATCACTCCCTCGGGAACAGCGGCTGTGCTTCAATGGACCCCGATCCGACCATGCGGCCTCGTCCGGCCACCCGGCGGAGTGACCCCGGAGGCATCCCATGGCACCTGTCAGCGCCGAGAGCAGTGCCGCCGATCGACGCAGTGCCGCCGACCCCGCCCCGGTGCGGGGCATGCTCACCCTCGAGCGACTCGACACCCTCATCGAGGCCGGTGAGATCGACACGGTGATCGTCGCCTTCACCGACATGCAGGGCCGGCTCGTCGGCAAGCGCATCTCGGCGCGGCTGTTCCAGGACGACGTCGCCGCGCACGGCGCCGAGTGCTGCAACTACCTGCTCGCCGTGGACGTCGAGATGAACACCGTCGCGGGCTACGCGATCTCGAGCTGGGAGCGCGGCTACGGCGACATGAAGATGATCCCGGACCTCTCGACGCTGCGTCTCGCGCCGTGGCTGCCGGGGACCGCGCTGGTCACGGCCGATCTCACCTGGCTCGACGACGCTCCGGTCGGCGAGGCGCCGCGGCAGATCCTCCGCGCGCAGCTGGACCGCCTGGCCGAGCGCGGCCTCGAGGCGTTCGTGGCCACCGAGCTCGAGTTCATCGTGTTCGACGACTCCTACCGCGAGGCCTTCGCGAAGGGCTACCGCGGCCTCACTCCCGCCAGCGACTACAACATCGACTACGCGCTGCTCGCCTCGACCCGGATGGAGCCGCTGATGCGGGACATCCGGGTGTCGATGGAGGGCGCCGGCCTGTACTGCGAGGGCATCAAGGGCGAGTGCAACCTGGGCCAGCAGGAGATCGGCTTCCGCTACGACGCCGCGCTCGTCACCTGCGACAACCACTCGATCTACAAGTCGGGGGCGAAGGAGATCGCCGACAAGCACGGCAAGAGCCTGACCTTCATGGCCAAGTTCAACGAGCGCGAGGGCAACTCGTGCCACATCCACCTCTCCCTCCGCGGCACCGACGGCACGCCCGTCTTCGCCGACGCGGAGAGCGAGCACGGGATGTCGCCGCTGTTCCGGCACTACTTGGCCGGCCAGCTCGCCGCGATGCGCGAGTTCACCCTCTTCTTCGCGCCGAACATCAACTCCTACAAGCGCTACGTCGACGGGTCGTTCGCGCCGACCGCGGTCGCCTGGGGTCTCGACAACCGCACCTGCGCCCTGCGCGTCGTCGGCCACGGCGCCGGGATGCGCGTCGAGAACCGGGTTCCGGGCGGCGACGTCAACCAGTACCTGGCCGTCGCCGCGCTCGTCGCCGCCGGGCTGCACGGCATCGAGAACGAGCTGGAGCTCGAGGACGTCTGCACCGGGAACGCCTACGGCTCCGGAGCGCCGCGCGTCCCGACGACGCTGCGCGAGGCCGCCGACCTGTTCGAGTCCTCCGCTCTGGCGCGGGCCGCCTTCGGCGACGAGGTCGTCGACCACTACGTGAACAACGCCCGGGTGGAGCTCGCCGCCTACGACGCCGCCGTCACCGACTGGGAGAGGGTGCGCGGCTTTGAGCGGCTCTGACCCGCGGACGGACTCCGAGCACGCTCCCGTCGCTCCGCGCCCGATCATCGGACTCACCACCTACCGCGAGCGCGCCGTCTCGGGCGTCTGGGACGTCGAGGCGTCCTTCCTGCCCGCGAACTACATCGACTCGGTGACGCGGGCCGGCGGCGTCGCGCTGCTCCTGCCGCCGCAGCCCGCCTCGGCGGAGACCGCCCGCGCCGTCGTCGAGCGCCTCGACGGGCTGATCGTCTGCGGCGGCAAGGACATCGACCCCGCCCGCTACGGTCAGGAGGCGCACCCGGAGACCGATGCGCCCCGCCCCGAGCGCGACGCCTGGGAGGACCTCCTGATGACCGCCGCGCTCGAGGCCGACCTGCCGTTCCTCGGCATCTGCCGCGGTGCGCAGCTGCTCAACGTCTCGCTCGGCGGCACCCTGCACCAGCACCTGCCCGACGTGGTCGGCGACCGCCGCTACCAGGCGGGCGGCGGCGTGTTCTCGCACGTGGACGTCGCGGTCGAGCCGGAGTCACGCCTGCGCGGGCTGCTCGGCGAGGACGCCGTCGTCGCGCAGGTGTACCACCACCAGGCGGTCGACCGGGTCGCCGACGGCCTCGAGGTCGCCGCGCGGACCGCCGACGGCACCATCGAGGCGCTCGAGCTGCCGGGGCGCCGCTTCGCGCTCGGCGTGCAGTGGCACCCGGAGGAGGACACCGCCGACACCCGCCTCTTCACCGGCCTGGTGGCCGCCGCGCTCGCGCACCGCGCGGGCACCGGCGCGGCAGAAGGCTCCTCCCTCAGCACCCCGAAGGACGCACTCCGATGACCCCGCAGACGACGACCCCGCCGACGCCCACTCCGCAGACGACCGTGCAGACCCTCGTCGACCCCTCGACGGGCGCCGCCTTCGACGAGGTCGCCCTCGCCGACCTCGCGACCGTCGACGCCGCGATCGAGCGCGCGGCCGCAGCGCAGCGCGGCTGGGCGGCGCTGGCCCCGCTCGACCGGGCCCGCGCCCTCCGCCGGTTCGCCGCCGCCGTCGACAGCGCGATCGAGGAGCTGGCGCAGCTCGAGACCCGGAACTCCGGTCACCCGATCACGCAGTCGCGCTGGGAGGCGGGGCACGTCCGCGACGTCCTCGAGTACTCCTCCGCCGCTCCGGAGCGCCTGCTCGGCGCGCAGATCCCGGTCGCCGGCGGGCTGGACGTCACGGTGCACGAGCCCCTCGGCGTCGTCGGCATCATCACGCCGTGGAACTTCCCGATGACGATCGCCTCCTGGGGCTTCGCGCCGGCGCTCGCCGCGGGCAACGCCGTCGTGCTGAAGCCGGCCGAGTGGACGCCGCTGACGAGCCTCCGCCTCGCCGAGCTGGCCCTCGCGTCCGGACTGCCGGAGGGCCTCTTCCAGGTGGTGCCCGGCCGCGGCGACGTCGTCGGCGAGCGCTTCGTCACCCATCCGCTGGTCCGCAAGGTCGTCTTCACCGGCTCGACGCGCGTCGGCAAGCGGGTGATGGCGGGCTGCGCCGACCAGGTGAAGCGGGTCACGCTCGAGCTGGGCGGCAAGAGCGCGAACATCGTCTTCGCCGACTCCGACCTGGAGCGCGCCGCGAGCACCGCCCCCTACGGCGTCTTCGAGAACGCCGGCCAGGACTGCTGCGCCCGCAGCCGGATCCTCGTCGAGCGGCGCGTCCTCGACCGCTTCCTCGAGCTGCTCGAGCCGGCCGTGCAGGGCGTCGTCGTCGGCGACCCGCGCGACGAGGCGACCGAGATGGGTCCGCTGGTCTCCGCCGCGCACCACGAGCGCGTCGCCGCCTTCGTCCCGGACGGAGCGCCCGTCGCGTTCCGCGGCTCGGCGCCCGCCGGCCCCGGCTTCTGGTTCCCGCCGACCGTGCTGCTGCCCTCGAGCGGCGACCCGGTCTGGCGCGAGGAGGTCTTCGGCCCGGTCGTCTCCGTCCTCCCCTTCGAGGACGAGGCCGACGCGATCCGGCTCGCCAACGACACCGACTACGGCCTCTCCGGCTCCATCTGGACCCGCAACCTCGGCCGCGCGCTGCGGATGTCGCGGGCGGTCGAGAGCGGCAACCTGTCGGTCAACTCGCACTCCTCGGTCCGCTACTCGACCCCGTTCGGCGGCTTCAAGCAGTCCGGGCTCGGCCGCGAGCTCGGACCCGACGCGGCACTCGGCTTCACCGAGACCAAGAACATCTTCTTCGCGGCCGACTGACGCGCCCCGTTCCACCCCCCGCACCCTCCCGTGAAAGGCCGCACCATGGCTCTCCCTCCCCTCGACACCACCCCGATCGACCTCACGCAGCGGCTCGCCGGCAAGGTCGCCGTCGTCACCGGCGGCGCCAGCGGGATCGGCCTCGCCACCGCCACACGGTTCGCCCGCGAGGGGGCGCGCGTGGTGGTCGCCGACGTCGACGTCGCGCGCGGCACCGAGGTGGCGGCGGCGCTCGGCGGGATGTTCGTGCGGGTCGACGTCACCAGCGAGGCGGAGGTCGACGCGCTCTTCCAGGCCGCGGTCGACGCCTACGGCTCGGTCGACATCGCCTTCAACAACGCGGGCATCTCGCCGCCCGACGACGACTCCATCGAGACGACCGAGCTGCCGGCGTGGGAGCGCGTGCAGGACGTCAACCTGAAGTCGGTCTACCTCTGCTGCCGCGCGGCACTCCGGCACATGACGAAGCAGGGCCGCGGATCCATCATCAACACCGCCTCGTTCGTCGCGGTGCTCGGCTCGGCGACGTCGCAGATCAGCTACACCGCGTCGAAGGGCGGCGTGCTCGCGATGAGCCGTGAGCTGGGCGTGCAGTTCGCGCGCCAGGGCATCCGGGTCAACGCGCTCTGCCCGGGTCCGGTGAACACCCCGCTGCTGCAGGAGCTGTTCGCGGCCGATCCGGTGCGGGCTCAGCGCCGGCTCGTGCACATCCCGGTCGGGCGCTTCGCGGAGCCGGAGGAGCTCGCCGCCGCGGTGGCGTTCCTCGCCAGCGACGACGCGTCCTTCATCACCGGGGCGACGTTCCTCGTCGACGGCGGCATCTCCTCCGCCTACGTGACCCCGGAGTGAGCGCGACGTGAGCGCGGGCACCGGGACGGGCGGGACGGACGACGACGCGGAGGGCCGCCCGGCGGCTCCCGCGGCGAGCGCCAGGGAGGCGATCCTGCGGCGGCTGCTCCGGAGCAACGCCTTCGAGGAGACGGTGCAGCGGCTGATGCAGACGGTGAACCTCGGGCTCGTGGGGCCCGGGGAGCGGCTGCCCTCCGAGCGCGAGCTCGCCGCGCAGCTCGGCGTGGGGCGCGACACCCTGCGCGAGGCGATCGCCTCGCTCGCGGACGCGGGCTACCTGGTGGTGCGGCGCGGCCGGTACGGCGGGACCTTCGTGGCGGAGGAGCTGCCGGCGGTGCCGGTCGGCCGGCGCGGCTTCGACCGGGCCGAGATCGATGACGTGGTGGCGCTGCGCGAGATCCTCGAGGTGGGGGCCGCGCGGCTCGCGGCCGGAGCGGACCTGACGGCCGCCGATCGGGAGCAGCTGTTCCGGACTCTCGCCGACGTCGAGGACGCGAGCCCCGAGGACTACCGGCGGCTCGACTCGCGGCTGCACCTGACCATCGCCGAGCTGGCCGGCGTCCCGTCGCTGCTGCCGCTCGTGGCCGAGAGCCGGACGCGGGTGAACGCCCTGCTGGACGACATCCCGCTGCTGCCGCGGAACATCGCCCACGCGGACGAGCAGCACCGGGCACTCGTGACGGCGATCCTCACCGGTCGGGCGGCGGAGGCGGCCCGGTTGATGACCGAGCACGTGCACGCCTCCGCGGCGCTGCTGCGGGCGTTCCTGACCTGAGTCGGGAGCGCCTGCCCGGTCAGTTGACGTCGGTGCCGGTGGCGATCGCGACGAACGGCACCAGCAGGCCGAGGAAGAGCAGGGCGACGACGAAGAGCACGACGAGGCTGATCATCACCGCGTTGAGGACGATGCCCCAGATCGCGAGCGTGCGGCCGGTCGGCTCGCGGCGGAGGCCCAGGATGCCGAAGACGAGGCCGGCGACGGGGGCGATGACGGTGAGGCCGAAGAAGACGGAGGTGACGCCGAGGATGAGGCTGGTCAGCGAGAACGGAGTGGACGGCGCCGGGGCGACGGCGACGGGCGGGACGCCGTACGGAGCCGGGTGCTGCGCGGCGGGCCGCTCGAACGGCGGGTCCTGCTGCTCGGACTGCTGCTGCCGCGACTCCGGGGCCGGGTCGGTGAGGACGGCGGTCGAGCCGTAGACCTCGGTGGGCTGCTCGTCGGCGGGGGTGGTGCCGGTGGTGCTGGCGGACGGGGTGGTCTCGGCGTTCGACATGGTCGGTGCTCCTTCTGCGGGGTGCGGTGCCGGGAGCGCCCGGCGATGCCTCCACGCTACGGAGGACGCGGATCCTCCCCCATCCGGCTAACCCCCGGGCGGGAGCGGGAACCCCCCGCTCACTCCCGGGGGCCGGTGCGAGACTGGGACGACCGGCGGTGCGCCGGGACGATCGCGAGGGAGCGGCCGCGGATGGACGACGACGAGACGCTGCGCCGTCGCCGCGACGGCCGCGGGGCCCGCGCGGTCTGGCTCGCCGGACTGTCGGCGCTCGCGGGCTTCGTGATCCTCTCCCCGCTGATCTCAGTGACGGCGACGGTGCTGGCCTGGGGCGCCCGGCGTCGCGGCGGCACTCTGAGCGACCGCAACGGCGTCGTCGCCGTGAACTGGCAGCTGACCTACCTCGCGCTCCAGCTGATGCTCGTGCCGCTGCACCTCGCGCTCGTCTCGGTCCGCGACACCTGGGGCGGCGGCTGGCCCACCCTCACCATCGCGGCGATCCTCGGTCTCTTCGTGCTGAACCTCGTGCTCTGCGTCGTGCTCGGCGTCCGCTCGGGACGGGGCCGCAGTGTCCGCCTCGTCATCGCGGTGCCGTTCGTCCGCTCCTCCCGTCCGGTGCGCTGACCGCGTCGAACATCGCCCTCCGCAGGGGCTTCAGCAAGTGAGCGCGCCGCCCAGGATTCCGAAGATCAACCCTCCTGTCGCCGTGACGACCGCTCCCGCCCCGGTGATCGCACCGCCCAAGCCCCCGAGCACGGCGGCGTTGACGCCCGATTTCGCCACGCAGTGACCCCACTCCTTCGAGGTCCAGTCGCTCGAGAAAGTCCCAGCCACCGCGCCTCCAGCAAGCGCTCGCTGGACCTCTGACGGCTTGAAGTGGAAGGTCATCGTGTCCGAGTCGTCAACGGTCCAGCTGCCGCTCACGGTCCGCCCGTTGCCGGCGCCGATCCTGGTGGGCAGGGCCTCCGAGGTGACGCTTCCATCGGTGATGCGGACCCGGCCGTCCTTCGACTTCACCGGTCTGGCTCCGCCGCCGACGTCGAAGGCGATGGTCGAGGCGGTCGTGCGCTTCACCGTCAACTCGACATGTCCCCTGGACTGCACCTGCGCCGGTGCTTCCACCGCGGCGGTTGCCGCGGCGAAGGGGGCTCCGCCGAGGGTCGCCACGCAGACAGCCGCCACGGTCAGTGTCATTCGAATGCTCTTCATCGAGTACCTTCCTGGATTTCGTCATCGGCGCTGACTGCGCCAGAAGGTGAGCACTGCACGGCAGAAGAAATAGGTGATCGCGATGGAGACGGAATTGATCACCACTGTCCACGGGTCGATCGCTCCGACTGCTCGGGAGATGGCGCCGCCGCACCACGATCCGACGAAGGCGATCACGCAGAATCCCCACGGTGTGCGTGTTCCCCATATCGGGGCTCGCTTCGGCTCGTCTTTCAGCTGCTCTGCCTCACCCATCTGAGAACCATACTGAAATGGTGACAATGGCTCCGGCCTCAGGACCGATTTCGCGAGGTTGGCGCGCGATCACGCCTCTCTCGGAGTCCGCTCGCCCGAACCGGTGGAGCGATCGCAACGGCGTCGTCGCCGGGGCCAGCAGCTGAGCCCCCTCCGTGCTCTGCGTCGTGCTCGGTATCCGCTCGGGATGCGGCCGGAGCGTCCGCCTCGTCATCGCGGTGCCGTTCGTCCGCTCCTCCCGACCGGCGCGCTGAGCGCGAGCCGAGGTCCCGTTCCGCGACGTCGACCGCAGCCTCCGTCGGTCGTCCTGCTCAGCGCCTGCGGTGCCGGAGGAAGAGCACCAGCCGGCTGACGAGGAGGGTGGTCACGACGGAGACGCAGATCGACGCGATGTTCAGGGAATCTGTCACGCCGGCGGCCCTGGCGACGGCGCCGCCGATGGTCATTCCGGCGAACAGGATCGCGAGGAAGCCCCATGGGGTGTGCTCCCCGTACAGCGACCTCCGGCCCTGCCGGGTACTCGAGTGCTCTGGCTCCGTCATCCGCACACCATACGCACATGGCCATTGAGGCGAGGCCCGCCGGCAGCGCTCGCGGGAGGATGGCGCAGGACGCACGCTCGTCGCCGGCCGAGGGTCCGACACCGGGCTCGCCGGTCCGGACACCGCGGAGCGCGGAGGAGCAGGCGTCCGCGGGATGGCAGGGTGGTGGGGTGACGCCGATCGCCTTCCCCCCGCCCGTGTCCGTGGTCGCCGACGACGGGACGCGGATCGCGACGTACGCGCTCGGCGACGAGGGGGCGCCGACCGTGCTGGCAGTGCACGGGTTCGCGTCGAACGCGGTGCTGAACTGGGAGACAGCGGGCTGGCTGCGGACGCTGAGCCGCGCCGGGTACCGGGTCGTCGCGCTCGACCAGCGCGGGCACGGCGCCAGCGAGAAGCCGCATCGCGCCGACGCGTACGGGGTCGACCTGATGGTCGCCGACATCGTGCGGGTCATCGAGACCTACGACCTGATCGCTCCGCACTACCTCGGCTACTCGCTCGGCGCGCGGATGGGCTGGGTGCTCGGGCTGGAGCATCCGGAGCTGCTGGCGACGCTCAGCCTCGGCGGGCTCACGGTGGGCGAGCCGCTGCGGCACTTCGATGCGGCGGCGGCCCGCGCGCGCGTTGCCGACGGCGGCGAGATCGACGACCGCTTCACCCGCGCGTTCATCGGCATGGCGGAGGGCGTCGCCGGGAACGACCTGGCCGCCCTGGTGGCGGTGGCCGACGGGGTGCGCGGCGGGGCGCATCCGGAGCTCGGCGCGCACCCCGAGCTGCCGACGCTGATGGTGACGGGCGGGGCCGACCCGATCGCGCCCGGTGGGGCGCGGCTGGCAGAGGAGGCGGGCGCGCACTTCGTCAGCGTCCCGGGACGCGACCACACGAGCACGGTGCCGGCGCGGGCGTTCAAGGACGCGGTGCTGGCGTTCCTCGCGGAGCACGCCTGACGCCGGCGTGCGATCCGCAGGCGATCCCGGCGGGAGCGCGCTCGCGTCCGCGCGGAGGCGCCGGCGGAGCGCCGGATCACCTGCAGATCGGACGGGACCGCCCGTGGAGGCGCGCGGCGTAGCATCGCGGGATGCTTGCGATCCGCGTCGAGAACCCCGGCCCCGACTCCCGCCTCGTGCTCGAGGAGACCGCCACCCCCTCCCCCGGACCCGGCGAGGTGCTGCTCCGCGTGACCGCGGCGGGCGTCAACCGCGCCGACCTCGGGCAGCGTGCCGGCGTGTACCCGCCGCCGGCCGGCGCCTCGGAGATCCTCGGCATGGAGGTGTCCGGGACCGTCGTCGGCCTCGGCGAGGGCGTCACGACGGTCGCCCAGGGTGACGAGGTCTGCGCGCTGCTCTCCGGCGGCGGCTACGCCGAGCACGTCGTCGTCGACGCGGGGCTGCTGCTGCCGGTGCCGGAGGGCGTCGACCTGATCTCGGCCGCCGCGCTGCCCGAGACGACCGCGACCGTCTGGTCGAACCTCGTGCTGGTCGCCGGGCTCCGCGCCGGCGAGACCGTGCTGATCCACGGCGGCGGCAGCGGAATCGGCACCACCGCGATCCAGATCGCCTCCGCGATCGGCGCCCGGGTGGCCGTGACGGCCGGCAGCCCGCGGAAGCTCGACGCCTGCCGGGCGCTGGGCGCGGACATCCTGATCGACTACCGCGAGCAGGACTTCGTGGAGCGGATCGCTGCCGAGACGGACGGCGGGGTCGACGTGATCCTGGATCCGGTCGGCGGCGACTACCTCGCCCGCGACGTCGAGGCGCTCGCGCTCGGCGGCCGCGTCGTCTTCATCGGCAACCAGTCCGGCGCGCAGGGCTCGCTCGACATCGGGACGCTGATGCGCAAGCGCGCGGCGGTGCACGCCACGACCCTCCGCGCCCGGCCGCTGGAGGAGCGGCGCGCGATCGTCGCCGCGGTGCGCGAGAGCGTCTGGCCGCTCGTCGCGGACGGGACGGTGCGGCCGGTGGTCGACGAGGTGATCCCGCTGGCCGAGGCCGAGCGGGCGCACGAGCGGATGACCGCCTCCGGGCACATCGGCAAGCTGCTGCTCACCCCGTGAGCGGGCGCTGACGACACAGCATCAGCCGAGAGGCCCCGTCAGCCGCGATCGGCGATGACGGGGCCTCTCGGCTGACGTTCTGCGGCGCGGACCGGTCAGACCGCCGCGCGGAGCAGGCCGAGCGAGCGGTTGATGCCGTCGACGTCGACGCTCGCGGGGTCGAACGCCGCCTCCGGGGCGAGCCCGAGGGCGTCGAGCGCCTCCGCGTGGTCGGCGGACGACGGATCGGTGGCGGCGCGGACCGTGTCGGCCCAGGCGGCCGGGCCGCCGGGGGCGTCGAGCGGAGCGGCTCCGCGCGCGCCCGTGCAGCGCGGCAGGGCGGCGCCCAGCGGCGACACCGACTCGAGGCGGATGACGTGGCGCCACTCGTCCTCGAGGTCGTAGACGTAGAACAGCTCGTCGCCGACGCTCTCGAGCACCTCGGCGAGCGCGACACCACCCTCGTCGACGAGGCCGGAGCCGAGCTCCTCCGCGTCGGCCGGCGAGCCGATCGGCGCCTGCTCCTCGTCGGGCACGCCGACGCTGAAGTAGTGCGGCTGCGCGTCGGTCCAGCCGAGCGAGAGCTGCAGGGCGAGGTGCAGATCGCGCAGCGACGACTCCGAGGACAGCTCGAGCCGACGCCAGACGACCGGCTTCGTACCGAGCAGCGAGACGTGCAGGGCGTAGGCGGAGTCGGTGTCCTCCGTCGCCTCGTCGAGGATCTCGAGGCGGGTGGCGTCGCGGGCGCCGAGCAGCACGATGCTCGCGCGGACGACCGAGGCGAGGACCGGCTGCAGGCCCTCGGGGAGCACGTAGCCGAACTCGGGCGAGTGCAGCAGCAGGCCGAGCTCGGCGGCGTCGTCGAGCATCCGCTCGGCCGCGCCGACCATCCGCTCGCGCTCGTCCAGGGCGTCCTCGAGCGAGACGTCGAGCTCGGCGGCGAGCTCGTCGACCAGCTCGCCGACGACGAGGCCCTCGTGGATCTGCGCCTGGCAGGCGACCGCGATCCGGGCCAGGACGGCGTCGGTGGTGGTAATCGCGCGCTCGCGCGGCGAGAACGCGCCGTTCTCGGTGTCGGCGGCGGCGAGCGCCTCCTGCGCGCTGACGAGCCAGAGCTCGATGAAGCGGGCGATGTAGGCGATGCGCTCGACCGTGGCCTCGCGCGCCTCGGAGCTGCGCCAGGCCGGCGCGGCGTCACCGAGGCCCGCGGTGGAGCCGTCGGCGTCGAGCACGTCGGAGGCGACCAGCGCGTCCCACCAGGCGGAGACCGGGATGCGGACGGCGTCGTCGCTCGGCGACGAGCCGGCGGAGGCGACACCGGCCTCGACCACGATCTCGCGGGCGGCGCGCTCGGAGATCGTCGCTCCGTCGGTGGCGGCGAGGTGCTCGACGACGACGTCGGCGGCGTGCACGAGGGCGGTGGCGCGGGCGGCGGAGAGCATCTCGGCGTCCGGGATCTCCTCGACCTCGAGCAGGTCGTCGAGGACGGCCTCGACGAAGGAGCCGGCGAGGTCGAGGACCTCGTCGAGCACGGCCTGGCACTCGTCGAGCTCCTCGTCGGTGCCGGTCCAGAGGTCCTCGTCGGTGAGGAAGTCGAGGAAGTGCTCGACGACCTCGGCGACGGTGAAGAGGGTGTCGTCCAGGTCGGCCTCGCTCTCCTCGCCGGAGAGGTCGGCCTCGATCTGGTCGAAGACGGCCTCGAGGAGCTCGGCGTCCGGCTGGGCGAACGAGCCGCGCGGGCGGAGGTCGCGGGTCATGGCGAAGAGGTCGGTGAGGACCTCCACGGCCTCGTCGACGTCGAGGTGCTCGTGCAGGACGGCGACGTCGGCGAGGTGCGACCGGTACCAGCTGCGGAACCGCACCATCAGCGCGGTCTCGGCCGTGCGGCCGCCGCCCTGGCCGCCGGAGCCGCCGGAGCGCCCGTTCCCGGATCGTCCCTGATTGCGCTTCTTGCCCATCGTTCCTCCGCGACCGCTCCCCCTCGACGACGGAGCAGTACAGCCTACCCAGTGCGGGCGAGCCGGGTCACGCTCGAGGGGACTCCAGTGATGAACGCCTCGGGAACTCGATGCGGCGGGCCGACCAGCCCGCTCGCAGTGCCGGAGCTGGGATCAGCCGCGCGTTGACAGCGGGCCCACGTCCTGCCTGACTGGCCTCGACACGAGGAGGCGCTCATGGCGGGGATCACCGCATTCGACCACGTCGGCGTGACGGTGCACGATCTCGAGACGGCGACCGCGTTCTTCGTCGGGCTGGGCCTCGTGCTCGAGGGCCGGGCGCCCGTGGAGGGCGAGTTCCTCGACACGGTGGTCGGCATGCAGGACGCCCGGACCGACATCGTGATGCTGCGGCCGCCCGGCGGCGGGACCGCCGTCGAGCTCTCGCGGTTCGTCCGGCCCGCACCGCGGCCCGTCCCCGCCCCCGTCGAGGCGGACGAGCCGGGTCTCCGGAGTCTCGCCTTCGTCGTCGACGACCTCGCCGCCGTCCTCGAGCGGCTCGCAGGCGACGGGTACGGGCTGGTCGGCGGTGTCGGCGAGTACGAGGGGGCCTGGCGGATGGCGTACGTCCGCGGACCGGAGGGCGTCATCGTCGCGCTCAGTGAGCGGCTGGCCTGAGGCACGACCCTCCTCCGCCCGGATCGATCCGTCGCGAAGGGCTGTCCCGCCCGCTTCGATCCGTCGCGGACGGCTCTCCTGTGCACTCGGGCGAGTGCTTCTCCGCCGGATCGATCGGTGCCTCGGCAGTGCGGCTGCGCGCGGGTCGGCGTAGCGTCGGGCCATGGGTGCATGGAGTGGAGAGCCGTTCGGCAACGACACGGCGAGCGACTGGGTCTACGAGCTCGACGAGGCCGGCGACTGGCAGTACGTCCGCGAGGCGCTGGACGCCGCCGTCGCGCCGACGCAGGTGGACGCGGATGCGGCGACTCTCGCGATCGCCGCCGCCGAGGTGGTCGCGCGCGGGCTCGGCCGGGAGGGCGGTCCGCACGCCGAGACGATCGCGCACTTCGTGCAGCGGGCCGGGCGTCCCGACGACGAGCTCGTCGCGCTCGCCCTCGTCGCGCTGGCCGCCGCCGACTCCCCCGGCAGCGAGCTCACCGAGCTCTGGGAGGAGGCCGACCCGGAGGAGTGGCGGGAGGCCAACGACGCGGTGCGGAGCGTGCTCGAGGAGGCCTGATCGCGAGTGCCTCCCCCGCGGGCGGGCGACGCGCCACTCGCGCCGCACTAGCGTGGCGGGGAACGGCCTGAGCAGGCCGCAACGAGAGCGACGAGGGGCCACGATGCCGGACTTCACCACGGACGACGGGGTCCGGCTGAGCTGGACCGAGCAGGGCGACCCGGCCGGTCGGCCGGTGGTGCTGATCGCCGGATTCAAGGCGCCGGCGACGAGCTGGAAGCCGCAGCAGGGGCCGCTCGCGGAGGCCGGCTACCGGGTGATCTCGTTCGACCGGCGCGGGCACGGGCTGTCCGAGCGGACGGAGGCCGGCGCGACGATGCTCCGGCACGGCGCGGATCTCGCGCAGCTGCTGCGCCACCTGGATCTGCGCGGCGCGGCGCTGGTCGGCGGGTCGATGGGCGGGAACTCGATCTGGGCGTTCCTGGCCGGCTCCGCAGCAGGTACGGCGGGAAGTGCCGACGAGAGCACCGACGGAAGCGCCGACGAGAGCACCGACGAGAGCCGCGTCGACCGCATCGTGATCGTCGACCAGACGCCGCGCATGCTCAACGGCGACGACTGGCCCTACGGCTTCTACGACTACACCGAGGCGAACCGCGACACCCTCTTCGCGACGACGATCCCGGATCCCGGGCGCTGGAGCATCGCCTCGAAGGGGCCGGTGCGGATCGCGCGGCTGCTGAAGGCGCTCGGCGGCGGCGAGCGCCGGGAGCTGACGGAGACCGAGCGGCGGCTGCTGAACGACCACGCGAAGGCGGACTGGCGGCCGGTGATCGCGCGGACGAGCGTGCCGGTGCTCTTCGTCGCCGGGCGCGAGAGCGAGTTCTGGCCGGCCGAGCACGCGGCGGCCGCGGCCTCGCTCGCCCCGCGCGGCGACTCCCTCGTGATCGAGAAGGACGGCCACGCGGCGAACATCGAGCAGCCGAAGGTCTTCACCGAGGCGCTGCTGGAGTTCCTGGCGCGCTGATCCCGGGAGAACCGAGAGCGGCGCTTCAGCCCGGAAACGCCTTGCCAGGGTTGAGCACGCCGAGCGGATCGAGCGCGTCCTTGATCGAGCGGTGCATGCCGAGCACGCGCGGGCCGAGCTCGTCGGCCGCTCCCGGCAGCTTCAGCAGCCCCACGCCGTGCTCGCCGGTGACGGTGCCGCCGAGGTCGAGGCAGTCCTCGACGATGCGGTCGAAGGCGCTCTTCGCGCGGGCCTTCGCGGCGTCGTCGCCCTCGGGCGCGATGATCAGCGGGTGCAGGTTGCCGTCGCCGGCGTGCGCGATGGTCGCGATGACCACGTCGTGGTCGGCGGCGGCCGAGCGGATGCGGGCGAGCATCTCCGGGACCGCGCGGCGCGGCACGCAGACGTCCTCGGTGAGCACCGGCCCGAGGCGCTCCAGCGCCGGATAGGCGAGGCGGCGGGCGAGGAAGAGCCGGTCGACCTCGGCCTGGTCGGTGGCCTGCTCGACCGAGAGCGCGCGGGCGCCGGCCATCAGCGCCTCGACGCGGTCGGCGGCGGTGCGGCCCGCCTCCCCCGGCTCGTCGACCTTAGCCAGCAGCAGCGTGTCGACGCCGTGCGGCAGCCCGAGGTGCTGCCAGTCGTCGACGGCGCGCAGGCAGGTGCTGTCGATGATCTCGAGGGCGGAGGGGATGATTCCGGCGGCCGAGATCGCGGCGACCGCGACTCCGGCGTCCTCGAGCGAGCCGAAGGAGCCGACGATCGCGCGCTGCTCACGGCCCGCGAGCGGGAGCAGGCGGAGCGTCAGCTCGACGATGATGCCGAGTGTGCCCTCCGAGCCGACCATCAGGCCGGTGAGGTCGTAGCCGACGACGCCCTTCGCGGTGCGGCGGCCGAGGCTGACGAGCGAACCGTCGGCGAGGACGACCTTCATCCCGAGGACGTAGTCGCGGGTGACGCCGTACTTCACGCAGCAGATGCCGCCGGCGTTGGTGGCGGCGTTGCCGCCGATGGTCGAGATGGCGGAGCTGGCCGGGTCCGGCGGGTACCAGAGTCCGGCCTCTGCGACCGCCGCCCGCAGCGCGTCGTTGATCACGCCGGGCTGGGCGACGACGAAGCGCTCGTCGGCGTCGATCTCGAGGACGGCGTCCATCCGCTCGAGTGAGACGACGAGGCAGCCGGCGAGCGCGTTGGCGCCGCCGGAGAGGCCGGTGCCGGCTCCGCGCGGGACGACGCTCAGACCCGCGCGGGCGGCGACGCGGACGGCGTGCGCCACGTCCTCCGCGCTCTCGGCGAGGACGACCGCCAGCGGCAGCCCGGAGGGCGCCCACTCGGCGTCGTCGTGGCGGTAGGCCTCGAGGACGTCGTGGTCGGTGAGGACGCGGTCGCCGAGCAGCGCGCGCAGATCGGCGAGCACGCGGTCCCCGGCCGGTGGCCCGTCCTGGGTCCGCTCGTGATCCTGGGTCTGCATCGGCACCGTCTCCACGACGGACGAACCTACACCCGGCGCCTGCGGGACCCGCAGTTGCCCCCGGCCGCGCAGCATCGCGGTCACCGCTTCACGCAGGTCCCGGGAGAGCGCGGATCGCCGCGATCGCTCGCCGGAGGCTCTGACTGCGCTCAGCGGCGTCGCGGGCGTTCCAGCGCTCGCCGGCGAAGGCGTTCATGTGTGCGACGAAGAGAGGTCCTGCTCCACCGGCGACGGAGACCACTTCCGAGCGGATCGCCCGCGACCTGGATTCGGAGCACAGGGAGAGAAGGGTCCGCTTGGCGTGAGGGAACGCTTCCGGATCGGCAGGGACGCGACCGCGTGGAACCGCGAAGTAGTGGGCGAACGCGTCCGTGTCCGAGAGCAGCCACGCCTCTGACATCGAGTGAGCGATGCGCAGACAGAACGCCTCGTTCGGAGCGGCGATCGTCGCGGTCAGCTCCTGTCGAAGTGACACCGGACAGGCCGCGTCGGAGTCGCGGAACACCACCCAGGGATGTTGGACGGCGGCGAGGTTGTACTTCGGAATGAGCGGATCGAGGCGGGATTTCCCTCCCGCGACTCGGATCAGCCCTACCGACCGGCCCGCAGCACGGACGACGGCGCTCGCGACTCCCCGGTCGGACTCGCCCTCGACCGCCACGTTGACCATCAGCGCCTCTTGCCCTGGCCCGCAGCCACCAGGCCCGTGAGGTCCTGCGGAGCGATGAGGCTGTTCACGGTGTCGGACGTGGGGAGATCCGCCTCCACCTCTCCCCTGACCTCCTCGATCGTGGAGAGCAGCTGCGCGACGGTTCCATCCCGGGTCACTCGGAGGACGAGGACCTCCGAGGCTCCGACTCCTTCGTCGTCGAGCAACTCCGGAGCATGGGTCGACAGGACGACCTGCAGCGCGCGATCCCTCTGCGTCGCGGCCAGAACCGTCGGAAGAGTCCGCACGATCGCCGAATTCAGAGAAAGTTCCGGTTCTTCCAGGAGCAGGACTCCGCCGTTGGACGGCGCGCTTATCAGGGTCCACAGCAGGCCGATGAGGCGCAGAGTGCCGTCTGAGAAGTCGGCCTCGCTCTGCCGAGCGGGAGTCTCCCGCCAGTTCTGGTAACCGGCGATCAGATGCGGGCGGCCCGCGGAGTCGACTTCCAGCTTCAGCGACTGGAACTCCGGAACGGCCGCGCGCAACGCCGTCTCCATGCGCCGGAGCCAGGCGTTCCGCGTGCCGGTCGTGACCGCGTTCATCTGCGCGATGAAGTCGCCGCCGTACGGGTCCCCGGGGGCCAGCCCGTTGCGGGAGGGATCGCGGATGATCTGCGGGACCAGATGGAAGTACTGGACCTTCGCGAAGTAATCGGCCAGCACCCGGAAGCTCTGGTTGGCCGCGATCTGCTCCAGATGGGTCTGCGTGAGCCGGACGGTGTCGGACCTGTCCTCGGGATCCGGACGCTGGAGGACGACGTCCCCGTTCTTCTCGACCAGTTCCTCGTCGACGATGGGCCGGTTGAAGCCGCCCTTCTCACCGCGGATGGACAGCCGGTAGCGCCACTGGTCCTCGCCATCGGAGAGCTGCAGATCGACGACCAGCCTGCCGCCCTGGTTGTTGCGCGCGAAGAGGCTTCTGACCTTGCTGATGCCGCCTCGGCGCTCGATCGCCGAAGCGAGTCCGCCGCCGGCCGCGGCGATGTCTCCGAGGAAACGGAAGAGGTCGAGGAGGTTGGACTTGCCGGACGCATTGGGGCCGACGACGAAGAGCCTGTTCTCGACCGGGAAGTCGAGATTCTTGAAGTTCCGCCAATTGCTCGCCCTCACGTGGGTGATCCGCACGGCGACCCCTCTTCCTGCTGTCGTCCTCAACTGCGGATCAGCCTAGGGGAACCGGTCCGCACGGTCGCCTGGCGGCGCTTCCACGCACGCCGCAGAGCGGGAAGTCTGGAGTGGAGCTCGGCCGAGCGATCGGTGACGGCGCCTCGGAGCGCCCGAGCGCGACCTCCGGAGGCCCGGGCACGGTGGGCGAGTGCGTGTTTCGATCATGAGAAATCCCGCAGCGATCTTGCGGCGGGGGTTGCGCCTGGGCCCGGTTCTCGTTGGAATCGCCGGATGACCGAAACGACGAACGCCGCCGCCAGTGCCCCCGCGAAGGGCGGAGGGTCGCTGAAGAAGGTCATCACCGGCCCGCTGCTCTTCGCCTTCATCGTCGGCGACACGCTCGGCGCCGGCATCTACACGCTGGTCGGCACGATGGCCGCGGACGTCGGCGGCGTCATCTGGCTGCCGCTGCTGATCGCGCTCGTCATCGCGCTGCTGACGGCCGGCACCTACGCCGAGCTGATCACCAAGTACCCGCACGCCGGCGGCGCCGCCCGCTACGTGGACCGGGCGTTCGGCAAGCCGTACCTGTCGTTCCTGGTCGGCTTCCTGATGATGGCCTCCGGGATCACCACCGCCGCCTCGCTCGCCAACGCGTTCGCCGGCGACTACCTCGGTGCGCTGCTCGACGTGCCGCCCGTGCCGACCGCGATCGTCTTCATCGCGGTGCTCACGCTGATCAACCTGCGCGGGGTGAAGGAGTCGCTGACCGCGAACCTGGTCGCCTCGGTGATCGAGGTCAGCGGACTCGTGATCGTGATCGTCTGCGCGGCGATCTTCTTCGGCGGCGGCAACGGCGACGCCGGCCGCGTCCTGGAGTTCAACCCGGAGGTCGCGCCGCTGCAGGGCGCGTTCGCCGCTTCCATCGTCGCCTTCTTCTCCTTCCTCGGCTTCGAGGCCGCGGCGAACATGGCCGAGGAGGTGCGCAATCCCTCGAAGGTCTACCCGCGGGCGCTGTTCGGCGCGCTGATCACCGCCGCCGTGGTCTATCTGCTGATCGCCCTCGGCGCCGTGATCGTGCTGCCGAACGAGGAGCTCGCGGAGTCGACCGGCCCGCTGCTCGACGTGGTCGCGGCCAGCGGAGTGGCGGTGCCGCCGTGGCTGTTCGGCCTGATCGCGCTCATCGCGATCGCGAACGGCGCGCTGCTGTTCATGGTGATGGCGAGCCGGGTCGGGTTCGGCCTGGCGTCCTCCGGTCTGCTGCCCAGCGCCTTCGGCCGCGTGCTGCCGAACCGCCGTACCCCGTGGGTCTCGATCGTCGTCGTCGGCGGCGTGACCATGCTGCTCAGCCTGATCGGCGACGTCGGCACGCTGGCCGAGACGACCGTGCTCCTGCTGCTCCTGGTCTTCATCTCGGCGAACATCTCGGTGCTGGTGCTGAAGAAGGACCGCGTCGACCACCCGCACTTCTCGGTGCCGCGGGTCGTTCCGATCCTCGCGATCATCGCGAGCGTCGTGCTGCTGACGCAGCAGACCGGCGTGGTCTGGCTCGGGACCGCGGGCTACGTGGTCGTCGGGACGCTGCTGTTCCTGGCCACGCGCTTCGGCAAGAAGAAGCACGCGGAGCAGGTCGAGGCGGCGGAGAGCGAGGGCGCGGACCGCTCCTGATCGTCCTCCTCGGAGATGCCGTGCCTCAGAGCAGAGGCGTGGACTCTCACGCCGCGGCGGAGGCGAGCGCCTCCCGGACGACCTCGGAGCGGGTCTTGTGCTCTCTCGCGGCACGCTCGTCGAGCGCGGCGAGCTCCTCGATCGTCAGCCGTACCGCGACGACCTGCGAGGGCTGCGCGCCCCGTCCCGGGCGTCCCCGTCCTCTCGCCTTGAGCGCATCGACGTCGTACCCGCGTTCCGCCTCGGCGGCCCAGGCTGCGATCTGCTCCTCCGTCACCGGTCGGCCGGCGATCGTCTCCTCATCGGTCATGCGGATTATCGTAATACGCAATGACTGGGTCGACGACGTCTCTGAACCATCCGGCGAGCAGCCTCCGACGACGCGGAGCGGACGTCTGCAGAGGTGATCTCCGCGTCGGCTGATGAGGTCAGCGCAGGTGTGGGACCGTGGGGCATGTCCGTCTCCCTCGCGCCGTTCCCGCCCGCCGAACTCGCCGATTGGATGTCCCTCCAGCGCGGGACGTACATCGAGGACCGGATGCGCGCGGGCGACGACGAGGCCGCCGCCGTGCGGAACGCGGACGCTAACGACGAGCGACTCTTCCCGGGCGGCGTCCTCGCCCGGGGCCACGACGTGCTGCGGGTCCTCGGCGACGGGCGTCCGGTCGGCGTGCTCTGGGTCGGCCCCCACCCGCAGGAGCTCGAGGGCGTCGCCTACATCTGGGACGTCGAGGTCGACCCGTCCGAGCGCGGCCGCGGGTTCGGCCGCGCGGCGATGCTCCTGGCGGAGGAGCACGCCCGTTCGCGCGGCTACCGGGCGCTCGCGCTCAACGTCTTCGGCTTCAACACGACGGCGCGGGGACTGTACGAGTCGCTCGGCTACGAGCCGACGTCGATCCAGATGCGCAAGGAGCTCGGCGCCGCGGAGGAGTGACTCACTTCGTTGCGTTCGGGTGCCGGGTGTGCACCTGCTCGAGGAACACCGTCCGGCCCACCACGAAGAACCGGAGGCGCGCGTCGCCCTGCCGCGTCGGCTTGTGCTGCCAGCGCTCGTGGACGTCAGCACCCTTCGTCACGGTGCCGAGCTCGCCCCGCAACCGGTAGTTCGACGGGGTCGTCTCTGTCGGCGTTCTCGTCAGGAAGTCCCACGCCTCCGCCAGGGCGTTCCGGCTGGTGGCGCAGAGGTCGGTCCAGCCCTTCTGCGCCTGCAGCGTGGCGAAGCGGATCTCGTACTCCGACTTCTTGAGAGGCCGCTCGACGCGGCTGTCCCTCGCCACGGCTACGGACGCTCGACGACGATGCCGGTCTCGAGCCAGTCGACCGGCATGATCGCGAGTCCGTCGGCGATCGCCGTGGCCGACTCCCGCCAGGAGACCAGCTCGGCCGCGGCCAGGTGCGCGTGACCGGTGGCGAAGGACGCGCGCGCCGTCGACAGCAGATCCTTCGCGCACTGCTCCCGGTCCGAGCCGGACAGCGCGAGCATCCAGGGGAAGACCTGCGCCATCCGGTCGCCGAGCGTCCCCCGGTCGTCGGTCGACACCGCGATGAGCTGAGCAGCCAGCTGCAGCAGCTGCTCGCGCGAGTCCGCCTCGCGCTTGGACATCAGCACGAGGTCGTCCCCGTCGCGACGCGTGACGTCGACCGGCTGCTCCTCCGCCGCGGCGAAGACGGCGCGCGCGTTCCGGCTCAGCTCGGAGGACTGGAACGTCGGGATCGGGGTGGTCGCCATCTCTCGATCGTAGTTCAGAACGACTTCTGAATGAGCTGCGCGCGAGAGTCTTGATGCGCGAGCATCAGCCTCCTTCAGGCGTGTCAGGTTCAGCGGCGGCACCACCGTCATCGCGCCGCTGCCTTCCATGGCCCGATCTCCTGGTCGTCGACCAGCCCGCGCCGCCCTGCCTCCTCGACCAGGGCGGACCAGCGGTCGGGCGGCATCCGGTGCTCCATGTCCTCCAGCGCTCGCCGAACGGTCGTCGCCGGGACACCCTCGTAACGAGTGAGCTCGTGGTCGGAGAGGTCGGTCCGGTTCTGCAGATCCAGCCAGTCCGGCAGAGCCCGCCGAACCCGGCGGCGGGTGCCCACGCGCACCTTCGGCGGATTGAACTGCCCGAGTGTCAGCAGATCGAGCACGGACTCCCGGTGCAGGAACGCACCCTCCCCCGCGAGCGCGACGGCGATCATCGGCTGGGTGATCCGGGTCTTCAGCACGTCGCGGTGCGTGTACACGCCCTGGCCGTGCGCCCGGAGCGCACCACGAGCGGCGAGCTTCCGGACCTCGACGGCCGGAACGCCGGCATCCTCCGCCTCCGCGATCGTCACCACGCCGTGCCGCACGGCAGCCAACTCCCACAGGTCTCTGCGATATCCCATCTCGCCCCCCCCTCTGCCAAAAGCGTACCGAGATCAGGACTGTTTTGACCGTGGTCCGCGCGGTGAGGGTCATTCTGTCGTGCGCTGCGCGATGGGCAGCGAACGGAGTGGCGTCCTCGGCGGTCAGGGGCCGGACAACGTGACGGCGATCGTGCTGCTGGGGACGGCGGCGGCGGCGAGTGTCGCCGCGGCGCGGTCGGCGTCGCTCGTCAGGGTGACGGCGAGGTGGTCGGGGTCGGCGCGGAAGCCCGCGGTGGGGACGGCGGCCGAGATCGCGGTCCGGAGGCGCTGGGCGTCGTCGAGCCAGGGGCCCGGGGTGCCGGTGACGAGCAGCGAGCGGTCGGCGCTCTGGACGCTCACGTGCAGGGGCGGGGCGTCTGGGAGGAGCGCGGGGGCGTCGCGGGCGAGCGCGAAGGCGTCGTCGGCGGTCGCCTGCTCCGCCAGGAAGAGGCTCAGGCCGCTCACGCGGTCCTCGCTGTCGTCGGCGGCGAGGGCGAGGGACTCGACTCGCGGGTCGTCCCGGAGCGCGAGGGCCGCAGCGATCCGGCCGGACGTGAGGTCCTCGTCGCCGGACACGGGCAGGGTGAGGTCGTCGGCGTCGAGGAGGATCCGCACGTCGCCGGTGGGGCGCTTCGCGGCGAAGGCGGCCAACCTCTCGGCGAGGGACGTCACGTCGGCGTCGGAGAGGTCCTCGCGGGCGACGACCTCGGCGCTGACTCCGCCGGTGAACGGCATGTCCTCGACGGCCGCGAGCTCTAAGTCGGCGACCGCCTCGTCGCTGCCGAAGGTGCGCGCGAAATCGGCGCGGAAGGAGTCGCCGCTGCAGCCGGCCAGCAGGAGTACCGCCGTCAGGGCGAGGGCCGCGGCGCCCGCCCCGCGCCTCCGACCCCGCCTCATCGGGCCAGCGTACGTCGCAGCTGCGGAGCGCACCGGGAGTGGACGGATCGGCCTCCGCGTGCTCGGCGCACGAGGGGGCGCGTCGATCCGGCACGGAGGGTCGCGTGGGAGCCGTCGAGGCAGCCGTTGGTGACGGATCGATGCGGCGGTAGAGCGGGCGGGGCCGCACCCGCCGACAGGACGTCGGGCCGCCCGCGTCGAGGGCGGGCGGCCCCGGGACGTCAGCTCGTCGAGGGGACGGCGGTGGGATCGGCCGACGGGGCGGGCTCGGCGGCCGAGGTCGAGGCCACGCCCCGGCCGAAGGCCTGGCCCTGGAGGATGGCTCCGAGGTCGACGCCGGTCGCGGACTTGACGCTGTCGAACGTGGCCGACAGGCTCGCCGCCTGCTCGCGGGCGATGTGCGTGGCCGCGGTGTCGCCTCCGATCAGGGTGATGGTGCCGACGTTCTGGTAGCCCTTCGCGAACTCCGCCATCAGGGACGGCAGCTGGCCGATGAGCTCGCGGCCCAGGATCGCCTCCTGGTTCTCGCGGAGCGCCTCCGCCTCGGCCTGGATCGCGGCCGCGCTCGCCTCGCCCTTGGTGCGGATGGCCTCCGCCTCGGCGGAGGCGTTCGCGCGCAGGGCCTCGGCCTCGGCGCCGGCCTTGGCGCGCAGAGCGTGGGCCTCCGCCTCGGCGCGGGCGCTGACCGCCGCCGCCTCGGCCGCGGCGGACGCCTGACGGGCCTCCGCCTGGCGCTGGACGGCGTAGGCCTCGGCGTCGGACACCTGCTGCGCGACCTGGCGGTCGGTCTCGGCCTTCTTCGCTCGGCCGTAGGCGTCGGCGTCGGCCTCGGTCTGGCGCCGGTACTTCTCGGCGTCGGCCACGCGCTTGACGTCGGCGTCGAGCTCGGCCTGCCGGTTCTCGGCGCGCTGGACGAGGACGGCCTGCTCGCGCTCGGCGCGGGCCAGGTTCTCGGCCTGCTCGGCCTCGGCGTTGGCGCGGCCGACCTCGGACTTCGAGGCGGCGGTGTTCTTGTCGAAGGCGGTCTGCTCGATCAGGTTCGCCTCGTCGGTGGCGAGCTGACGGGCCTTGACCTCGCGGGCCGCGTTGATCCGGGCGACGTCGGCCTCGCGGCGGACGCGCTCGATCTCTTGAGCACCGAGCGCCTCGATGTAGCCGTTGCGGTCGGTGACGCCCTGGATGGCGAAGGAGTCGAGGACGAGTCCCTGGGCGAGCAGGTCGCCCTTGATGCCCTCGGCGATCTCGTCACCGAGCTTCTGGCGGTCCTGCATGACCTCCTCGACGCTGAGCTTCGCCACGACGCCGCGCAGCGCGCCCTCGAGCTGCTCGGTGGTGAAGACGTCGATCGACTGGTCCTGCGAGGCGAAGCGCTCGGCGGCGGCGCGCACCTGGTCGGGCGTGGAGCCGATCTTCACGAGGGCGACGCCCGCGAGGTGGATCGTGACGCCGTTCTTGGTCTGCGCGACCGGCTCCATCTTGATCTGCCGCGACCGCAGCGAGATGCGGTCGGAGCGCTGGGTCAGCTTGTTGACGAACGCGCCGCCGCCGGTGATGACGGTCATGTTCGAGGTCAGGCCGTCGTCGCCCTTCTGCTTCTTTCCGACGATCACGATGGCCTCGTCGGCCTGCGGGACCTGGTACCAGGCGCGGAAGATGAAGAAGCCGATGATGGCGAGCAGCAGCACGACACCGACGACGATGCCGGCGCCGACGACCCAGAGCAGATCAGAATTCATGGACGAGGGGCCCCCTTCTCGGAACCCGCGCGGGGCGGGTTTCTGAGCGATGTACAGGTTCATCGTGGCATGGACGGGGTTCCCGGGCGTCGGCCGGACGGCGGATGCGTGCTCGTTCGCGCGGGACGCGCGGAGGTGCCGGATGCACACCAGGACCGCGGTCGGGACGCCGGGCGACGAGCCGGATCGCAGCGGGAGGAGCTACAGCGGCGACGGACGCCGGGCGATGCTTCGACTCTCGCGAGCACTTCAGTGCTGGGGTACCTGGACTCGAACCAAGAACAACTGAACCAGAATCAGTCGTGTTGCCAATTACACCATACCCCAATGGTCATCCGGCGGTGAGGCCGGGACCAGGCGGCGGCCGGAGTGGAACTCGGCGCCGAGAGACGACAGTACCCTACGGACGCACGCCGCTCAAATCGGCTCCGCGATCGTGCACGGCGAGGGCCTCCGACTCGGGCGCGGCCTCGCCGAGGCGGGCGCGGACGAGGTCGCGGTTGATCGCCGAGGCGACCTGCGCGCCGGAGCCCGCGGCGACGATCAGCTGCTGCGGTCCGGGGGCGGTGACCTCGCCGGCGGCGTAGAGGCCGGGGACGGAGGTGCGGCCGCCCGCGTCGACGCGGAGGAAGCCCTCGGGGTCGACCTCGGGGCCGGCCGGGTCGAGGTAGTCGAGGACGGGGACCCAGACCGGGCGGACGAAGGCGCCGGTACGCGGGATCACATCGCCGTCGGCGAGGGCGACGCCGGTCATCACGGCGCGCTCCCCCACCAGGTCCGCGACGAGGCGGCGCTCGATGCGGATGCCGATCGAGTTCAGGAGCGACTCGTCGGTGTCGCTGACGACTCCGACGCCGTTGGTGAAGACGATGAGGTCGGTCGACCACTGCGAGAGGAGCATGGCGCGCTCGGCGAGGTCGGCGGTCTCGCCGATCAGGGCCAGCGGCTCGCCGGCCTTCTCGTAGCCGTCGCACTCCATGCAGCTGTGCACGGCGGTGCCGTAGTAGGCGCGGAGGCTAGGCAGCGTCGGGAGGCGCTCGGAGAGGCCGCCCGCGACGACGACCGCGGTCGCCAGCACCGAGCGGTCGGCCGAGCCGCGGACGCCCTTCGCGGTGACGACGAACTCGCCCCCGGAGCGCTCGACGGAGGTGACCATCGCGTTGTGCACCTCGGCCTCGTCGTACTGCTCGAGCTCGGCGCGGCCGAGGCGGCGCAGCTCGAGCGGCGAGACGCCGTCGCGGGTGAGGAAGCCGTGCGAGTGCAGGGTCGCCGCGTTGCGCGGCCGGTTGCTGTCGAGCAGCAGCACGCTGCGGCGCGCGCGGACGAGGTTCAGCCCCGCCGAGAGCCCCGCGGGACCGGCGCCGATGATGACGACGTCGTAGTGGCCGCCCTGCACCTCCGCCACGATCAGCTCCGGGTGTCGGCGAGGCGGGCGAGGCGGGCGATCGACTCGGACTTGCCGAGGATCTCCATCGACTCGAACAGCGGCGGCGAGACGCGGCGGCCCGAGATCGCGGTGCGCAGCGGCCCGTAGGCGATGCGGGGCTTGAGGCCCAGGCCCTCGATCAGCGCGCCGGCGAGCGCCTCCTGGATCGAGGCGGTCAGCCACTCCCCCTCGGGCACGAGCTCGAGGGCGCCGATCGACGCGGCGAGGACCTCGCCGGCGTTCGCGGGCAGGCCCTTCAGCGCGTCCTCGTCGTAGGAGAGGGCGTCGGCGGTGGTGAAGAGGAAGCCGAGCATGCCGGGCGCCTCGCCGAGCAGGCCGATGCGCTCCTGGACGAGCGGGGCGGCGGCGTCGAGGACGGCGCGCTGGTCGGCGGTCGGCTCGGTCTCGAGGACGCCGGCGGCGATCAGGTAGGGGATCGTCCGCTCGGTGAAGTCGTCGACCGCGAGCAGGCGGATGTGGTCGCCGTTGATCGACTCGGCCTTCTTGAGGTCGAAGCGCGCCGGGTTGGGGTTCACGTCGGCGACGTCGAAGGCGGCGATCATCTCGTCGATCGAGAAGACGTCGCGGTCGTGGGTGAGCGACCAGCCGAGCAGGGCGAGGTAGTTGACCAGGCCCTCGGGGATGAAGCCGCGGTCGCGGTGGTGGAAGAGGTTGGCGGAGGGGTCGCGCTTCGAGAGCTTCTTGTTGCCCTCGCCCATCACGTAGGGGAGGTGGCCGAAGCGCGGGACGAACGTGGTCAGTCCGATGTCGATCAGCGCGTGGTACAGCGCGATCTGGCGCGCGGTGGAGGGCAGGATGTCCTCGCCGCGGAGGACGTGGGTGATCTGCATCAGCGCGTCGTCGACCGGGTTCACCAGCGTGTAGAGCGGCTGGCCGTTGGGGCGGACGACGACGAAGTCGCTGAAGGAGCCGGCCGGGAAGGTGATCTCGCCGCGGACGAGGTCGTCGAAGGAGAGGTCGGCGTCCGGGACGCGCAGGCGCAGCGCCGGGCTCCGACCCTCGGCGCGGAAGGCGGCGCGCTGCTCCTCGGTGAGGTCGCGGTCGAAGTTGTCATAGCCGTGCTGCTTGGCGCGGCCGGCCGCCTCGTTGCGCGCGTCGATCTCCTCGGCGTTCGAGTAGCTCTCGTAGAGGTGGCCGGAGGCGAGCAGGCGCTGGATGACGTCGGTGTAGACGTCGCTGCGCTCGGACTGGCGGTACGGGCCGTGCGGGCCGCCGACGCCGACGCCCTCGTCCCAGTCGAGCTTCAGCCAGCGGAGCGCGTCGATGAGCTGCTCGTAGCTCTCCTCGCTGTCGCGGGCCGCGTCGGTGTCCTCGATCCGGAAGACGAAGGTGCCTCCGGTGTGCCGCGCGTAGGCCCAGTTGAACAGGGCGGTGCGGATGAGGCCGACGTGCGGCGTCCCGGTCGGGGACGGGCAGAAGCGGACGCGGACGTCGCTCCCGGTCGCGGTCGTGAACGGGTGCGCGTCGTGGGCGCGATCGGAGGGCGGGGTGAGCTCAGACATACGGGGCGATTCTAGCGGCGGGGCGGGGATCGGCGCCCGGACTGGACAGGGGGCCTGCTCGGGTGGACGTCCGGCTCGTGGAATCCCGTTCGGCACGCGGGAATCCGGGGATTCGGCGCGCCGAGGGTGGAATCGCGAGCCGGAGGTGGCGCAGGTGGACGTTCGGCACGCCGGAACTGCTCCGGCACGCGGCAAGTGGGTGATTCGGCGAGCCGGAGGAGGGATCGCGAGCCGGAGGTGGCGCGGGCGGACGCTCGGCACGCCGGAACAGCTCCGGCACGCGGGAAGCGCGCGATACCGCGAGCCGGAGGCGGGATTGCGAGCCGGAGTTGGGGCGGGTGGACGTTCGGCACGCCGGAACCGCTCCGGCACGCGGGAAGTGGGTGATTCGGCGAGCCGAGGGCGGAATCGCGAGCCGGAGGTCGCAGCGGCAGGGGCGCGGGGCGGCAGGAGCTCCTAGCGCGAAGCAGTGCTCCGAGTCAACGGACTTCTCGAACGGGAGGAGCAGTGGTGGCCTGTGGCTACTGCTTCTCCCCCGGGGCCGCTCGACGACGAGCGCGTCGCATCCCGCCGCCCCGGACGCGCCAGCATGCCCGGAAAGGGGTCCCGATGAGCACGGTCGTTCTCGACACCGCCCTCTCAGCGCTCGCCCCCGCGATCGACTCGCCGAGCGCGTCCGCCTCGCCGCGCGAGGAGAAGGACGCCCGCACCCTCTCGCTCTTCCAAGCGGCGGCGACCGCCGACGACGCCGAGGGCGCCCGCATCCGGGAGCGCATCGTGCTCGACCACCTCGGGCTGGCCGAGGCGATGGCGAACCGGGTGTCCCGCGCCGGCGGCGACCGCGCGGATCTCCGCCAGGTCGCCTACGTGGGGCTGGTCAAGGCCGCCCGCCGCTTCACGCCGGAGCGCGGCGACAGCTTCGCCGCCTTCGCGGTGCCCACCATCACCGGCGAGCTCAAGCGCCACCTGCGCGACCTCGGCTGGACGATCCGCCCGCCCCGCGGCGTGCAGGAGCTGCACCGCCGCTCGGCCGTCGTCGCCGACGAGCTGGCGCAGGAGCTCGGCCGCCACCCGAGCGATCGGGAGATCGCCGCGCGGCTCGGCGTCGAGCCGGCCGAGGTCGCCGACGCGCGCGCGGCCGGACATCCGCTCTCCCTCGACGAGACCGTCGGCGAGACCGGGGTCCGGCTGGCCGAGACGATCGGCGGGGAGGACGAGGACCTCGCGGCGATCGACCGCCGGCACGGCCTGGCCCGGGCGCTCGCCGAGCTCGAGAACGGCCAGCGCGAGCTGCTCCGGATGCGCTTCGTCGAGGAGATGACGCAACAGCAGATCGCCGACGCGCTCGGCACCACGCAGATGCAGGTCTCGCGGCTGCAGCGCCGGATCCTCGCGCAGCTCGCCGACCGCCTCGGCGCCCCGTCGCGCAGTCATCAGCCCACGAGCCGCGCGCGGGTCGCGTCGGTCGCCGTGGTCACGCCCGTCCACCCTGCGGCGCGGCTGCGGACCGCCTGAGGTGGGCGTCGGCGCGCGAGGGCAGGGTGGCGAGCGCGTCGAGGACGTGCTCGGTCCGCACCGCGAGCAGCGCCGGGTCGGGCTCGGAGGAGAAGACGTCTCCGCGGCGCAGCGACGCGTCGGTCAGCACGATGTGTGGTCCGCTCGCCGGCGGACCCCACGCCTCGGGCGGCGCCGGTCCGAAGATCACGACCGACGGGATGCCGTAGGCGGACGCCAGGTGCGCGGCACCGGTGTCCACCGTGACGAGCACCTCGGCCGCGGCGACGACCGCGGCGAATCCGCTCAGGTCGATCGCGCCGGCGAGCACCTCGCCCGTTCCGGCCAGCTCGGCGACGCGGCGGGCGCGGTCGGCCTCGTTCGCGCCTCCGGTGTAGACGACGCGGTGCCCCTCGGCGGCCAGCGACTGCGCGACCGCGGCGAAGCGCTCCTCCGGCCACTCGCGCGAGCCGTAGAAGGCGCCGATGTGCACGATCGCCGCGCCGTCGACGGGTGCGGGCACGGCCGGGACGGCGATGCCGACGTCCTCGGGGTCGGCGTCGAGGCCGATCGAGTTGACCAGGCGGGCCCAGCGCGCGCGCTCCAGCTCGCCGTCGAGCCAGAGCGGGCGCGGGTCGTCGTGGCTCGCGTCGGGGTCGAGAGCGGGGACGCGGAACTCGAGGCGGCGCTCGGGCTCGAGCGCGATCAGGGCGTCGCGGGACTCCGGGCCGTTGCCGTGCAGGTTGACGGCGAGCTCGATGCGACCGGGCGCGACCGGCAGCGGATCGTCCAGCCCGCGCAGGGTCGGCACGAGGGCGTCGAGGCCGTCGATCAGGTCGACGATCGGCTCCAGCCAGGGCGTGGTCGCGAGGATCAGCCGGTGCTCGGGGAAGCCGCGGCGCAGCGCCTTGAGGGCGGGGACGGCCACGAGGATGTCGCCGAGCTTGAGGGCTCGCAGGGCGAGGATCTCCGGGGTTCCGTCCGGGTCGGTGAGAGCGCGCACGGCGCCTCCTTCCTGTCGGAGGTCCCGTACCCCGCTCCGGCGACCTCAGACGCGCGGATCTCGCCCGGGCGGCCCCGCGGCTCCGACGCGCCCGAGCGCACCACTTCTCCTCCCCCGCGTTTGGAACCCGGAGGAGGGGGGTACGAGGGAGAGGTGAACGACTCGATCCAGCCGGGCTCCGCGCACCGCACCGCGGAGGACGCCCCCGCCCCGCGCGCTGCGCGCCTGCGCGGAATCCTCTTCGACCGCGACGCGACGCTCGTGGTCGACGTGCCCTACAACGGCGACCCGGCGCGGGTCGAGCCGATGCCCACCGCGCTGGACGCGGTCGAGCGGGCCCGCGAGGCGGGACTGAAGCTCGGCGTCGTCACGAACCAGTCCGGCATCGCCCGCGGCATCATCGACCGCGCGCAGGCCGACGCCGTGAACCGCCGCGTCGACGAGCTGTTCGGCGGCTTCGACGCCTGGATGCTCTGCCCGCACGGCCCGGAGGACGGCTGCGCCTGCCGCAAGCCCGCGCCGGGCATGGTGCTCGACGCCGCGCAGACCCTCGGGCTGCCCGCCGACACCCTCGCAGTGATCGGCGACATCGGCGCCGACATCGGCGCGGCGGCGGCCGCGGGGGCCCGCGGCGTGCTCGTGCCCACCCCGATCACCCGGGCCGAGGAGGTGGCCGCCGCTCCGCTGCGCGCGGCGACGCTCCTCGAGGCCGTCGAGCTGCTGCTGGCGATGCAGCCGGACGAGGACGCCGAGTGACCCGCCGCGTGCTGGTGGCGCGCCTCGACAGCGCGGGCGACGTGCTGCTCTGCGGGCCCGCTGTGCGGGCGATCGCCGCCGACGCCGAGGTGCTGCTGCTCGCCGGGCCGCAGGGCGCGCCCGCTGCGGCACTGCTGCCGGGGCCGACGCAGGTGCGCACCTGGTCCTGCCCGTGGATCGGCGACGCCTCGAAGGCGGTCGACGCCGCCCTCGTGGCGGAGCTGCGGTCGATCGTCGAGGAGTTCGCTCCGGACGAGGCCGTGATCCTCACCTCCTTCCACCAGTCACCGCTGCCGCTGGCGCTGCTGCTGCGCCTGTCCGGCGTCGCGCGGATCTCCGGGGCCTCGGTCGACTTCGCCGGTGCGCTGCTCGATGTTCGGCTGGTGCCCGGCGAGACGCTCGAGGAGGACCAGCCGGAGCCGGAGCGCGCCCTCGCCATTGCGGCGGCCGCGGGCTTCGCGCTGCCGGAGGGCGACGACGGGCTCCTGCGGGTCGACCGCGGCGGCGTCCTGCCCGCCGCGCTCGAGGGTGTCGGACCGTACGTCGTCGTGCACCCGGGAGCCGCCGTGCCCGCCCGTGCCTGGCCGGCCGAGAACGCGGCGCGCGCGGTCGAGCTGCTCGCCGACTCCGGCCTCGCGGTCGCTGTCACCGGCGGCCCCGGCGAGCGCGCGCTCACCGCGCAGGTCGCGGGCAGCCGCGGCATCGACCTCGGCGGCGCGACCGACTTCGCCGGCGCGGCCGAGGTGCTCGCCCGCGCCGAGGTCGTCATCAGCGGCAACACCGGGCCGGCGCACCTGGCGGCGGCTGTCGGCACGCCGGTGGTCAGCCTGTTCGCGCCCGTCGTCCCGGCGATCCGGTGGGCGCCCTACGGCGTCCCGGTCGAGCTGCTCGGCGACCAGCAGGCCGCCTGCGCCGGCTCGCGCGCCCGCGTCTGCCCCGTCCCCGGCCACCCCTGCCTCGCGGGGGTGAGCGCCGAGGAGGCGGTCGCCGCCGCCCACCGGCTCCGCGCGCTCCCGCGGCGCGACTCCACGACATCCACCACGACACCCTCGGAGGCGCTCGCATGAGGATCCTGCTCTGGCACGTGCACGGCGGCTGGGCGGACGCGTTCGTCCGCGGCGACCACGAGTACCTGCTGCCCACCACTCCCGCCCGCGACGGCTGGGGCCTCGGCACCGGCGGCCGCGACTGGCCGAACACGATCGAGATCGCACCGGAGGAGCTGCGCGACGCCGACGTCGACGTCGTCCTCCTGCAGCGCCCGGACGAGCTCGCGGAGGCGGAGCGCCTGCTCGGGCGGCGGCTCGGCCGCGAGATCCCGGCGGTCTACGTCGAGCACAACACGCCCCGCGGCGACGTGCCCGACAACCGCCACCCGCTCGCCGACCGCGACGACCTCCTCCTCGTGCACGTGACGCACTTCAACGCGCTGATGTGGGACACCGGATCGACGCGCACCACGGTGATCGAGCACGGGATCAACGACCCCGGCCCCCTCTACACCGGCGAGCTCGCGCACTTCGGCGTCGTCATCAACGAGCCGGTGCGCCGGCAGCGGGTGACCGGCACCGACCTCCTGCCGCGCTTCGCCGCGGTCGCGCCGCTCGACGTCTTCGGGATGAAGACCGAGGGCCTCGTCGGGACGCCCGGGCTGCCCGCCGACCGCCTCGACGTGCTCGGCGACGTGAAGACCGGTGCGATGCACGCGGAGCTGTCCCGCCGCCGGGTCTACTTGCACCCGTTCCGCTGGACCTCGCTCGGCCTCGCGCTGCTCGAGGCGATGCACCTGGGCATGCCGGTCGTCGCGCTGGAGACCACGGAGGCCGGCCGCGCCGTGCCGCCCGAGGCCGGGGCGGTCTCGAACGACCTCGACGCGCTGGCGGCAGCCGCCCGCGCGCTGATGGAGGACCCGGAGCGGGCCGCGCTCGCCGGTGCGGTCGCCCGCGAGGCCGCGCTCGCGCGCTACAGCCTCGGCCGCTTCCACCGCGACTGGGACGAGCTGCTCGGCGACCTCGCCGCCGCCCCGCGCACCCTCTCCACCGCCGGAACCAGCGAAGGGAGCACCCGATGAGCACCCCCCGTCCCCTCTCGATCGCGATGGTCTCCGAGCACGCCAGCCCGCTGGCGACGCTCGGCGGCGTGGACGCCGGCGGGCAGAACGTGCACGTCGCGGCCCTCGCCGACGCGCTCGCACGCCGCGGCCACCGCGTCACCGTCTACACCCGGCGCGACGACGCGTCGCTCCCCCGCCGGGTTCCCTTCACCTCCGGCGTCGAGGTCGTGCACATCGATGCCGGCCCGGCCGCGAAGGTCTCGAAGGACGAGCTGCTGCCGTTCATGGGCGACTTCGCGGTCGACCTCGCGAACGACTGGCTCGACTCCCGCCCCGACCTGGTGCACAGCCACTTCTGGATGTCCGGGGTCGCCGCGCTCGACGCCTCCGAGCGCGTGGAGCGCGCCACCGGGCGCCGCGTGCCCGTCTTCCACACCTTCCACGCGCTCGGCGTGGTCAAGCGCCGCCAGCAGGGCGCGCTCGACACCAGCCCCGAGGAGCGCGCCTGGCTCGAGCCCGGCGTCGGCCGGCGTGCGGACGGCGTCGTCGCCACCTGCTCCGACGAGGCCTTCGAGCTGAAGGGCCTCGGCGTGCCCACCTCGAGCATCTCGGTGGTGCCCTGCGGCGTCGACCTCGAGCGCTTCACGCCCGACGGACCCGTCGCCGAGCGGACCGGGCGGGTGCGCCTGATGAGCATCGGCCGCCTCGTGCCCCGCAAGGGCATGGGCCACGCGATCGAGGCGCTCGCCCGCCTGGTCGCCGACGGCTGCGACGCCGAGCTGGTCGTCGTCGGCGGTTCCGGCTCGGGCGACGCGCTCGCCGCCGACCCGGAGTACCAGCGCCTGCACGGCGTCGCCGAGGGCCTCGGAGTCGCCGACCGCGTCGTCTTCGCCGGCCAGCTCTCGCAGACCGAGATGCCGGCGATGCTCCGCTCCGCCGACATCGTGATCTGCGCGCCCTGGTACGAGCCGTTCGGCATCACCCCGCTGGAGGCGATGGCCTGCGGCGTGCCGGTGGTCGCCTCCTCCGTCGGCGGGCTGATCGACACGGTCGTCGAGGACGTCACCGGCGTGCACGTGCCGCCGCGCGACCCCGCCGCCCTCGCCGAGGCCCTCGCCGCGCTGATCGCCGACCCCGAGCGCGCCAGCGCCTACGGAGCCGCCGGCCGCGCCCGCGTCGAGTCGCGCTACTCCTGGGACCGCGTCGCCGCGGACACCGAGCGCGCCTACCTGACCACCCTCGCCGGACTCGGCGACGGCGATGCCGCCATGAGCGGCACCGCTCGCACCTCCCTCTCCTCCACCCCCCGGAAGGCGGCCCCGCGCAGATGAGCATCGACACCGTTCTGGACACCCCGAGGGACACGCCGTCCGACTCCCCGACGGACGCCGCCCGGCGTCTCGTCGACGACCACGTCGCCCGCGCGCTCGACGTCGTCGCGCAGCTGGAGCGGCACTCCGACCGGATCGTCGCCTGGGGCGTCGAGCTGGCGGACCGCCTGCACACCGGCGCCCGGCTGCTCGCGGCCGGCAACGGCGGCTCGGCCGCGGAGGCGCAGCACCTCACCGCGGAGCTGGTCGGCCGCTTCGACGGCGACCGCATCCCCTTCTCTGCGATCTCGCTGCACTCCGAGACCTCGAGCCTCACCGCGATCGGCAACGACTACGGCTTCGACCACGTCTTCGCCCGCCAGGTCACCGCGCACGCACGCAGCGGCGACGTCGTCGTGCTGCTCTCGACCAGCGGCCGCAGCGCCAACCTGCTGCACGCGGCCGAGGCGGCCCGCGCGGCGGGCGCCCGCACCTGGGCGCTCACCGGCGACGGGCCCAACCCGCTGACCGAGGCCTGCGACGAGTCGATCGCGCTCCAGGGCCACGGCTCGAACGTGCAGGAGGCGCAGCTCGTGCTGGTGCACGCGCTCTGCCGGGCCTTCGAGCACCGGATCCGCGTGCGGACCGGAGCGGCCGCGTGAGCCGCCTGCGGATCGCCGTGGTCGGCGACGTGATGCTCGACGTCGACCTCTCCGGGCCGGCCGAGCGGCTGAGCCCCGACGCGCCGGTGCCCGTGGTCGACGTGTCGACCCGCGGGGTGCGCGCCGGCGGCGCCGGGCTGGTGGCGCGGATGCTGGTGCGCGACGGCCACGAGGTCGTGCTGGTGACGGCGCTGGCCGACGCCGCCGATCCCGATGCGGCCGAGCTGCTCGCCGCGCTCGACGGTGTCCGCGTGGTCGCCGGGCCCTCCGGCGCGCCGACGCCCGTGAAGACGCGGGTCGCCGCCTCCGGCCAGGCGGTCGTCCGCTTCGACCGCGGCTGCGAGCGCCCGCCGGTGCCGACCGTGACCGAGGAGATGCTCGCCGCGCTCGGCGAGATCGACGCGGTCGTCGTCGCGGACTACGGCCGCCGGCTCACCGAGGACGCCTCGCTCCGCGCCGCCCTCGACGCGCTCACCGTGCCGCTGGTCTGGGATCCGCACCCGCGCGGGACCGAGCCGGTCGCCGGGACGACCCTTGCGACGCCGAACCTGGGCGAGGCGACCGGCTTCTCCGGGGCGAGCGGCCGCGGCGTCACCCTCGCCGAGACCGCCGCGACGACGCTGCTCGAGCGCTGGGGCTGCGGCGCGGTCGCGGTGACGATGGGCTCCGGCGGCGCTCTGGTCCGCTCGCGCGGCGCCGGCGTGCCGGTGGTGCATCCGGCCGCTCCCGTGCCGCCGACCGATCCCTGCGGGGCGGGCGATCGCTTCGCCGCCTCCGCCGCCGTCGCGCTCGCCGGCGGGGCCACCCCCTCCGAGGCGGTCGGCGCGGCCGTCGCCGCGGCCGGGGCCTACCTGCTCGCGGGCGGCGTCGCCTCCCTCGGCGCTCCGGCCGACACCGCCGCCCTGCACGGGGCGTCCGGAGTGGACGCGCTGCGCGTCGCCGAGGCCGTCCGCGGCGCCGGCGGCACCGTGGTCGCGACCGGCGGCTGCTTCGACCTCCTGCACGCCGGCCACGCCCGTACCCTCTCGGCCGCCCGGGCGCTCGGCGACTGCCTGATCGTCTGCCTCAACTCCGACGACTCCGTCCGCCGGCTCAAGGGACCGGCCCGGCCGATCATCCCCGAGGACGACCGGGTCGACCTGCTGCTCGCGCTCGAGTGCGTCGACGCGGTGCTCGTCTTCGGCGAGGACACCCCCGACGAGGCGCTGCGCCGCATCCGCCCGGACGTCTGGGTGAAGGGCGGCGACTACTCCGCCGAATCGCTGCCCGAGACCGCGACGGTCGCCGAGTGGGGCGGCCGCGTCCTGACGGTGCCGTACCACGCGGGCCGCTCGACCACCCATCTCGCCGCCGCGCTCGCGCGCGTCGGCTGACCGCGTCGGCTCCGGCCGACCACCGCCCCGCTGCGCCGATCCTGTCGGCGCTGACGATCCTGGAAGGGACACCCATGACCACCACCCCCACCCCCATCGGCCGCGTCCTGATCACCGGAGGCGCCTCCGGACTCGGAGCAGCCGTCGCCGCCGCCGTCACGGCCGCGGGCGGCACGCCGATCGTCCTCGACCGCGACGTGTCGAACGTCCAGGACGGCGTCGCCGCCTACCAGGTGGACGTCGCCAAGACCCGCGAGGCCGAGAAGGCCGTCGTCGAGATCGCCCGCGAGCACGGCGGCCTCGACGCCGTCGTCACCGCGGCCGGCATCGACCGCTGCGGGCGCCTCGTCGACGTCGACCCGGAGGAGTGGGAGCGCGTGATCTCGGTCAACCTGCTCGGCACCGCGGCCGTCGTCCGCGCGGCGCTGCCGTTCCTCACCGAGACCCACGGCCGCGTCGTCACCGTCGCGTCCTCGCTCGCGATCAAGGCCGTCTCGGACGCCACCGCCTACTGCGCGTCGAAGTTCGGCGTACTCGGCTTCACGCGGGCGCTCGCGGCCGAGACCAAGGGCGAGATCGGCGTCACCACGCTGATCCCCTCCGGCATGAAGACCCGCTTCTTCGACGACCGCGACGCCCAGTACAAGCCGGGTCCCGACGCGCTCCTCAACGACCCGGAGAACGTCGCCAACGCCGTGATGTTCGTCCTCGGCCAGCCCCGCGGCTGCGAGGTCCGCGAGCTCGTCATCACCCACGAGGAGGAGCCCTCCTGGCCGTGAGCCGCTGACGCCCAGGACGTCTGACGCTCCCCCGCGTCCGACCCCTCCCGCGAGATGCCACTTATGAGCGCGACACGCCGGTGTCGCCGCTCATAAGTGGCATCTCGTGGTGGGGGGCAGGGCCCGGGCGACGTCAGCGGGTGGAGGCGAGGACGCCGCGGACGTCCTCGAGGACCCGGGCGACGGGGACGTCGTCGACGAAGGACAGCTCGTGCTCGCAGCGCGGGGCGGTCCAGCCGACCTGGGTGACGTCGATGCCGCAGATCGGGCAGCGGGTCGTCCAGCTCAGCTGCACGCGATGGCGCTGGCGGCCGAGGGGCTGGGCGTTGATGGCATTGCCGACCCAGAAGACGCCGACCGTGGGCGCACCGACCGCCGCCGCGAGGTGCCGCGGTCCGCTGTCGTTGCCGAGGACGAGGTCGGCGAGCGAGAGCAGCGGACCGAGATCTGGGAGCTCGACCCGGTCCGCCCAGGACACCGCGCCCGGAGCGCCCGCGACGATCGCGTCCGCGGCGGGCGCGTCGGAGGCGTCGCCCACGACGAGCACGCGCGCCCCGTCGGCCAGCAGCGCGCGGGCCACCTCGGCGAAGTTCGCGGAGCTCCAGCGGCGCCGGACGTCGGTCGCGCCCGGGTGGATCAGCACCAGCGGCCCGCCGGCGGGCAGGGCGGCGGCGAGGCGGTCGCGGCGCTCCGGGTCGACCTGCAGCGACGCCTCGAGGCGCACCGCAGGGGCCCCCGCCAACCCGACGATCTCGAGCGCCCGCAGCATCTCGTGCTGGTAGTAGACGTAGGGGATCGTGCGCTCCAACTCGGCCGCGTCGTCGGTGCGCGAGCCGACGGTGTGCCGTGCGCCGAGGCGCTGCAGGAACGGGTTGGAGAAGCGGCCGCCGCCGTGCAGCTGCACCGCGAGGTCGAAGCGGCGCGCGCGCATCCGCTCGGTGAAGTCCTCGACGACCCGCGGGTCCTCACCCTCGCCGTCGCGGACGCCCTGCGCCACCGGCAGGATCTCGACGTCGCTCACCGGCGACTCCACGCCCTGCAGCAGCACGCGGTGCGCCGGAGTGCCGAGCAGCACGATCTCGGCGCCCGGGTAGGCGGCGGCGAGCGCGTCCACGGCGGGCAGCGCGAACAGCAGGTCGCCCAGTCCGCCGCCGCGCAGCACGGCGATCCTCTCGACTCCGTCGAAGCGGTCTCGGAGCGGGGCGATGGCGACCACGGTCGTTCCTCTCGGTGGGGCGGAGTCGCGCGCGGCGACTCCGGGGAAGGGGCACTCCTCCTCTTCCCCGTCGGAGGCGATCCGAAACCGGAGGCGGCCGTCGAGCCCCGCACAACATCAGCTGAGATGGGAGGGCCTCCGCTGTGGAGGGAGGGACCCCCCTCTCAGCTGATGTTGTGCGGCGACCTGCGGGCGGCGGGCCCGCGCAGGCCCGCCTGCGCGGCTGCTCAGTCGCCGGCGAGAGCCCCGCGGCGGATCTTGCCCGCGTCGTCGCGCAGCGGTGAGCGCTGGAGTCGCAGAGCCCGCGGTGCCCGGGAGCCGAGGTGCTCGCGCGCGAAGGCGAGCAGCTCCTCGTCCGTCACGGCGGCGTCCGCGATGTCGACGACCGCCTCGATCGCCTGGCCGAGCTCGGCGTCCGGGACGCCGAAGGCGACCGCCCCGCGCACCGCCGGGTGCTCCTCCAGCACCCGCTCGATCTCCGCCGGGTAGACGTTCACCCCGCCGCGCAGGATCAGGTCGTCCTCCCGGTCCAGCACCGTGAGGTAGCCGTCCGCATCGACGGAGCCCAGGTCGCCGAGGGTGTCCCAGCCGTCGTCGGTCCGCTTCGACTCCCCGCCGAGATAGCGGTAGGTCGCGTCCCCGCGGCGCATCTGCACGAGCCCGGCCTCGCCGGGCCCGCACTCCGACCCGTCCGACCGCAGCACCCGCAGCTCCGTCCCGCCGATCGGCCGGCCGACGCTCCCCGGCCGCTCGAGCCACTCGTCGCCGCGGATCATCGTCAGCCCGTTCGACTCGCTGCCGGCGTAGACCTCGACGACCCGCTCGGCACCGATCCAGTCGATCAGTGCGCGCTTGTCCGCGGGCGGGCACGGCGAGCCCAGGTGCAGCACCGTCTCCAGCGACGACACGTCCGCGTCCCGGTGCGCGGGCGTCCGCAGCAGCCGGTGGATCATCGTCGGCACCAGCAGCGCCCAGGTCACCCGGTGCTCCGCGATCGCCGCGAGCACCCGCGCCTCGTCGAAGCGCGGCAGGATCACCAGCCGCTGCCCGGTCAGCAGCCCGCGGAAGGCGTAGGTGAAGGTCGCGGAGTGCAGGAGCGGCCCGGCCACCAGCTGCACCCCCTCTCGCGGCAGGAACGCCGCGACCGGCTGCGTCGGATCCATCAGCGCAGGCGCCGCCGCGAGCACGATCTTCGGCCGCCCGGTGCTGCCGGAGGAGGCGGGCGCCTTCCACGAGGACGCCCAGAGATCCGGCAGCTCGTCGTCCGGCAGCGAGGGGTCGGGCGCGAAGCCCGCGGGCACGAAGGGCACGCCCTCCAGCTCCACGCCGATGCTCAGCGACGGCCGCCCGAGCGCGCCGACCTCGGCGAGCTCCCGCGCCGAGAGCCCGGGCGAGAGCGGCTGCGGCGTCGCGCCCGCCTTCCAGATCGCGGCGCAGGCCAGCACCAGCTCGGCGCTGTTCGGCAGCGAGACCGCGACGAGCGAGTCCGGAGTGACGCCCCGCGCCGCGTAGGCACGCGCGAGCCGGTTCGAGGCCCGGTCCAGGGCGCCCGCGGTGAGGGTCGCGTCGTCCGCGACGACCACGACGCGCTCGGGGTCCCGCTCGGCCAGCGCCGAGAAGCAGCGCGAGAACGACCGGCGCATCAGCTGCCGCCGACGTGAGAGAGGTACAGCGCCTCGTGACTCGCCGCGACGTCGTCCCACGAGTGCGAGAACGCGAGCTCCCGCCCGGGCCCGGGCCTCGGCGCCGCCCCCGCGAGCGCCGCGGCGAGCGCACCCCGGATCCCCGCCACGTCGCTCCCGTACGCCACGGTCTCCCCGAACACCTCGCGCAGCACCGGCAGATCGCGCGCGACGACCGGCACCCCCGCGGCGAGCGCCTCCATCGCCGCCAGCCCGAAGCCCTCCTTGGTCGAGACGAAGCCGAGCACCGTCGCACCGGCGACGAGCGCCGCGAGCCGCTCCTCCGGCACCGTGCCGAGCACGACCGGCACGACGCCCAGCTCCGCCGACCGGCGCTCGAACTCCTCGCGGTAGCCGCGGTAGTCGAACAGCGTCTCCCCGCCGCCGAAGACGAGCGCGGTCCCCGGAGCCAGCCCCGCGAACGCCTCCAGCAGGTCGATGCTGCCCTTGCGCGGCTCGATGCCGCCGAGCGCCAGCACGTAGCGGCCGAGCTCGGCCCGCCACTCCCCCGCCGCAGCACCGCCGGCCGCGGCCGCGAACCGCGCCGCGTCGACGCCGTTCGGGATCACCGCGGGCGCCCGGCCCCAGCCCGCCGCCACCTCGTCAGCGACCGCCCGCGACACCGCGAGCAGCCCGGCCGGCCCGGTGATCGCGCGCTCGTGGCAGGCGATCAGCGCGGGCGTCGTGAAGGCGTCCAGGTGGTGCACCGTGCGGAGCAGCCCGCCGACCCCCGCGAACCCGGCGTCGAGGGCGGCGTTGGCCGAGATGCAGTCCTGCGCGTGCACGACGTCCCACTCCCCGCCGTCCTCCCCCAGCGCCACGGCCATCGCATCGAGCGAGCGGACGATCCGGTCGCCGACGTCCTCCCCGTCGCGCGCCGCGAACGGCACCACCCGGACCGCCACCGCGGGGTCGACTGCGCGGAAGAAGGCGGAGTCGCCGCCGCGGCCGAGCGTCCAGACGGTCACCTCGTGCCCGCGCCGGGCCAGCGCCTCCGACAGCGCGAGCGTGTGCACCACGCCGCCGCGGGGCTTCGTGGAGTAAGTCAGCTGCGCGATCCGCACGGGGTCTCCTTCAGGCGGGGCGGCGCCCGCGGGCGGCACCGGTCGGACGGGCGGCCCCGGGTTCAGACGGTGGGAGCCGCGCGGTGGTACGCGTGCTCGGCGCGGTCGCGCAGGTGGTCCATGCTGCGACGGGCCCGGGCGACGGAGGCCGAGACGTCGTCGGTCGCGACCGCCAGCCCGCCCTTCGCCCAGGTCTTCGCGAGGATCTCGCCGGCCGGGTCCACGACCTTCGCCTGCCCGAGGAAGCGCAGCCCGCCGAGCACCCCGGTCTGGTTCGAGGAGACCAGGTAGACCTGGTTCTCCGCGGCGCGCGCGCAGTCGTAGAGGTCGAACAGGTGCGCCTGGCGGTCGTTGCGGATCCGATCGGAGCGGTCGGTGACGCTCGCGGGCCAGGCGCTGAGGCAGCAGAGGATCTCGGCCCCGTCGAGGGCGAGCGAGCGCGCCGACTCCGGGAAGGTCTTGTCGAAGTCGATCATCATCCCGATCCGCCCCACGGCCGAGTCGAACGAGCGGAAGGAGTCGCCCGCGGCGTACGCCTCGGACTCGCCCAGCGGCAGGTGCACCTTGCGGTGCGTCCCGATCACCTCACCGCCCTGCACGCAGACCGCCGAGTTGTAGCGCCGCACCTCGCCGCCCTCCAGCGCGCGCTCCGCGATGCCGAAGCACACCGTGGTGTCGCCCGCCATCGCCGCGACGGCCGCCACCTCCGGCCCGTCGACCTCCACGGCCTGCGGCAGGTCGTCGGGGCCGGGGTGGTGCATATCGAGGAGGTAGCCGCCGAGGGTCGCGTCCGGCAGCACCAGCAGGTCGATCCCGCGCTCCTGAGCGCTCGCGATCATGCCGGGCAGCTTGACGAGGGTGCGCTCGATGTCGCGGCCGAAGTGCGCCGCGACCGCGGCCATCGTGATCGTCGCCATGGTCCTTCTCTCCCGCCCTCTGCAGGCGGACGGTGCGCCGGGGCGGACGGAGAGCCTCCGCCCTCCTCCGCCCCGCGCGGCAGAGCGGTGCGCTCGGGCCGAGCGCGTGGCCGTCACCGTACCGCGGCGCCCTCGAGCCGGTCCATCCGCGCGCCGCCGAGCAGCTGCTCCGCCACGTGCTCCGCGTCGCGCGCGATCGCCTCGAAGCGCCCGGAGCCCCAGGTGTTCAGCCACGGCAGCCCGAGGAAGTGCAGCCCGGGCACGGCGGTCGCGCCGCGCCGGTGGGTGGGGTGCCCGGCGCCGTCGAAGACGCCGATCTGCATCCAGGAGTAGTCGGAGCGGAAGCCGACCGCCCAGACGATGCTCGTGATCCCGGCGGCCGCCAGATCCAGCTCCTCGATCTCGTGTTCCGGCCGCCAGACCGGCGCGTACCGGGCCTCGGTCGGCGCCGAGACACCCGAGCGCTCGATGTAGGCGTCGATGTCGTTCTTGATCGACTCCGCGACCGAGTCCGCGTAGTCGAGCGACGCCTCCGCCGTCGGGGCGAATCGGAGCGACCCGCCGTCGACCTGCTGCAGCCGGCCGTAGAGCGTCATCCCGTCGCGCGCGAACGCCCGCAGGTCGATGTCGCGGCCGCCGCCGCGCCCGGTGACGTAGTGGTTGGTCGACTCCCGCTTGGAGAGCCCGCCCACCTGCGCGTGCACCGGCACGTCGTAGACGCCCATGTCGGCGAGCCAGGCGACGCAGTCGCGGCCGCGGTAGAACCGGGCGACCCGCGGGGCCGTTCCCAGCGCCAGGTGCACGTCGCGCCCCTCGAGGAAGAGGTCCTCCGCGATCTGCGCGCCGGACTGGCCGGAGCCAACCACGAGCACCCCGCCCTCCGGCAGCGCCGCGGCCGAGCGGTAGTCGGCCGAGTGCAGCTGAACGATCGAGTCGGGGATGCGGTGCGCGACCGCCGGCAGCACCGGGCGGTGGTAGCCGCCGGTGGCGACGACGACCTGATCGGCGGTGATCGTGCCGCGCGAGGTGACGATCTCGAACGCCCCGTCCGCGCTCTCGCGCAACCGGAGCACCTCGGTGTCCTCGGCGACGGGAGCGCCGAACGACTCGGCGTAGCGCCGCACCCAGGCGTGCACCTCGGCGCGGGTCATGAAGCCGTCGGGGTCGTCGCCGTCGTAGGGGTAGCCCGGGAGCCGGCACTGCCAGTTCGGCGTGACCAGCGTGAAGTTGTCCCAGCGGCGGTCGATCCAGTCGTGCGCGATGCTGTCGCGCTCGATCACGAGGTGCTCGACGCCCTGGTCCGTGAGCAGGCGGCTGATCGACAGCCCGGCCTGGCCGGCGCCGATCACGGCGACCGGCAGGTGCCGGCCGTTCTCGAGCGCGGTCATGCGCGCGCCCCCTGCGCGGACGCGGACGACGGAGCGGACGCCGGAGGCAGCGGCGGATCCATCGCCAGCACCCGCACGCGGCCGCCGTCGAAGCGCGCGGCGGCCGCGAGGATCTCCGACTCCTGCTGCAGCGCGGAGGTGCAGGCGAAGCCGAACTTCGCGCGCACCCGCTCGCTCGCCAGCCGCAGCGCCTCGGTCGAGCGGCCGACGAAGTCCTCGAGCGGGTAGCTCTCGCCCTCGGCGAGGTAGTCGTGCATCACCAGGCTCGGCGAGTAGCAGCGCTCCTCGACGCCGTCCGGCCAGCGGACGTGGAAGGTCATCTCAGGCATGGACCAGCCCTCCGCTCCACACGCGCTCGATGTCGTAGGCGTCCGGCCGGCGGTCGCGGAGGTGGAACATCCCGCCGCGCATCGCCTCGAAGGTGCCCCGCACGTCGATGTCGGCGACCGCCATACCCGAGCCGAGCAGCGTCGTCGCGAGGATGTTGCCGCCCGGATCGACGACCTTCGCGTTGCCCACGTAGCGGAGCGACCCGAAGGTGCCGGACTGGTTCGACGCCAGCCAGAACACCTGGTTGTCCAGGGCCCGGGCGATGTCGAACTGGTTGAAGCGGTAGGTCCAGCGGTCCTCCTGCAGGTTCTCCGCCGTCGCCGTCCGCGCGGCCGGCCAGGCCGAGAGCGAGGCGATGATCTCCGCACCGTCCAGCGCCATCGAGCGGGCCGCCTCCGGGAACGCCTTGTCGTAGCAGATCTGCAGCCCGACCCGGCCGACCGGGGTCTCGAAGACCGAGTAGCCGGGCCCGGGCGAGTACGACATGTGCTCGCCGAGCGGCTGGTGCACCTTGCGGTAGCTGCCGTAGATCTGCCCGCCGTCGAGCAGGGCGGCCGCGTTGTAGCGGGTCTCGCCGTCCGCGTCGAGCTCGCAGAAGCCGATCGCGACCAGCAGGTCGCCGGCGATCTCCTGCACCCGGCGCAGCTCCGGCCCGTCCAGCGCGATCGCCGGGGGCATCGAGCGGGTGGTCGTCTTGACCGTGTCGCCGTGGTTGCCGAGGGAGGAGAGGTAGCCGCCGATCGCGGCCTCAGGCAGGACGAGGAACTCGACCCGCTTCTCACGGGCCTCCTCGGCCAGCGCGGCGATGAGCGCGTAGTTCTGATCGAGGTCGCGGGTGAAGTTCGCCGCGACCGATCCGACGACGGTCATGGCGCGCGCCTAGAGGTTGTAGGTCGAGTTGATGATGGCGCCCTTGCGGGCGTAGTGGATGACGGCGTCCTGGACGTCGAGCGGGTGGCAGGGGATGGTGCCCTCGATCAGGTCCTCCTCGCGCAGGCCGTGCAGCGCCATGCCGAAGCGGCAGACGAAGACGCGGTTGCCCTCGTCGATGAAGGTCTTCAGGGCGTCGTTGATGTTCTGCTCGCCCGGGAAGCCGGAGTCGCCGACCGTCGGGAAGCCGCGGGTGGCCATCGCGTTGATCGTGCCGGGGCCGTAGAAGTAGACGGCCGACTCGAAGCCCTTGCGGGCGGCGCGGGTCGCCTGCAGGATCGCGACGAAGCTGACCGAGGACTCGTGCGCGATGCCGTGCACGAGGGTGAAGTAGGACTGGCCGGGCTCGGCCTGGTAGTCGGGGAAGACCTTGGTGGAGCCGTAGAGGTTGCTGCCCTTGGGCAGCGAGGGGTGCGCGATCTCGGAGCGCGACTTCTCGATGTTGGCGCTGATCTGCTCTTCGATGCTGGTCTGGTCGTCGGTGCTGGTCTGGTCGTCGGTCATGAGAACCTCCGGGGTTCGGTGAGGAGCGCGCCGGGCGGGGCGCGAGCGAGTGGTGCAGGGACAGGAGTGCCGGGTGGAACGGGCGGTGCTGTGATGCAGAGGCCGGCGTCGCTCGGGGCGGGACAGAGGACGAGCGGAGCGACGGGGCCGGGTCGGGAGCGTTCGTCCCGACTGCGTCCAGTCAAGGCCGCTCGTGTTTCGGAGTGGTTTCGGCCAGAAGAAGCCTGCGTGACGCCGGGCGGGCATCGGGCCGGCGTCGGGGCCGCCGCCGGATGTAACACGATCGCGTTCCCGATGTCATCGCTCCGAAACACCGCGTTGACCTAATGGAGGCTCACGACGTCGGACTCCGCCGTCGCGCAACGCTCGACTCGAGACTCCGAGGAGCACCATGACCGATCTGCAGACGCCCCGCCTCCGCACCGCCGATCCCGCACCCTCCGACTCCGCCGACTCCTCCTGCGCCGCCGACGCCTGCGGCTCCGCCCCCGTCCGCCGCACCGGCTCCTCCGCCCTGCGCACCCGCGTCGACATCGCCCTCCAGGGCATCCGCGTCGACGCCCCCGTGCACCGCGAGGCCGGCGCCGGCCCGAGCGACGACGGGCACGTGATGCTCGGCGGGCTCGGCGCCGCCATCCCGGTGAACCCGAAGAGCCCCTACGCCGTCACCAACGGCCGCCTCCTGCTCGACGGCGCCGACATCGGCCTGGACGTCGAGCCGGTGAAGCGCCCGCGCTTCTACGACCTGAGCACCGCCGACGGCGTCTCCTACGAGAAGATCGCCCGCCTGCACGGCCGGAACATCCTCGCCACCACCGTCGTGCAGACCTGCATGCGCTACGACGAGGCCGAGCGCTGCCGCTTCTGCGCGATCGAGGCCTCGCTCGCCAACGACTCCACCATCGCGGTGAAGACCCCCGCGCAGCTCGCCGAAGTCGCCGAGGCGGCCGCCCGGCTCGACGGCATCCGCCAGATGGTGATGACCACCGGCACCTCCAAGGGCCGCGACCGCGGCGCCCGGCACCTCGCCCGCTGCGTCCGCGCGGTGCTGCAGGCCGTCCCCGGGCTGCCGATCCAGGTGCAGTGCGAGCCGCCGGAGGACCTCGCCGCCCTGCAGGAGCTCAAGGACGCCGGCGCCCTCTCCATCGGCATCCACATCGAGTCGATGGACGACGACATCCGCCGCCGCTGGACGCCCGGCAAGGCGCGCGTCTCGACCGCGAAGTACTGGGAGGCCTGGGACGAGGCGGTGCGGATCTTCGGCCGCAACCAGGTCTCGACCTACCTGCTCGTCGGCCTCGGCGAGGACCCAGACGAGCTGGTCGCCAGCGCCGGCGAGCTGATCGAGCGCGGGATCTACCCGTTCGTGGTGCCGTTCCGGCCGCTCAAGGGCACGCTGGCGACGGAGGTGGACCACGTCCTGCCGCCGGCCGGCTCGCTGCTGGAGAAGGTCAGCGAGCAGGTCGCCGCGCTGCTGATCGCTGCCGGCATGCTCTCCTCCGGGCAGAAGGCGGGCTGCGCGGCCTGCGGCGCCTGCGGCGTGCTGAAGACCGCCGGCGCCTGATGGAGCTCTCGATCCTCGAGGGGGTCCGCGCGGTCGCACCGGCCGCCCGCGAGGCCTTCGTGGTCGTGGTCGCCGACCCGGCCGAGGTGGCCGCCTACCGCGCCGTGCGCCGTGAGGTCTTCGTCGGCGAGCAGGGCCTCTTCGACGCCGACGACCGCGATGCACTCGACGAGGATCCGCGCACCGTCGTGCTGGTGGCCCGCTCGGCCGACGGCGTGCTCGGCGGGGTGCGGATCGCGCCCGCGCTCGAGCAGGACCTCGGCTGGTGGACCGGCAGTCGATTGGTCGTCCGCCGCAGCGCCCGAGGCGGGGCCGGGATCGGCGCCGCACTGGTGCGCGCCGCCTGCGCCGAGGCCGAGGCGCGCGGCGTGATCCGCTTCGAGGCGACGGTGCAGACGCAGAACGAGGTTCTCTTCCGCCGGCTCGGCTGGGATCGGCTCGGCGCCGTCGAGGTCGCGGGGACTCCCCATGTGCGGATGCGCTGGCCCATCGACCGGTTCGACCGTCTCGCGCGCGGAGCCAAGGCCGCCCTCGGGCCGCTGCTCGACGCCTTCGCCGGCCAGCTCGGCGGCCCGGGCTTCCGCGGCGACGACGGCGCCCCCGTCCCCGGCTCCGACCTCGTCGCCGTCTGCGACGCGATCGTCCCCTCGATGGTCGAGCGCGACCCGGAGTGGGCGGGCTGGTGCTCGGTGCTCGTCAACGTCAACGACCTCACGGCCATGGGCGCCGATCCGGTCGGCCTGCTCGACGCGGTCGCCGCGCGCGACGCCTCCTTCGCCGCGCGCGTCCTCCGCGGACTGCGCGCCGGCGCCGAGGCCTGGGGCGTCCCGCTGCTCGGCGGGCACACCCAGCTCGGCGTCCCGGCCGCCCTCTCCGTCACCGGCCTCGGCCGCACCGCGCGCCCGGTCCCGGGCAGCGCCCCGATCGGCCACGAGCTGAGCCTGACCGCCGACCTCGCCGGCGGCTGGCGCCCGGGCTACGCCGGACTGCAGTGGGACTCGACCTCGGGCCGCTCACCGGAGGTGCTGCGGGCGCTCGCGGCGAGCGTTGGCGCCGCCGCCCCCGACGGCGCGAAGGACGTCAGCATGGCCGGGCTGGTCGGCACCGTCGGCATGCTCGCCGAGGCGTCCGGCGCGGGCGCCGAGCTCGACGTCGCCGCGATCCCCCGCCCCGCCGCCGCGGGACTCGCCGACTGGCTCTCCTGCTTCCCCGGCTTCGCGATGCTCACCGCCGACCGCCCCGGCGCCTCCCGCATGGGCACGCCGCACAGCACGACCGCGGCGATCGGCCGCGTCGTCCCCGGCGAGGGCGTCACCCTCCGCTGGCCCGACGGCGAGACCACCCCCGCGATCACCTCCGCCGTCACCCGCCTCGGCGCCGCCTGACCCCCGCCGCGGATGCAGAACATCAGCTGAATCGGCCTCTCAACGGTCATCGGCGGTGAGTCGCCTTCTCAGCTGATGTTCTGCGGCGGTATCCGTTTGAGCCGCCGCCGCGCGGGTACCGGAGGTCTGCACGCGCGTCCGCGACCCCTGCGGACGCCTCCGACCGAGAGGTGACCGTGACCATCGACACCGCGACCCCCGCCGCCGGCACGACCGGCGCCACCGCCGACCTCGCCGCCGACGCCGTCTCCCGCGCCCGCGCCGCCTTCCCCGCCTGGGCCGCCACCGCGCCCGCCGAGCGCGGCGCCCTGCTGCGCGCCGCCGCCCACCGCGTGGCCGCCCGCGAGCAGGAGCTCGCCGACCTCAACACCGAGGAGACCGGCAAGCCCGCGGGCGACGCCCTCGGCGGCGTCCGCGCCGGCGTCGACACCCTGCTGCAGTACGCCGAGCTCGGCCCCCTGCACCGCGGCAAGAGCCTTCGCGGCGGCGCCCTCAACGTCGACCTCGCCCTGCCGCACCCGCGCGGTGTGGTCCTCGCGCTCACCCCCTGGAACGACCCGGTCGCCGTCGCCGCAGGCATGCTCGGCGCCGCGATCGTCTCCGGTGACGTCGTCGTGCACAAGCCGAGCGAGCGCAGCCCCGGCACCGGCGCGCTCTTCACGCGCCTGCTCGCCGACGCCCTGCCCGAGGGCGTGCTGACCCTCGTCGAGGGCGACGGCGCCGTGGGCGACGCCCTGGCCCGCACCGACGGCGTCGACGTCCTGGCGCACGTCGGCTCGACCGCCACCGGCCGCGCCCTCGCCCGGATCGCCGCCGTCACCGGCGCGCACACCATCCTCGAGAACGGCGGCAACGACGCGCTCGTCGTCGACCGCGACGTCGACCCCGTCTGGGCCGCCGAGCAGGCCGCCCTCGGCGCCTTCGCCAACGCGGGCCAGATCTGCACCTCCGTCGAGCGGATCTACGTGCACCGCGACGTCGCCGAGGCCTTCACCGCCGCGCTGGTCGTCGAGGCCGAGCGCTGGCGCGACGGCCCGCTCCCCCGCCTGGTCGACGCGCGGATGCGCGACGCCGTGCACGAGCACGTCACCTCCGCCGTCCGCGACGGCGCCCGCATCCTCACCGGCGGCGAGCCCGGTGACGGCACCTTCTACCCGGCCACCGTCCTCGCCGACTGCACCGACGAGATGCTGGTGATGACCGAGGAGACCTTCGGCCCCGTCGCCCCCGTCCTCGTCGTCGACGACTTCGACGAGGCGCTCACCCGCGCCGCCGCCGGTCCCTACGGCCTCGCGGCCACCGTCCTCACCGCCGACATGGAGCACGCGCACCGCGCCGCGGCGACCCTCCCGGTCGGCACGGTCAAGATCAACGGAGTCTTCGGCGGCGCCCCCGGCGGCAGCGCCCAGCCCCGCGGCACCAGCGGCTCGGGCTTCGGCTACGGCCCGGAGCTGCTCGACGAGATGACCACCACCACGGTCGTGCACTTCGGCCTCCCCGTCCTCCCCGGCGCCGGGCGATGAGCCTCGAGGGCTCCGCGCTCCAGCGGGCGAGCGCGCTGGTCGCGCATGTGCGCGAGCGGCCGCCGGTCGTCGCCGTGGTCGGCGACCTCATCCTCGACTCCTGGTGGCTCGGCGAGGCGGAACGGGTGACCCGCGAGGCCCCCGCCCCGGTGCTGCGCCTCGAGGACGTCGTCGACGTCGCGGGCGGCGCGGCCAACACCGCGGCGAACCTCTGCGCGCTCGGCGCCGTGGTCCGCACGGTCGGCGTCGCCGGACGCGACCCCGAGGGCGACCGCCTCCTCGCCGCGCTCGAGCGCGCGGGCCTGGACACCGGCGCGATCGTCCGCAGCGACGCCGCGACCACGATCAAGACCCGGGTCGTCGGCGGTGACAGCGTCATGCTGCGCGTCGACTCCGGCCCGCACCGCCCGTCCGACCCCGAGCTGGCCGAGCTCGCCGAGGCCGCCGTCCGCGCGGCCGACGGCGCCGATGCCGTGCTGGTCTGCGACTACGGCTCCGGGATCCTCCGCGAGGCCGTCGAGCGCGTGCTCGCCGCGCAGCGCCCCGGCCTCCTCGTGATCGACGCGCACGAGCTCGCCGACTGGGCCTTCGCGGCGCCCGACCTGGTCACCCCGAACGCGAAGGAGGCCGAGCGCCTCCTCGGTGCCCCGCTCGGCCGCGGCACCGAGCGCGCCGCCGCCGTCCGCGCCGCGGCCCAGAGGCTCCGCGAGCGCTCCGGCGCCCGCCACGTCGTGGTCACCCTCGACCGCGACGGCTCGACCGCGCTCGACGCCGACGGAACCGTCAGCCGCACCTTCGCGCAGCCCGCCGAGGAGAAGCAGGCCTCGGGCGCCGGCGACACCTTCGCCGCCACCGCGACCCTCGCCCTCGCCGCCGGCCGCTCGCTGGCGACTGCCGTCGACCTGGCGCAGGCCGCCGCGGACGTCGTCGTGCAGCGCCCCGGCACCTCCGTCTGCACCGCGGACGACCTGCTCGCCTCGCTCGCCGCGCCCGGCGCTGTCGTGCTCGGCGAGGACGGACTGGTCGAGGTGCTCGCCGAGGAGGCCCGCCGCGGCCGCCGCATCGTCTTCACCAACGGCTGCTTCGACGTGCTGCACCGCGGTCACACCGCCTACCTCCGTCAGGCGCGCGAGCTCGGCGACGTGCTGGTCGTCGCCGTGAACGACGACGACTCCGTCCGCCGGCTGAAGGGCGAGGGCCGCCCGATCAACCCCGAGGGCGACCGCGCGGGCGTCATCGCCGAGCTGGGCTGCGTCGACTACGTCACGCTCTTCAGCGGTGACACCCCGATCCCGCTGCTCGAGCGAGTGCAGCCCGACGTCTACGTGAAGGGCGGCGACTACGCCCCCGACATGCTCGCGGAGGCGGTGGTCGTCCGCTCCTACGGCGGCACCGTCACCACCGTGGGCTACGTCTCCGAGCACTCGACGACCGAGATGGTCCAGCGCATCCGCTCGTCGTCGGCGCCGTGAGCAGCCGGCGCTGGTCGGGTCTCTGGGGGCGCGACCTGCCCCCGGAGGCCCCGGCCGTCGACGTCCTGATCCCGACGGCCGGCCGCTCGGCCGAGCTGGCGGCGACCCTCGCGGGCCTCGCCGCGCAGGACGATCCGCCGTTCCGCGTCGTCGTCAGCGACCAGTCGGACACCGCGGTCACGGAGACGGACCCGACCGTCGTCTCGATGCTGCGGATCCTCGCCGCGCAGGGCCGCGCTCCGCTCGTGCGCCGGCACCTCCCCCGCCGCGGCCTCGCGGAGCAGCGGCACTACCTCCTCTCGCTCGCGACCGCCCCGGCGGTCCTCTACCTCGACGACGACGTCTGGCTCGAGCCGGGCACGCTGGCGCGGCTGCACGAGGCACTCGGGCGCCTCGGCTGCGGCTTCGTCGGCTCGGCCGTGCAGGGCCTGTCCTACCTCGGCGACGAGCGGCCGCACGAGCAGACCGCCTTCGAGCCTTGGGACGACGGCGTGCAGCCCGAGCGGATCCGGCGCGGCACGCCGGAGTTCCAGCGCTGGCCGCTGCACAACGCGGCGAACCTCACCCACGTCGCCGCCCGCCTCGACGTGCCGGAGGGCGCCTGGCGCGCCTACCGCGTCGCCTGGCTCGGCGCGTGCGTGCTCTACCGTCGCGAGGCGCTCGTCGCCTGCGGCGGGTTCGACTTCTGGGAGCAGCTGCCCCCGGAGCACAGCGGCGAGGACGTCGCCGCGCAGTGGCGCGTCATGGAGCGCTTCGGCGGCGCGGGGCTCGTCCCCAGCGGCGCCGTGCACCTCGAGACGCCCACGACGGTCACCGACCGGTGCGTGGACGCCTTCGACCGGCTCTTCACCGAAGAGCACCAGCACTGACCGAACGACGAAAGGACAGAACGATGGATGCCCCCAACCCGATCCAGGTCCAGAAGTACCTCTCCGGGATCGACTACCCGGCCTCGAAGGACACGATCGTCGAGACCGCCGAGAAGGAGGGCGCCGACAGCGACGTCCTCGACGCCCTCCGCGCCATCCCGGCCGGCGACTACGACAAGCCCACCGACGTGAGCTCCGCCGTCTCGAACGTCTGACCCCTCCGCGAGATGCCACTTGTGAGCGCGACACGCCGTGTCGCCCGCTCACAAGTGGCATCTCGCACGTAGAGGCCGCACCTGCGGTGCGGCTCCCCCTCATGCTGGCCGAGCAGCCCCGCATCACGAGGTCGCACCTCCGGTGATGCTGCCCTTCCATGCTGGTCGAGTAGCCGTCCGCAGGACGGCGTATCGAGACCCCGCCCCGCCCGCACTCAGGCCGAGACGATCTCCCGCTCCTTCAGCACGCCCGACTCCAGTGCCGCGAACGAGAGCACCTTGTAGCCCTCGGACTCGAAGAAGATCGTCGCGCGGTCGTCCTCGACGCTCATGACGGTCCCCGCACCCCACTCGCGGTGCTCGACGGCCTCGTCGACGCTCAACGGCGCCTCGGAGGGAGCCGCGGACGCCGCCTCGTCGGCCGCCTCCTGGCGCGCCTCGTGCCGCTCGCAGCCGTCGCAGTTGCCGCACCACTCCGGCCCCTCGACGCCGAAGTAGTCCAGCAGCACGCGCCGCCGGCACTGCGAGGTCTCCGCGTAGGCCCGCATCATCGACAGCCGCGACTCGGCGATCCGCTCGCGCGAGGCGAGCTCCTCCTTCACCGCGCGCACCGCGTCGTCCCCGCTGGCGTCGCTCACGGCCCGCAGGCCGCCCTCGGTCTCGAGCAGATCCGCCTCGGCGAGGTCGTTGACCAGCCGCGCGACGGTGCGCGGCGACTTGCCCAGCGCCTCCGCCAACTCCTCGACCTGGACGCCCGGCCTGTCGGACACGGCCGCCCAGACCACCCGCAGCGCGGCCGGCTCGACCCGGCGCTTGGCGAAGAAGCGCCGCAGCCCCAGATCCTCGAGCCGGTAGTGCAGCGCACCGGTCGCGGGCTCGCCGTCGCGCCCCGAGCGCCCGATCTCCTGGTAGTAGGCGTCCAGCGACTCGGTCGTCGTCGCGTGCAGCACGTAGCGCACGTCGGCGCGGTCGATCCCCATCCCGAAGGCGGAGGTGGCGATCACCACGTCGAGCTCGCCGTCGCGCCAGCGCTCGTGCACCTCGCGCCGCTCGCTCGTCTTGAGCCCCGCGTGGTACGCCGCGACGCTCCGGCCCGAGTCCGCGATCTCCGCCGCGTAGGTCTCGGTCTCCTTGCGCGTGGCGACGTAGACGAGCCCTGGCGCCGTCCAGCTGCGCGCCTCCTCGACCACGGCCGCGCGCTTCTCGTTCTCGCTCTCGTGGCGGTGCACCACGAGGCGGATCTCGGGGCGGTCGACGCCGTGCACCTGCACCTCGGGGTCGGTCATGCCGAGCCGGTCGATGATCTCCTCGCGCACCGGCCGGGAGGCGGTGGCCGTCATCGCGAGCACCGGCGGGTCGCCCAGCGCACTGCGGACGTCCTTGAGTCGCAGGTAGTCCGGGCGGAAGTCGTGGCCCCAGGAGGAGACGCAGTGCGCCTCGTCGACGACCAGGAGCGAGACGCCGGCCGCGGCGAGCCGGGCGACGTTCTCCTCCTTGGCCAGCTGCTCCGGAGCGAGCAGCACGTACAGCGGGCCGCCCTCGTCGATGCGCTCCCAGGCCCGCGCGACGGCGGCGGTGCCCTGCGCGGAGTTGATGGCGACGGCGGGCGGCGCGGCCGGCGCGGCCTCGATCGAGGCGAGCTGGTCGGCTTGCAGCGCGACGAGCGGCGAGACGACGAGCACGACGCCTCCGCGCTCGGCGCCGGCGATCTGGTACACGGCGGACTTGCCGCCGCCCGTGGCGAGCACCAGCAGCGTGTCCCGGCCCGCGGCGGCCGACTCGATGGCCTCGCGCTGCCCCGGCAGCAGCGACGTCCAGCCGAAGTCCTCGCGAGCGATCCGATCGACGCTGCTGCGCGTGATCTTCTTCGTGGCGGTCTTCTTCGCGGTGGTCTTCTTCGCGCGGCTCTTCTCAGCGGCGGCGGTCGTCGTGGCAGTGGTCTTCTTCGTGGCGGTGGTATCGGAACTGCGGGTCGTGCGGGACGAGCTCATGCTTCGACGCTACGACTCCGCCCCCGCCGAGCGTCTCCACTTGACAGCTCCGGGGAGCACGGTGAAGCCACCGCCCCGCCCCGCGCCGGTCGCAGAGCGCCGGAGCGCCCCCCTGCTGGTCGAGTAGCGCCGGAGGCGCGTATCGAGACCCACCTACCGCCGGAACGTGTCAAGACCCTGACGCCCGCGACCACCCGGATGCTCCGATGGACACACCGACGAGAGGAGCCCCCGTGCCCGAGAACGTGAACGAGGACCTGCCCGAGCAGGAGTCCGACCTGACCCCGAACACCGGCGGCGCGCAGACCGTGCTGCCCGGCGAGGACGCGACCGACGCGAGCGCCGCGGGCGCCGCTCCGGGAGGCACCGCCATCGACCGCGGCGTCTCCGACACCGTCACGGAGGGCGACAGCGCCGGCGACACCGTCTCCGGCGACGCCGACCTCCCGGACGACACCGACGGCCCCGTCACCGACGAACGCGCCTCTGCCGACTGAGTCGAGCCCGCCAAACCGCGAGATGCCACTTGTGCGCGCGACACGCCGTGAAAGGCGTGCACAAGTGGCATCTCGCGGAGACGCGTCAGGCTCGGGACACCACCGGGCTGAAGAGCGTGCCGATGCCCTCGATGTCGATCGCGACCGTGTCGCCGTTGGCGATAGGCCCGACGCCGGCGGGCGTCCCGGTCAGGATGATGTCGCCCGGCAGCAGCGTGAACACCCGCGAGACGTAGGCGATGATCTCGGGCACCCCGTGGATCATGTCGCCGGTGTTCCCGGACTGCAGCCGCCGTCCGTTCACCCGCGTCTCCAGCGCGCTCTCGTTCCAGACGAACTCGGTCTCGATGACCGGCCCGATCGGGCAGAACGTGTCGTAGCCCTTCGCCCGGGCCCATTGCCCGTCCGACTTCTGCAGGTCGCGCGCCGTGACGTCGTTCGCGATCGTGTACCCGAAGACGACGTCCTCGTAGTCCTCCGCCCGCACGTTCCGCGCGATCGCCCCGATCACGACCGCGAGCTCGCCCTCGAACTCCACCTGCTGGCTGTCCTCGGGCAGCACGATCGCCTCGTCCGGCCCGATCACCGAGGTGTTCGGCTTCAGGAACATCAGCGGCTCGGCCGGAGCGTCGCCGCCCATCTCGGCCGCGTGGTCGGAGTAGTTCTTGCCGATCCCGATCACCTTCGAGCGCGGGATCACCGGCGCGAGCAGCTTCGCCTCGGCGAGCGGGATCCGCTCCCCCGTGGTCTCGAAGCCCGCGAACATCGGGTCCCCGGCGAGCACGACCAGGTCGTCCTCGTCCAGGATCCCGAAGTGGATCGCGCCCCCGTTGTCTCCGGAGCGCTGCGTGGCGAATCGTGCGATCTTCATGCGTCCAACCTCGTCATCCAGCCGTGCGTGTCCTCGCGACGTCCGTACTGGATGTCGGTCAGCTCCTCGCGCAGCGACATCGTCAGCGCGCCGGCCGGCGCGCCCTCGTGGCCCACCGAGAAGCCGTCGCCCTTGAGCTCGGCGATCGGCGTGATGACCGCCGCGGTCCCGCAGGCGAACACCTCCACCACGTCGCCGGACTCGACCCCGTCGCGCCACTCGTCGATCGACACCTGGCGGCGTTCCACGCGGTGACCGCGGTCCTCGGCCAGCTGCAGCACGCTGTCGCGGGTGATCCCCTCGAGGATCGAGTCCGACTCCGGCGTGACGAGCGTGCCGTCCTTCTTCACCAGCACCACGTTCATGCCGCCGAGCTCCTCGATCCAGCGCGACTCCTGCGAGTCGAGGAAGAGCACCTGCGCGCAGCCGTGCTGGTACGCCTCCTGCTGCGGCAGCAGCGACGAGGCGTAGTTGCCGCCGGTCTTCGCCGCTCCCGTGCCGCCCTTGCCCGCGCGGGCGAAGGACGTCGACAGCCAGATCGACACCGGGGCCACGCCGCCGGAGAAGTAGGCGCCGGCCGGGCTCGCGATCACGTAGTAGCCGACCTCCTCGGCCGCGCGCACGCCGAGGAACGCCTCCTTGGCGAACATGAACGGCCGCAGGTACAGGCTCGTCTCCGGCTCGGACGGCACCCAGGCGCCGTCCGCCGCGATCAGCTGCCGCAGCGACTCGACGAACAGCTCGGTCGGCAGCTCGGGCAGTGCGAGCCGGCGGGCGGAGCGCTGCAGCCGGCCGGCGTTCGCCTCCGGGCGGAAGGTCCAGATCGAGCCGTCCGCGTGGCGGTAGGCCTTCATCCCCTCGAAGATCTCCTGCGCGTAGTGCAGCACGGCCGCGGCCGGGTCCAGCTGGATCGGGCCGTACGGCTCGACGCGCGCCTGGTCCCAGCCGCCGGCGCGCGACCAGCGGATGTCGACCATGTGGTCGGTGAAGTGGACCCCGAAGCCGGGGTTCGCGAGGATCCGGGCGCGCTCCTCGTCGGAGCGGGGCGCGGGATTGGCGGTCACCTCGAAGGCGAGGGCCTGCGCGGGGAGGGTGTCGGTCATGAGGGGTTCTTCCTGGAGTGGTGTGGGGCCCGGGGGCGGGGGCCGGAGAGGAGGGTCAGCGGAGCCGCGAGACGACGGAGTCGCCGATCGCGGCCGTGGAGCGCGGGGTGCCGTCGCGCGACTCGATGTCGGCGGTCACGGCCGCCGTCACGCGGGCGGCCTCGTCGCCGCGACCCAGGTGGTCGAGCAGCAGCGCCACCGACAGGATCGCGGCGGTCGGATCGGCGAGCTGCTTCCCGGCGATGTCGGGCGCGGATCCGTGGACCGGCTCGAACATGCTGGGGAACGCGCCGTCGGGGTTGATGTTGCCCGAGGCCGCGAGTCCGATGCCGCCGCTGATCGCGCCGGCCAGATCGGTCAGGATGTCGCCGAACAGGTTGTCGGTGACGATGACGTCGAACCTAGCAGGATCGGTCACCAGGAAGATCGTCGCCGCGTCCACGTGGAGGTAGTCGACGGCCACGTCCTCGTAGGTGGCCCCTACCTCGTCCACGAGCCGCTTCCACAGCGAGCCCGCGAAGACCAGCACGTTCGTCTTGTGCACCAGCGTCAGCTTCGAGCGGCGCTTGCGGGCCAGCTCGAAGGCGTGCCGGACGACGCGCTCGACGCCGTAGGCCGTGTTCACCGAGACCTCGTTGGCGATCTCGTGCGGCGTCCCCTGGCGGATCGACCCGCCGTTGCCGACGTACGGCCCCTCGGTGCCCTCGCGGACGACGACGAAGTCGACCTCGCCGGGCGCCGACAGCGGCGACGGCACGCCCGCGTAGAGGCGGGTCGGGCGGAGGTTGACGTAGTGGTCGAGCGCGAAGCGCAGGCGCAGCAGCAGCCCGCGCTCGATGTTCGCGTCCTTGAGGCGCGGGTCGCCGGGCACGCCGCCGACGGCGCCGAGCAGGATCGCGTCGTGCGCGGAGATCGAGGCGAGGTCCTCGTCGGTGAGGACGTCGCCGGTCTCGAGGAACCGGCCGGCGCCGAGCGAGAACGGCGTCTTCTCGATCACCAGGTCGGAGTCGGCGGTGACGGCGTCGAGGACCTTCACGGCCTCGGCGATCACCTCCGGTCCGATCCCGTCTCCGGGGATGACGGCGAGCTTCACGGTGCGGGTCATGGCGGTCCTCAGACGTGCGGGGGGCACGGGCCGGAGTGCTGCGCGTCCAGAGGACTGGGCGCGCGGAGCACTCGAGCGTGCGGGGCAGGAGACCAGCCCAGCGTACTCTCGGGCCGCCGCCCGCGCCGGTCGCGCCGCGTCAGCTCCGGCGCAGGCGCCAGGCCGCGACGACGCCGGCGAGCAGCACCAGTCCGACGCCGATCCAGGCCGACCAGCCGACGCCCGCGTCGAACGCGGCTCCGGCCGAGGCGAGCAGGCTCGACGCCGACTCCGCAGGGATCTCGCCCGCGACCGCGACCGCACCGCCCAGGGTCTCCCCCGCGCGCTGCGCCTGGCCGGCGTCGAGGCCGTCGGGCAGCACCACGCCGCTGCGGTAGGCGGCCGTCAGCACCGTGCCGAGCGTCGCCGTGCCGAGCACCGCGCCCAGCTCGTACGCCGTCTCCGACACCGCCGAGGCGGACCCGGCCTTGTCGGCGGGCGCGTTCGCGAGCACCAGCTCGTTGGAGACCGTCTCGGCCGCGCCGATCCCGAGGCCGAGGAAGGCGAACGAGACCGCGACGGTCAGCGCGGAGGCGCCGCCGGGAGCCGCACTGCCGATCGCGAGCAGCGCGTAGCCCACCGCCGAGATCACGAGTCCGGCCGGCACGACGATCCGCGGCGAGATCCGCCGGGCGATCGGCACCACGCCGAGCCCCGCGCCGATCATCACCACGAGTCCGGGTACCAGCACGAGCCCCGCCTCGAGCGGCGAGAGGCCGACCACGAGCTGGAGGTGCTGCGAGACGAAGAACAGCCCGCCGACCAGCGCGACGACGCTGAGCAGGTTGACCACGATGGCCGCGCTGAACGAGCCGCGGCGGAAGAGCGAGAGGTCGAGCATCGGCACCTCGCGGCGCTGCTGCCGTCGCACGAAGAGCACGCCGCTCACGACGCCGACCACGAGCGAGAGCACCGCGACCGCGTCGATCCCGTGCTCGGCGGCCGACTTGATCGCGTAGACGATCGGCGCCATCGTCGCGAGCGACAGCACGATGCTGACCACGTCGACCGGGCCCGGCTTCGGGTCACGCGACTCCGGCACCAGGATCGGCGCGAGCACCACCAGCGGCAGCAGCACCGGCACCGCGAGCAGGAACACGGAGCCCCAGGGGAAGTTCTCCAGCAGCACGCCGCCGACCAGCGGGCCGACGGCCGAGCCGACCGCGAACCCGGTCGCCCAGATCGCGATCGCCATCCGGCGCTGGTCGCGGTTCGGGAAGAGGCTGCGCAGGAGGGAGAGGGTCGAGGGCATCAGGGTGGCGCCGAAGAGACCGAGCGCGGCGCGAGCAGCGATCAGGGCGCCGGCCGTCGGAGCGAAGGCCGCCGCGACGGAGACCACCGCGAAGCCGACCGCGCCGATCAGCAGGAGCTTCCGCCGGCCGACCCGGTCGCCGAGGCTGCCCATCGCCACCAGCAGTCCGGCGAGCACGAGCGGGTAGGCGTCGACGATCCAGAGCAGCTCGGTGCCGGAGGGACCGAGGTCCTCCGCGATCAGCGGCAGCGCGAAGTTGAGGACGGTGTTGTCGACCGAGACGAGCAGCACCGGCAGCATCAGCACGGCCAGCGCGAACCAGGCGCGGCGCCCGACGCGGGGACCGTCGGGCTCGACGGCGGCGCGCGAGGCGGGGCCGGGGGTCGTGACGGTGGTGACAGGTGCGGTGCGGGCGGACACAGTGATGCTCTCTCTCGAACGGGGTGATCGCCACCGAGTATACCGTCCAGCCGGTACAGTAGCCAGGGGCGGAACCGGGATCCGTCCCTAGGATGGAGCCCATGCCCGCCGCCCCCGCCCGCGACCGCGTCCTCGACGCGTTCGAGGCCCTGCTGATCGAGCAGGGCGAGCGCTCGGCCACCCTCGACGCCGTCGCGAAGGCCGCCGGAGTCTCCAAGGGCGGGCTGCTCTATCACTTCCCCTCGAAGGACGCCCTCGTCGACGGACTCGTCGGACGGCTCGACGACCGCCTCGCCGAGGACATCGATCGGATCCGCACGTCCGACGAGGGCGTCGTGCCGTACCTGATCCGCACCTCGTTCGCCGCGGACACCCCCTTCGACCGCACCATCCTCGCCGTCTCGCGCGTGGCCCAGGGGCACGACGAGCGCGCGAGCGCCGGCCTCGCCCGCATCCACGACAGCTGGTACGCCGTCGTCGCCGAGGCCGTCGGCGACCCCCTGGTCGCCCGCGCCATCGTCCTGCTGAGCGACGGCCTCTACTACAACTCCGCCCTGCTCCCCACCGGCGACAGCCCCCGCGGCGAGGCCGCCGACGTCCTCGCCGTCATCGCCCGCCTCCTCCCGAGCTGACCCCCGGAGGAGCACCAGCCCGAAGGACGCGGAGCATGCTGGTCTTGTAGCTGCCGACAGGCATGCTGGTCGAGTAGCCGGCCGCAGGCCGGCGTATCGAGACCCGCCGCCTACAGCCGCACGGACCCCTCGATCAGCGTCGCCGTCGCCCCGCCGATCCACACGTCGTCCCCCACGCGCTCCACGAGCACGCGTCCCGCGCGCCCCATCGCCGTCCCCTGCGCCGCGACGTACCGCTCGGGCGCCAGCCCGGCCCCGATCAGCCACTGCGCTATCCCCGCGTTCAGGCTGCCCGTCACCGGATCCTCGGCGACCCCCGCATCCGGGATGAACGCGCGCACCTCGAAGGCGCACTCCGCCCCCGCCGGATGCGGCCCGACCACGCCGACGGCGAGCCCGCCGAGCCGCGCTGACTCCGGCCGGATCGCGAGCACCCGCTCCGCCGACTCCAGCCGCAGCGCCAGCCAGCCCGGCCCGTTGTCGGCCCACTCGTGCCCGAGGATCTCCTCGCGCGCGAGCCCCAGCGCCGCCGCCGCGCGCGCCAGCGTCGGCTCGTCCACCGGCCCCGTGCGCTGCCGCGGCGGTGCCGCGAACGCGATCGCCCCGTCCGACACCCGGAGCCGCACGAGCCCGGCCGCGCACTCCTGCACCAGCACTCCCGAGTCGCGGGGCACTCCCCCTACCGCGAGCCAGGCGTGCGCACTGCCGAGCGTCGGGTGCCCGGCGAAGGGCAGCTCGCGCCGCGGCGTGAAGATCCGCAGCCGGTAGTCGGCCTCCGCGGTCGTCGGCGGCAGCAGGAACGTCGTCTCCGACAGGTTCGTCCAGCGCGCGAACACGGCCATCGACGCGTCGGACACGCCGTCGCCGTCGACGACCACCGCCACCGGGTTGCCGAGGAACGGCTCCGCGCCGAACACGTCGACCTGGGCGAACCTGCGCTCCATGCTGCCGTCTCCTCCGCCGCGCTCGGACCTACTCGGTGATGTCGATCTCCTGCATCAGGTCGGCGTCGATCGCGACGCGGACCTTCTCCAGCAGTCCGTCCGGCGCCGGCGAGTCGATCGTGATCACCGAGAGGGCCTTGCCGCCCGCCTCGGTGCGCGCGATCTGCATGCCCGCGATGTTGACGGAGGCCTCGCCGAATTCGCGCCCGTAGACCGCGACGATCCCGGGACGGTCGACGTAGCTCATCACCACGTGGTGCTTCGCGAGCGGCACCTCGACGTCGTAGCCGTTGATCGCGACGAGCTTCTCGACCTGCTTGGTGCCGGTCAGCGTGCCCGAGACCGAGATCTGCGAGCCGTCCGAGAGGGCGCCGCGGAGCGTGATCACGTTGCGGTACTCGTCCGAGACCGCGTCCGTGATCAGCCGCACCTCGATGCCGCGCTGCTCCGCGAGCACCGGCGCGTTGACGTACGACACCGTCTCCGACACCACGTTGCTGAAGACGCCCTTGAGCGCCGCGAGCTTGAGCACCTTGACGTCGAAGCCGGCCAGCTCGCCGCGCACCTCGACGTCGATCGACGTCACCGGCGAGGCGGCGAGGCCGGAGAAGACCTGGCCCAGCTTCTCCACCAGCGGGATGCCCGGGCGGACGTACGGGTCGATGACGCCGCCGGCGACGTTCACCGCGTCCGGCACGAGCTCGCCCGAGAGCGCGAGCCGCACCGACTTCGCGACCGAGACGCCCGCCTTCTCCTGCGCCTCGTCGGTCGACGCGCCGAGGTGCGGAGTGACGACCACGTTCTCGAGGGCGAGCAGCGGCGAGTCGGTCGGCGGCTCCTTGACGAACACGTCGAGCCCGGCGCCGGCGATGGTCTTCGCGACGAGCGCGCGGTGCAGCGCGTCCTCGTCGATCAGCCCGCCGCGGGCGACGTTCACCAGGAACGCGGTCGGCTTCATCAGCGCGAGCTGCGCGTCCGAGATCATCCCGGTGGTCTCCGGGGTCTTCGGCATGTGGATGGTGATGAAGTCGCTCTGCGCGAGGAGATCCTCGAGCGGCAGGAGCGTCACGCCGAGCTGCTGCGCGCGGGCGCTGGTGACGTAGGGGTCGTAGGCGACGACGTTCACGCCGAAGGCCTGCAGGCGCGCGGTGATCAGCGCGCCGATGCGGCCCAGGCCGATGATGCCGACGGTCTTCTCGTAGAGCTCGACGCCGGTGTACTTCGAGCGCTTCCAGAGACCCTGCGCGAGCGCGCTGTGCGCCGCCGGGATGTGCCGGGCGAGGCTCAGGATGTGGCCGACGGTGAGCTCGGCCGCCGAGATGATGTTCGAGGTCGGCGCGTTCACGACCATGACGCCTGCGGCGGTCGCCGCGGTGATGTCGACGTTGTCGAGACCCACGCCGGCGCGCGCGACGACCTTCAGCGAGGGGGCCGCGGCGATCGCCTCCGCGTCGACCTGCGTCGCGGAGCGGACCAGGATCGCGTCGGCCGAGGCGAGCGCCTCGAGCAGCGCGGGGCGGTCGGTGCCGTCCACGGAGCGGATCTCGAAGTCGGGACCGAGGGCGTCCACGGTGGCGGGCGAGAGTTCTTCGGCGATCAGGACGACCGGCTTAGTCACGAGAGGCGCTTCCTTCGGAGAGGGGACGGAGCGGGCACCGAGCACGAGGGCCGGTGGAGCCCCCGCCACTGTAGCGGAGGGCCGCAGCCGTCCCCGGCCGTGTGACGTCCGGTCTCGCCCGGTGGCGAACGACGCGTCTAGAGCGAGACGAGGCTCTCGAATCCGAGGATCAGCTGCACGTCGAGCGACAGCGCCGCGGAGAGGCAGAGCGCCGCGAACAGCAGCCCGGTCCGCGCCAGGAGCCCGCGCCGGCGGCCGAGAATCAGTGCCAGCACGAAGCAGACCACCGGCAGCGCCAGCCCGAGCAGCAGCACCGCCCAGCCCGTGCCGTTCAGGTCGGTGCCGAGCGTGGCGGCGTAGGTGCGCAGCCCGACGAGGTTGCCGATCCCCTCCCAGACGTCCCAGGCGAAGAAGAGAGCGAAGACCGCGGCGATCAGCACCGAGAGGAGGAGGCGCCGGCGCGGGTCGCTGCGGCGCGCACCGCCGAGGGTCGCCTTCGCCGAGCTCTCGGTCGAGGTGGAGTCGGTCGATGCGGTGTCGCTCATCACGCCCCCTTCAGGAACGGCAGGGGTGCCAGCAGGATCAGCCCGGCGATCAGCCAGAGCACCCTGGTCCGGGTGCGGGCGTTCCGCGTGCCGAGCAGCACGGCCGCGAACCAGGCGGCCGGCCCCGCGACCGCGAGCCAGAGTCCGAGCCCGTAGAGCCCGCCGCCGAGCGCGTCGCCCGCGAACGTCGCGGCGACCGTGGCGTTCTGCCGCGTCGCGGTGATCATCCAGCCGATCGTGGAGAGGAGGTAGAGACCCGCCGCGACACCCATCGCCACCAGCAGCACCGAGGAGGCGGCCGCCGCCTCCGCGGGATCGCGCTCGTCGTCGTCGTCCGGCTCCTCGTCCGCGTCGTCCTCGCGCAGCTCGTCCGGCAGCTCCTCGACGTCGCCCTCGCGCGCCGCGCGCTCCGCCGGGGCCGAGCGGACCGCCCGCGGCGCCTTCCGCCGCGCGGTCCCGTCACCGGCCACCAGGGTGGGGTCGCCGCCCTCGCCCGCCCAGCTGAGCGCGTCGTCGTCCCGGTCGTCCTCGGGTCTGCTGTCGATCACCGCAACACCCTAGCCGCGCGGCCTCGCCGTCGGCTCGGAGCAGCCCGACACCTCCCCGCCACCGCGGCGTCACCGCCCGGCCTCCCCGGCGGGCGACCCTTCGGGGGATGGCGGAGCAGTCGGGGACGGACGAGCGCGCGGTGGAGGCCGGCCGGCGCCGCTACGTCGCGATCGGCGACTCCTTCACCGAGGGCGTCGGCGACCCGCACCGGCTCCTGCCCAACGGCGTGCGCGGCTGGGCCGACCGCGTGGCCGACCGGCTCGCCCGCGCCGAACCCGGCTGGGAGTACGCCAACCTCGCGATCCGCAGCAAGCGGCTCGCCCAGATCACCGCGGAGCAGCTGACGCCCGCGCTCGAACTGCGGCCGACCCTCGTCACCCTCTACGCCGGCGGCAACGACATCCTCGACCTCGGCACCGACATGCGCGTGCTGATCGACGCTTACGAGCACCTGGTCGACGCCCTGGCGACGACGGGCGCGTCGCTCGTGCTCTTCACCGGCTTCGACATCCCCGGGCTGCCCGCCCCGCGGATGTTCGTGAAGCGCAACCGCGTCTACAACAGCGCCGTCCGCCGCATCGCCCGCGAGCGCGGCGCCGTCCTCGTCGACTACTGGCGGATGCAGGCGTTCCGCGACGCCGCGATGTGGTCGAGCGACCGGATGCACCTCTCCAAGCGCGGGCACCGCGTGCTCGCGGCCCAGGTGCTGGACGTCCTCGGCGTGCCGCACACGATCTCGGTGGGCCCGTGGGACCCGCCCGAGCCGCTCACGCCGCGCGAGCTGCTGCGCGACCAGTACCGCTGGGCGCACGACTGGGTGCTCCCCCTCGTCGGCCGGAAGATCCGCCGGGTGACCCTGGGCGACCACCTCTCCCCGCGCTGGCCGGAGCCCGTGCTCGTCCCGCCCAAGGGCGGCCTGCGCCGCCTCGCCCGCGACGCCGCCCGCTGACGAGCGTTCACGCGCAGAACATCAGCCGAGAGCACTCGTCATCCGCCATCGGCGATGAGCAGCACTCTCCGCTGATGTTCTGCGCGACGAGTCGCCCGATCCCGATGCGCCGGCCGCTAGGACAGCAGCGGCAGCCCCGCCACCAGCAGCAGCGCCACCGCGAGCATCACGATCGGCGCCACCCGTCCCGCACCCGCGCTCGACGGCGCCGGCCTCCGCGCCAGTCCGGTCAGCCGACGGCGGTCGATCGCCGCCACTCCCCCGCGCACCGACAGCGGTCCTTCCTCGAGATCCCCCGGCCAGCGCTCGACCAGCAGCCCGCGGCTCCGGGCCAGGGCGGCGTCGGACGCGCGCAGCACCGCCAGCGGCAGCCCGTTCGCCTGGGACGAGCCGATCCCGGCCGCAGCTCCGGCCGCGACGACGACCGCCGCGGTGACGACGGCCCCCTCCGAGCCCTGCAGGGCGATCGCCGCGATCATCAGCAGCACGCCGGCGAGCGCGAGGACGATGCCGACGAGCGAGAGCGCCGAGAACAGGAGGGAGTGGGCCCGCAGATCCCGCGTGGCCGCCCTCCTCCTCGCCTCGGCCCGTGCCGCACGCGACGGCGCGAGGATGCCGACGAGGTCCGCCGGCGAGAGCGCGTCCTCCGGCAGGCGCACGTCGAACGGCAGATCGGCGGTCTCCGCGAGGTCGTCCCGGCCGAGGTCGGCGGGGACCGACCACGCGGCCCGGGCGAAGCGGGCTCCCGCGGCCTCCGTCCGTCGCCGCAGGGCGGTGGCGGTCGCCACGAGGACCCCGCCTGCGATCAGCGCGAGCGCGAAGGCCGTGACCGTCCGCAGCGCCACCGGCGCCGACTCGAGGATCCCGCCGGACGCCAGCGCGAGCGCCGCCGCCAGCCCACCACCGGCCAGCCCGCACAGCACGATCCCCGCCGACACCTCGCACGACAGCCCGTCCCGCGCCGCCGCCACGCCCTCGTCCCACTGCCGCAGCCGCCGTGCCCGTCGCTCCATCCGCCCCACGCTACCCGCGTGCCCCGTGAGCTCCCCCGCGTTCCGCCTGCTGATCGAGCAGCCCGCAGCGGGCGTCTCGAGATCCACCCGCACAAGAACAAGGGTCTGCAGACCCGCCCTGCTGACGACACCGGGTCTCGATACGCCGCTCCGCGGCTACTCGACCACCATGAATGGAGCCCCTCCGAGGAAGTCGGCTCGACTCCACGGCGGACCGCATCCGTTTCATGCTGATCGAGTAGCCCGCGCAGCGGGCGTATCGAGATCCACCACCGCCCGAACAACGGCCCCCCGGACGCGACGGAGCCCCGGCACCGCCGACGTCCGCCGCAGAAGCGGTGTCCGTCGACGGCCCGGGGCTCCAGGTCGTCAGAAGCGGGCGACTAGCGCGCGACGCTGCCGTCGGTGTAGTCCTCGTCGGTCTGCTTCCAGGCGAAGAGCTTGCGCAGCTCGCGGCCGGTCTCCTCGATCGGGTGCTTCTCGCCCTTGGCGCGCAGCTCCTGGAACTCGGGCGCTCCCGCGTCCTGGTCCGCGATGAAGCGCTTCGCGAAGGCACCGTTCTGGATGTCGCCCAGAACGGCCTTCATGTTCTCCTTGACGCTCGGGTCGATGACGCGGGGGCCGGACACGTAGTCGCCGTACTCGGCCGTGTCGGAGACCGACCAGCGCTGCTTGGCGATGCCGCCCTCCCACATCAGGTCGACGATCAGCTTGAGCTCGTGGAGCACCTCGAAGTAGGCGATCTCGGGCTGGTAGCCGGCCTCGACGAGGGTCTCGAAGCCGTACTGGACGAGCTGCGAGGTGCCGCCGCAGAGCACGGCCTGCTCGCCGAACAGGTCGGTCTCGGTCTCCTCGGTGAAGGTCGTCTTGATGACGCCGGCGCGGGTGCCGCCGATGGCCTTCGCGTACGACTTCGCGGTCTCCCAGGCGGTGCCGGTCGCGTCGTTCTCGACGGCGATGATGTCCGGGATGCCGCGGCCGGCGACGAACTCGCGGCGCACGGTGTGGCCCGGGGCCTTCGGCGCGATCAGGATCACGTCGACCCCCGCGGGGGCCTCGATGTAGCCGAAGCGGATGTTGAAGCCGTGCGCGAAGGCGAGGGTCTTGCCCTCGGTCAGCTTGTCCGCGATCTGCTCGCTGTAGATGGCGCGCTGGTGCTGGTCCGGCGCGAGGATCATGATCAGGTCGGCCCACTCGGCGGCGTCGGCGACGCTCTTGACCTCGAACCCGTCGTCCTCGGCCTTGGCGGTCGACTTCGACCCCTCCTTGAGAGCGATGACGACCTGGACACCGGAGTCGCGGAGGTTCTGCGCGTGCGCGTGGCCCTGCGAGCCGTAGCCGACGATCGCGACCTTCTTGGACTGGATGATGGAGAGATCGGCGTCGGCGTCGTAGATGAGCTCGGTCACGTGATGCTTCCTTTTCTGGTTGTGGAGTGGGCGGAGCAGAGGGGACGGCGCGGAGCCGTCAGTTCTTGAAGACGCGCTCGGTGATCGACTTCGAGCCGCGGCCGATGGCCAGCAGGCCCGACTGGGCGATCTCCTTGATCCCGTAGGGCTCGATGACCCGGAGGAACGCGGTGGTCTTGCCGGAGTCGCCGGTGACCTCGATCACCAGGGCGTCGGTCGCGACGTCGACCACGCGGGCGCGGAAGAGGTTCACGGCCTCGAGCACCTGCGAGCGGGTGACGTTGTCGACGCGCACCTTCACGAGCAGGTGCTCGCGGTGCACCGACTGGTCGGGGTCGAGCTCGACGATCTTGATGACGTTGATCAGCTTGTTCAGCTGCTTGGTCACCTGCTCGAGCGGGAGGTCCTCGACGTCCACGGCGACCGTGATGCGCGAGAGCCCCTCGAGCTCGGTCGGCCCGACGGCCAGCGACTCGATGTTGAAGCCGCGGCGCGCGAACAGCCCCGCGACGCGGGTGAGCAGTCCCGGCTTGTCCTCGACGAGCAGGGAGAGAACGTGGTGGGTCATGCGGTCTACTCCTCGTCGTCCCAGGTCGGGCTGTGGTCTCTGGCGTACTGGACGTAGCTGTTCGAGACGCCCTGCGGGACCATCGGCCACACCATGGAGTCGCGGCTGACCACGAAGTCGATGACGACCGGCCGGTCGTTGGTGGCGATCGCCAGCTCGATGGCCGCGTCGATCTCCTCCGGCTTGGTGACCCGGATGCCCAGGGCGCCGTAGGCCTCCGCGAGCTTCACGAAGTCCGGCACCCGGACGGTGTCGTGCCCCGTGTTGAGGTCGGTGTTCGAGTAGCGGCCCTCGTAGAACAGGGTCTGCCACTGGCGCACCATGCCGAGCGAGGAGTTGTTGATCACCGCGACCTTGATCGGGATGTCGTTGATCGTGCAGGTGGCGAGCTCCTGATTGGTCATCTGGAAGCAGCCGTCGCCGTCGATCGCCCAGACCGTGCGGTCCGGCTCGCCGACCTTGGCGCCCATCGCCGCGGGCACGGAGTAGCCCATCGTGCCGGCGCCGCCGGAGTTGAGCCACGAGTTGGGGCGCTCGTACTTGATGAACTGCGCCGCCCACATCTGGTGCTGGCCGACACCCGAGGCGAAGACGCCCTCGGGTCCGGTGATCTCGCCGATCCGCTTGATCACGTACTGCGGGGACAGCAGGCCGTCGACCGGCTCGGTGTAGCCGAGCGGGAACTCCTCCTGCAGGCCCTTGAGGTAGGTCCACCAGTCGGCCGTGTCGGGCGCGGCGCCGTCGATCGCCTTCGCGAACGCGTCGGTGAGGTCCGGCAGGACGTCCTTCAGGTCGCCCACGATCGGCACGTCGGCCGTGCGGATCTTCGAGATCTCCGCCGGGTCGATGTCGACGTGCACGACCTTGGCGTTGGGCGCGAAGAGCGCCGCCTTGCCGGTCACGCGGTCGTCGAAGCGCGAGCCGAGCGCGAGGATCAGGTCCGACTCCTGCAGCGCGAGCACCGCGGGGACGGTGCCGTGCATGCCGGGCATGCCGAGCTGCTGCTCGTGCGAGTCCGGGAACGCGCCGCGCGCCATCAGCGTCGTGACGACGGGAGCGCCGCAGGCCTCGGCGAACGCCAGGAGCTCGGCCGCCGCACGGGCGCGGATGATGCCGCCGCCGACGTACAGCACGGGCTTCTTCGCCTCGGCCAGCAGCTGCGCCGCGGCCTGGATCTGCTTGCCGTGCGCCTTCGTCACCGGGCGGTAGCCGGGCAGGTCGACCTTGGGCGGCCAGACGAACGGCGCCGCGTCCTGCTGCGCGTCCTTGGTGATGTCGACGAGCACCGGGCCGGGGCGGCCCGTCGTCGCGATCAGCACGGCGGAGGCGAGCGCCGAGGGGATGTCCTCGGGGCGCGTGACCAGGATGGAGTGCTTGGTGATCGGCATCGTGATGCCGACGATGTCCGCCTCCTGGAAGGCGTCGGTGCCCATCAGCGTCGAGAAGACCTGACCGGTGATCGCGAGCATCGGCACGGAGTCCATGTACGCGTCCGCGATCGCCGTGACGAGGTTGGTCGCGCCGGGCCCGGAGGTCGCGATGCAGACGCCGAGCTTCCCGGTCGCCGCGGCGTAGCCCTCGGCCGCGTGGCCGGCGCCCTGCTCGTGGCGGACCAGGATGTGGCGGATCTTCGACGAGTCCATCAGCGGGTCGTAGACGGGCAGGATCGCGCCGCCGGGCAGGCCGAAGACGTCCTCGATCCCGAGCATCTCGAGCGAGCGGACGACCGCCTGCGCTCCGGTGAGCGACTCGGCGACGGGAGCGACCGCCGTCGCGGACGCAGCGGAGCGGGGTGGCTGGGGGGTCGGGGCGGGAGGCGCGGCGGACGGGTCCGGGGTCATGCGGGTGTCGATTCCTTCGAAGCGGTGTGCGGCGGCGGGCACCGGGGGCTCGGAGTGCGAGCGAGCGGTGCCCGGGAGGCGCGAGTGCGCGGCCGGCCCGAGCGGGCCGGGATCAACCCGTGGTGGCGCCCTCGGCGGCCGAGCGGACGAGCTTGGCGTACTTGGCGAGGACACCGCGGGTGTAGCGCGGAGGGAGGGGCGCCCAGCCTTCTCGGCGGGCGGCGAGCTCGGATTCGTCGACGAGTAGGTCGATCGATCGAGCGGCGATGTCGACCCGAATCGGGTCTCCGTCGCGAACGAATGCGATGGGACCTGCGTCCACCGATTCGGGAGCTATGTGGCCGATGCACAGGCCGGTTGTGCCGCCTGAGAATCGTCCGTCGGTCAACAGTAGTACATCTTTTCCGAGGCCGGCCCCCTTGATGGCGGCAGTGATGGCCAGCATCTCGCGCATGCCCGGGCCGCCCTTGGGGCCCTCGTACCGGATGACCACCACGTCGCCCTTCTTGATCTGGCCGTCGGTCAGCGCGTCCATCGCGGCGCGCTCGCGCTCGAAGACCCGCGCGGGGCCCTCGAACACGGAGGCGTCAAAGCCGGCCGTCTTGACGACCGCGCCCTCGGGAGCGAGCGAGCCCTTGAGCACGGTCAGTCCGCCGGTGGCGTGGATCGGGTTGTCGAGGGTGCGGATGACCTCGCCGTCCAGCGGCGCGATGTCCATCGCCGCGAGGTTCTCGGCGACGGTCTTCCCGGTGACGGTGAGGCAGTCGCCGTGCAGCAGGCCCGCGTCGAGCAGGGCCTTCATCACGGCGGGGACGCCGCCGTGGCGGTCGACGTCGTTCATCACGTACTTGCCGAACGGCTTGAGGTCGCCGATGTGCGGGATCGTGTCGCCGATGCGGTTGAAGTCGTCGATCGTGAGGTCGACCTCGGCCTCGTTCGCGATCGCGAGCAGGTGCAGGATGACGTTGGTCGAGCCGCCGAAGGCCATGGCCACGGCGATCGCGTTCTCGAACGCCTCCTTGGTCAGGATGTCGCGCGCGGTGGTGCCGTTGCGCAGCAGCTCGACGACCGCCTCCCCCGACTTGCGGGCGAAGTAGTCGCGGCGGCGGTCGGCCGCGGCGGGCGACGCGGAGCCGGGCAGGCTCATCCCGAGCGCCTCGGCGACGCTGGCCATGGTGTTCGCGGTGTACATGCCACCGCAGGAGCCCTCGCCCGGGGCGAAGGCGCACTCGATGCGCTTGGCGTCCTCCTCGGACATGATCCCGGCCTTGACGCCGCCGACCGCCTCGAAGGAGTCGATGATCGTGATGTCCTTCTCGGTGCCGTCGGACAGCTTGACCCAGCCCGGCGCGATCGACCCGGCGTAGACGAAGACGGCGGCGAGGTCGAGGCGCGCGGCGGCCATCAGCATGCCGGGCAGCGACTTGTCGCAGCCGGCCAGCATGACGGTGCCGTCGAGGCGCTCGGCCATCATCACGGTCTCGACGGAGTCGGCGATGACCTCGCGTGAGACGAGCGAGAAGTGCATGCCCTCGTGACCCATCGAGATGCCGTCCGAGACGGAGATGGTGCCGAACTGCAGCGGATAGCCGCCGCCCGAGTGCACGCCCTCCTTCGCGCTGCGCGCGAGGCGCTCCAGCGAGAGGTTGCAGGGGGTGATCTCGTTCCAGGACGACGCGATGCCGATCTGGGGCTTCTCCCAGTCGTCATCGCCCATTCCCACGGCGCGCAGCATCCCGCGCGACGTCGTGGCCTCGATGCCGTCCGTGACGGTGCGCGAACGAGGCTTCCAATCGATTTCCGGCATGTGACGAGGCTACCGCCTCGCGCGCGGTGCTCCGGCGCTGCCGAGCGCGTCCCGATCCGTCGCGAACGGTCGCGTCCGTCGCCTCGATCCGGCAGCGATGGTCGTGTCAGTGGCCGCGCGCCGACCGTTCGTGACGGATCGACCGGCGCTGGTCAGTCCGCGGTGGCGCGGAAGTCGGCGAGGAGCGACAGCACGTGGGCGATCTGCTCGGGGCCGCGGACGCGGTAGGCGGCCGAGGTCGTGCCGGGACCGCTCTTGACACCGACGTCGCCGGTGCCGAGGACCGCGAAGGCGTCCTCATCCGTGACGTCGTCGCCGGCGTAGAGCACGGCGGTCGCGCCGGTGTAGCGGCGCAGGTGCTGCACGGCCTCGCCCTTGGTGGTCGAGCGGACCGAGAACTCGAGGACGTTCTTGCCTTCGCGGACCGTGACGCCCTCGACCTCGGCGCGCGCCTCCGACAGGGCGACGACGTGCGCGACGCGGCTGTGCCGGTCGGTGGCCAGGCGCGTGTGCAGGGCGAAGCCGGCCGGCTTGTCCTCGATCCAGACGTTGTCGATCCCGCGGGCGATGCCCTTCAGCACGTCCTCGAGCACGCCGACCTTCGCCAGCTCGGTCTCGTCGAGGCGGACGGCGTCGTCGCCCGGGTCCAGGCGGATCTCGATGCCGTGCGAGCCGACCAGCAGCGCCTCGTCGGGCAGCTGCGCGACCTCCTCGAGGCTGCCGAGGGCACGGCCGGAGACCAGTGCGACGCGGGTGCCGGGCAGCGCGAGCAGTCGGAGGACCGCCTCGCGCGCCTCGGGCAGGGCGCGGGCGTGCGCCGGGTCGTCGACCTCGGGCGCGAGCGTCCCGTCGAAGTCGAGCGCCACCAGCAGACGGCCGGTCGCGGCCAGCTCGTGCAGCGCGGCGACGAGGCGGTCGGGCACGCCGGGCAGGTGCTCGCCCGGGGTCGGGGTCACGATGGTCATCGCGTCGCCTCCGCCGTCTCGTGGTGCGCGTCCTCGGCCGCGCGACCGCGGACCCCGTCCTCGTGGTGCTCCGCCTCCTGGCCGAGCGGCGCCTCCTGGCCCCGCGCGGCCGGCCGCACGTCGAGCTGCTGGCCCGCGGCGTGCTCGCTCAGCGCGTCGAGGAAGCTCGCCGACCAGCGCGAGACGTCGTTCTCGAGCACCCGGCGGCGCAGCGCCCGCATCCGGCGGCTGCGCTCGGCGCGCGGCATGCGAGCCGCGTTCTCGATGGCGTCCTTGAGCCCGGAGATGTCGTGCGGGTTGATCTGCACGGCCTGCTTGAGCTCGTCCGCCGCACCGGTGAACTCGCTCAGCACGAGCACGCCGTCGTTGTCGAAGCGGGAGGCGACGTACTCCTTGGCGACCAGGTTCATCCCGTCGCGCAGCGCCGTCACCAGCATCACGTCGGCGGCGAGGTAGAGCGCGACCATCTCCTCGCGCGGGTAGCCGTGATGCAGGTAGCTGATCGCCGGGTTGCCGATCGTGCCGTAGTCGCCGTTGATCCGGCCGACCTGCAGCTCGATGTCGTCGCGCAGCTGCTTGTAGGTCTCGACCCGCTCGCGGCTCGGGCTCGCGACCTGCACGAGCACCGCGTCCTTGGTGCTGAGCCGGCCGTCGGCGAGCAGCTCGCCGAACGCCTTCAGCCGGTGGCCGATGCCCTTGGTGTAGTCGAGGCGGTCGACGCCGAGCATGACGGTCTCGGGATCGCCCAGATCGGAGCGGATCTGGCGCGCCCGCTCCTGGATCTCGGGGGTGCGCGCCATCGCCTCGAAGGCGGCGGCGTCGATCGAGATCGGGAAGTGCCGGGCGACGACCGGGCGGACGCTGGCGCCGCGGCGCGAGCGGTTGACCCGGCGGGTGCCGTCGACCGCGTCGTCCTCGACCGGCACCTCGACGACGGTGCTGCGGGTGTCGTAGCCGAGCAGGCGCCGGACCGCGCGGAGGAAGCTGCCCGCGTCGCCCTGGCGCTGGAAGCCGATGACGTCGGCGCCGAGCAGGCCCTCGACGATCTGCTTGCGCCACGGGAGCTGGGCGAAGATGCCGTAGGGCGGGAACGGGATGTGGTTGAAGAAGCCGATCGTGACGTCCGGGCGCAGCTCGCGGAGCATCTTCGGCACGAGCTGCAGCTGGTAGTCCTGCACCCAGACCACGCCGTCCTGCTCGGTGACCGCGGCGGCGGCCTCGGCGAAGCGGCGGTTCACCCGCACATAGGCGTCCCACCACTCGCGGTGGTAGGTGGGCGGCGCGATCACGTCGTGGTACAGCGGCCAGAGGGTGTCGTTCGAGAAGCCCTCGTAGTAGTCCTCGAGCTCCTGGGCGCTGAGGGCGACCGGGACGATCAGCACGCCGTCGTTCTCGAACGGCGCGACCTCCTCGTCCGCGACCCCGGGCCAGCCGACCCAGGCGCCCTCGTTGGCCCGCATCACGGGCTCGAGCGCGGTGACCAGCCCGCCGGGCGACGTCTTCCACGAGGCGGTGCCGTCGGCGTCGACGACGCGGTCGACCGGGAGGCGGTTGGAGACCACGACGAACGCGTTGCGCGCTCCGGCGGTGTGGTCGGCGGCGGCTGGAGTCGTCCCGTCGGCGCTGTCCTCGAGGGGTGCGGGGGCGGAGGCGGAGTGCGGAGGAATGGTGGTCCCGATCGTCGGTCGTGCCCGTCTTCGTACCCGCCGAGGCTACCAGCCGCACTCGAACGGGGGTCGGGCTCAGCCCTGGGCGAGGGCCAGCGCGAGCACCGCACCGCCGACCGTCGGCACCACCGCGACGGCGCCGAGCAGCGCGTACTGCCGCCAGGAGATCGTCACGCCGAGCGCGGTCAGCCGCTGGTGCCAGAGCAGGGTGGCGAGCGAGGCCCACGGGGTGATCAGCGGGCCGGCGTTCACGCCGATCAGCAGGGCGACCAGGCGCACCCGGTCGGCGGCGACCGGCTCGAGCGCGAGATAGGCGGGCAGGTTGTCGACGAGGTTCGCGGCCACGACACCGGAGCCCGCGAGCCGGAGCAGCTCGCCCACGCCGCTCCCGTCGCCCGCGACCACGGCGAGCGCCGCTCCGAGCCCGAGCTGGTGCGCCGCCTCCATCACGACGAAGAGACCGGAGGCGAAGACGACCAGCTGCCACGGCAGCAGCGAGACCTTCAGCGCAGACGGCCGCCGCACCGCGAAGAGCACGACGAGGGCGAGCGCCGCGACGGCCGCGGGGATCCACACCTCGAGCCCGGAGACGAGGGCGGGCAGCAGCAGCGCGACGACGACGCCGGCGCCGATCAGCAGGACGCGGTCCTCGACCGGGGTCCGCTCCCCCGTCCGGTAGCGGCCGGCCAGCTCGCGGCGGTAGCGGATCGCGAGCACGAGCACCGGGACCACGGCGGCGACGAGCGCGGGCGCGGCGGTCAGCGCGGCGAAGGCGAGCGGCCCGTCGACGCCGAGCCGCCTCTCTGCCAGGAGGTTGGTGAGGTTCGACACAGGGAGCAGCAGGGAGGCGCAATTGGCGAGCCAGACGGTCGCCATCGCGAACGGCAGCGGCGACACCCGGACGTGCGCGGCGAGCAGCACGACCACCGGCGTGAGCAGCACGGCGGTCGTGTCGAGGGAGAGGAAGACGGTGCTGACGATCGCCATCGCGACGACCAGGAGCCAGAGCAGCGCGGTCCGCCCGCGGCCCCAGATCGCCGCCCGCTCCGCCACGACCGTGAAGACTCCGGCCTCGGAGGCCAGCTCCGCCACCACGGTGACGGCGACCACGAAGGCCAGGATCGGCGCCGTGCGCTCGACCAGCTCGCCGAGCGCGTCCATCGGCAGGACCCCGGTGAGAGCGGCGATCACGCCGAGCACGAGGAGCACCGCCCCGATCACAGCCGTGCGCATCTCGTATCCGTTCTCCTCGGTCCGTGCCGCGGCCCGGCGCCGAGCAGCGGTTCACCGTAGCGGGCGACACCGACGACGGAGCCGTCCGCTGGCCGTCGGCGGTGTCAACCGTTGGGAGGGAACGGGGCCGGGCCACTAGCGTCGTGGTGAACACAGGAGGCAATCGATGCGCAAGTTCATCCTCAATTCCAGCGTCATCAGCGCGATCGTCGGAGGCTGGTCCATCCTGCAGACGACGCGCAAGGGTCCGCGCGACTGGCGGCTGGCCCTGCAGTGGGTCAGCTGGGCGATCGCTCTCGCGGTCGCCATCGGCTCGGTCTCCTACGACTCGAAGGAGCTCGTCAAGGAGCAGAACGGCAAGAAGCGCGACCGCTGACCGCCTTCTGACACGCCGCGAGCCACCGGCCGCGGCGTGTCAGCGCGCTCCGGCGCCGTCGCCCCTGGACACTGGAGTCTCAGCACGCGGCACGGGAAACGGGGTTCGTCATGAGGTTTCGTCTGAGGCGCCGTCAGCCGGCCCCCGAGGTCGTCGCGGCCCCCGCGCTCACGCAGGACGAGCTCTTCGCCGTCGTGCACGAGCGCCTCTCCGCCTTCGTCGGCGCCGAGGGCGCCTGGGTCGTCACCCGGCGCAGCCATGACGACCGCGACCCGATCTTCCACGGGATGCTCGCCCGCTCGCTCGCCCACGAGCTGTCCGCCGCCATCCAGGCCGAGCAGCTGCGCGCCGGCGTCGAGGCCACCGCCAACCCGGTCACCTCCGCCATCCCCGTGATGCGCGCCTCCACTCCCCCCGTCACCGCGGAGCCGGCCGCCCCCGTCACCGAGCCCGCCGCCCTCACCTGGGACCCGAAGCCGATCGCCGTCTGGGCCGAGCCCGACTCCGCCTCCGTCGCGACCCCGGCCGACGCCACCCGCTGACCCGTCGGCCCCCTGCATGCTGATCGAGTAGCCCTCGCAGAGGGCGTATCGAGCGGAGGGGGCGCCTCCGGCGCCATCGCAGGGCGGGGAAGAGGCCGACGTCCTTGGGGTGCGCGGGTCTCGATACGCCCCTGCGGGGCTACTCGACCAGCATGTCTGCGGGCGTCTCTTCCAAGTAGATCCACCCCCCTGAGCACGTTGGGTCTCGATACGCCGCTCCGCGGCTACTCGACCAGCATGGGCTGCCTCAGAGCACGTCGAGGATGTCGTTCTTCAGCGCCTCCGCGCGGGGGCCGAAGACCGCCTGGACGCTCTCGCCGACCTCCAGCACGCCGGCCGCGCCGAGAGCCTTCAGCCGTGCGGGATCGACCAGCGCCCGGTCGCCGACCTGGACGCGCAGCCGCGTGATGCACGCGTCGACGTGGACGAGATTCCCGCGCCCACCGAAGGCCGCGATGAGCGACTCGGCCTCGGACTCCGGCGGTTCGTTCGACGCGGAGGTCGGCTCCGCCACGACCGCGGCAGGTTCGCCCACGTCCACTCCGGAGACGACCTCCTCCCGGCCCGGCGTGCGGAGGTTCCACCTCCGGATGACGACCCGGAACAGCAGGTAGTACACGCCGGAGTACACGACTCCCATCACCACGAGCAGCCCCACGTTCTTCGCGGCCGGCGCCGTGCCGTAGAGAAGCAGGTCGACGAGCCCGGCCGAGAACGAGAAGCCGAGGTGGATGTCGAGGAGGTCGGCGATCGCGAGGGACAGCCCGGTCAGCACAGCGTGCACGACGTAGAGCGGGAACGCCGCGAACATGAACGCGAACTCCAGCGGCTCGGTGATGCCGGTGAGGAAGGCGGTCAGCCCGGCCGCACCGAGGATGCCGATCGCGACCGCGCGCTGCGAGCGGTTCGACACGTGGATCATCGCCAGCGCCGCCGCCGGGAGTCCGAACATGAGCACCGGGTAGAAGCCCGAGGTGAGCGCGCCAGCCGTCGGGTCGCCCGCGGCGAAGCGCGTCAGCTCGCCCGTGACGACGCCGCCGTCGGCGTTCGTGTACGAGCCCTGGAGGAACCAGACGTACGAATTGAGGATGTGGTGCAGCCCCAGCGGGATCAGCATGCGGTTGGCGAAGCCGTAGACGAAGGCGCCGAGCGCCCCGGTGCCGCCGATGAAGGCGCCGAGACCGGTGAGGCCGGACTCGAAGACCGGGTAGAACCAGCTCAGACCGAAGCCGACGACGAGGCACGCGAGCGAGACGACGATCGGGACGAACCGCCGGCCGCTGAAGAAACCGAGGTAGGCGGGGAGCGCGATGGTGTGGAACCGGTCGAACAGCACGGCCGTGAGCAGTCCGACCACGATGCCGCCGAAGACGCTGTAGTCGATCTGCACCTGGTCGCCGGCGGCCGTCGTCCGCCCCGCCAGGACGATCGGCGACAGGACGGTGAAGACCTTCGCGAGCACGAGGTGGCCGACGACGGCCGCGAGCGCGGTCGACCCGTCCGGCCTCCTGGTGAACCCGATGGCGACGCCGACGGCGAACAGCAGGGCCAGGTTCTCGAAGAGGGCCCCGCCCGCCGCGCTCATCGCCTGGAAGAACGGGCCGATCACGGGCAGATCGATCCGCCCGAGCAGGTCGGGCTGTCCGATCCGGAGGAGGAGCCCGGCCGCCGGGAGCACCGCGATCGGCAGCATGAGGCTCTTGCCGAGGCGCTGCAGACCCGCGAAGCCGGGGACGACGAGTCGTCGACGCGAGGCGGGCGCGCTCCGAGTGCGGGCGGTCATGCGGACAGCAGAGGATCACCGGCGAGGACGGACGCGCCGTCCTCCACGAGGGCGTCGACGTGGTCCGCGGTCCGCTCCAGCACGACCACGGGCACCACCGTCGGGAGTCCCGCGGCGAGGATCGCCGGGACGTCGTACTCCAGGACCGGCGTCTCGGCCTCGACGCGGTCGCCCTTGGCGGCGAGGACCGTGAAGCCGCCGCCCTTCAGCCCCACCGTGTCGATCCCGAGGTGGACGAGCACCGCTCGTCCGCTGTCCGCGACGACCACGAACGCGTGCGGCAGCACCTGGAGCAGGACCCCGCGGACCGGCGAGAGGACCTCGACGCGCTCCGCGGGAGGCTCGATCGCCATTCCGGCTCCCATCACGCCGGCCGCGAAGAGCTGATCGGGGACGGCCGTGAGGGGCACGGCGCGCCCGGCGAGTGGGGACAGGACGACGACCACGGGGACTCCCTCGAACCGGAGACCGGCGCGTACTCGGCACCGGTCGCCGATCACAGTAGGTCGGAGCGGAGCCCGGCCGTGCTGTGGCGCGAAACGCCCTGCGCGCCTGCCGCCGGGTCTCGATACGCCGCTCCGCGGCTACTCGACCACCATGCCCCCCTGCTGATCGATCAGCACTGCAGAGGGCGTCTCCGCTTCATGCTGATCGAGTAGCCCTCGCAGAGGGCATATCGAGATCCCGCGCGCTCAGACCGCCGGCCAGCGCTCCGGGCCCTCGCTGCCGGCCGGGTACTCGTCCAGCGGCACGTCGTCGGCGCGCCAGGCGTCGATCGCGGGCTGGACGATGCGCCAGCACTCCTCGGCCGCGTCGCCGCGGACCGAGAGCGACGGGTCGTCGTCGAGGATCCCCGAGATGACCTCGCCGTACGCCAGCAGCTCCCCCGCACCGAAGGTCGCCTCGAGCGACGCGCGCTCGAGCGTGTACGGGTCGCCCGGGCCGTTGATGTTCAGCTCCAGCGCCATCTGGTCCGGAGCGAGGAACAGCCGCAGCACCGATGCCTCGGCCGTCCCGTGGAAGCCGGCCGGCAGGTGCGGCACCGGCTTGAAGCGGATGACGATCTCGCGCCGCCGCTCGCCCAGCGCCTTGCCCGAGCGCAGCGTGAACGGCACGCCCGCCCAGCGCCAGGTGTCGATCTCGACGGTCAGCTCGGCCAGCGTCTCGGTCTTGCGCGACGGGTCGACGCCCTTCTCGTCCGTGTAGGCGGGGAGCTCGCGCCCGTCGACCGAGCCGGCGGTGTAGCGCGCCCGGCGCGAGTTCGCGCTCAGGTCCTCGCCGTGCAGCCGCGTCGCCCGCAGCACGATGCCCTTGGCGTCGCGCAGGTCCGCCGCGCCGAGGGTCGACGGCGGCTCCATCGCGACGACCGCCAGCACCTGCAGCAGGTGGCTCTGGATCATGTCGATCAGCGCGCCGGCGCCGTCGTAGTAGCCCGCGCGCCCCTCGAGGCCCAGCTGCTCGTCGTAGACGATGGCGACGCTCTCGATGTGCTCCGCGGACCACAGCGGCTCGAGGATCCGGTTCGCGAAGCGCAGCCCGAGCAGGTTCATGACGGTCGCGCGGCCGAGGAAGTGGTCGACGCGGTGCACCCGGTCCTCGGGGACGAGCGCGGCGACGCGCGCGTTCAGGTCCCGGGCGCTCTTCTCGTCGGTGCCGAACGGCTTCTCGAGCGCGAGCACCGTCCCCTCCGGCAGCTCGTGCGCGGCGAGCGCGTCGCAGGCCTTCGCGGCGATCGCCGGCGGCAGGGCGAAGTAGATCGCGACGGGTCCCTCGCAGCTCGCGAGCAGCGCGGCGAGCGCCTCCGGATCCGTCACGTCCACCTGCTGGTAGCGCGTGCCCGAGACGAGGGCGTCGATGCCGGCACCCGAGGCGGTCTCCGTGGCGAACGACGTGGACACGACCTCGTGCCAGTGCTCCTGCGTCCAGTCCTCCTGACCGGCGCCGACGAGGTGCAGGCGGCGATCGGGCTCGCGGGTCAGGAGCTGACCGACAGCGGGGAGGAGCAGGCGGGCGGACAGGTCGCCCGTCGCACCGAGGATGAGCAGCGTGTGGACCGACTGAGGCATGCGCCACACCCTACGGCGCCCCCGCCGACCTTTCCCGGCCTTGACGGCGGTGCGTCCCGGCCGGCCGGCCCCGCCCGCTCGCAGGAGCGCCCAGTGTTCTGCTGCCAGGATCAGCGCATGGTCTCCCCGATCGAGGACTACGCCGTCCTCTCCGACTGCCGCACCGCCGCTCTCGTCTCCCGCGACGGAGGAATCGACTGGCTCTGCCTCCCCCGCTTCGACTCCGCGTCGATCTTCGGCGCGCTCCTCGGCGGTGACGACCAGGGCCGCTGGTCGCTCCGGCCGGTGGACCCGGAGGCGACCGTCGAGCGGCACTACCTCGGCGACACCCTCGCCCTCGTCACCACCTGGACCACCGCGACCGGCGTCGTCGAGGTCACCGACGTGATGCCGCTCCGTGACGACCGCGCCGAGCTGGTCCGCCGCGTGAAGGGCGTCTCCGGCTCGGTGCGGATGCGCCAGGAGCTGCGGATCCGGTTCGACTACGCCCGCACGATGCCGTGGGTGCGCCAGGAGGGGACGGAGGAGGATCCGCTGCTGGTCGCCGTCGCCGGCCCGGATGCGGTCGTCGTCCGCGGCGTGCGCCTCTCGGCGACCGATCACGTGCACTCCGCCGAGTTCGACGTCGCGCCCGGCGAGACGGTCGACCTCTCGATGGCCTGGTTCCCCTCGCACCAGCGCGCCCCGAAGGTGCTCGACGTCGACAGGGCGATCGAGCGCACGGTCCGCTGGTGGACGGACTGGGCCGGCGCGATCCGCTACGACGGCCCGCACCGCGAGGCCGTGGTCCGCTCGCTGCTCACGCTGCGCGCTCTCACCGACGACCAGACCGGCGGCATCGTCGCCGCCGCGACCACCTCCCTCCCCGAGGAGTTCGGCGGCAGCCGCAACTGGGACTACCGCTACGTCTGGCTCCGCGACGCGTCCCTCACCCTCGAGGCCCTGCTCGCGCACGGCTTCGAGAAGGAGGCGCAGAAGTGGCGCGCCTGGCTGCTCCGGGCGGTCGCCGGCGCCCCGGAGGACGTGCAGATCATGTACGGCCTGGCCGGCGAGCGCGACCTGGCCGAGCGGGAGATGCCGAGCCTGCCCGGCTACGACGGCGCCTCCCCCGTCCGGATCGGCAATGCGGCGGTCGACCAGTACCAGGCCGACGTGATCGGCGAGGTGATGGTGGCGCTGCACGAGGCGCGAGTGGCCGGAGTGGACGAGAACGAGTTCTCCTGGCCGCTGCAGCGCGCGCTGCTCGGCTTCGTCGAGAGCAACTGGCAGCGGCCCGACAACGGCATCTGGGAGATCCGCGGCGAGCCGAGGCACTTCACCCACTCCCGGGTGATGGTCTGGGCGGCGCTGGACCGCGGCGTCCGCGCCGTCCGCGAGCACGGGCTCGACGGCCCGGTCGAGACCTGGGAGCGGCTGCGCGACACCGTCCGCGCCGAGATCGAGGAGCAGGGCTTCGACTCCGAGCGCGGCCACTACGTGCAGTCCTACGGCTCCACCGAGGTGGACGCCTCGCTGCTCGTGCTGCCGATGGTCGGCTTCGTCGCCGCCGACGACCCGCGGATGCTCGGCACGGTCGCCGAGCTCGAGCGGGCGCTGATGCACGACGGCCTGCTGCACCGCTACCGCACCGAGTCCTCGGTCGACGGCCTGGCCGGCGGGGAGCACCCGTTCCTGGCCTGCTCGTTCTGGCTGGTGCGGCAGTACGCCGACTCCGGCCGTCTCGACGACGCCCGCGCCCTGATGGACCGCCTCGTCGGGCTCTGCAACGACGTCGGCCTGCTCTCGGAGGAGTACGACGTCGAGAACCGGCGCCACGCGGGCAACACTCCGCAGGCGCTCTCGCACCTCGCGCTCGTCCAGGCCGCCGACGCGATCGCGCGGCACCGATGAGCGCGCGCAGAGCGGCGCCGCGCCGGCGCCGCCCGCTGCGGATCGTCCTCGTGAGCATCGGCGCCCTCGTCGCCGTCGCCGTCCTCGGCTTCCTCACCTGGTCCTCGATCGTGATGGGCCCCGATCCGGAGGCGCTCGCCCGCGTCGACGCGGACCCGGCGGTCGCCGTCGAGCGCACCGACACCGCGATCGTGCTCACCCCGACGGACGACGCGGGCACCGACCTCGACGGCGTCGGCCTCGTCTTCGTCCCCGGCGCCAAGGTCGACGCGGCCTCCTACGAGGCGACCCTCGCGCCGCTCGTCGAGGAGGGTGCGAGCGTGGTGATCACCCGGCCGATCCTCAACCTGGCGTTCTTCGATCTGCGCTCGCTCGAGAGCTTCACGGCGCAGGCCGACGGCGTCGACGAGTGGCTGGTCGGCGGCCACTCCCTGGGCGGCGTGAAGGCCTGCCAGTGGGGCGAGGACCCCGAGGTCGCGGGCCTCGTGCTCTTCGGCAGCTACTGCGCGAACGACCTCTCCGCGTCGGGACTGCCGGTGCTGAGCGTGAGCGGCTCGGAGGACGGCCTGAGCACCCCGGCGAAGGTCGCCGCGGCGAGCGACCAGCTGCCCGCCGACGCGCGCTTCGTCGAGATCGACGGGTCGAACCACGCCGACTTCGGCTGGTACGGCCCGCAGCCCGGCGACGGCACGGCCACGATCAGCCACGAGGAGGCCGACGCGCAGATCGCCGAGGCGCTGCTCGCCTTCGCGGGCGAGCGCGGTTAGGCCCGGTCCCGCCCGCCGTGGCGGTCAGTCGTGCCGGCGGCCGTCGCGGTCGGGCGTCTCGCGCAGGTCGATCAGCCCGGTGAAGAGCGCGCCGCGCTCGTTGGACTGCTGGTCGCCCGAGAACAGGTTGTCCGGCGCCGACTTCGTGCGGGTGCGCGGTGCGGGGGCGGTGCCCGCCTCCTCGTGCTGCATCTCCACGCGCTGGCGCGGCAGGGCGATCGGGTCGCTCTCGTGCAGCCAGCTCACCAGCCCCTCGCGGACGTAGCAGCGCAGGTCGAAGAGCGTCGGAGCGTCCTTCGCGGTAACGAGCACGCGGATGCGGACGTAGCCGCCGACCGCGTCGGTGACCTGCAGGACGCTGACCCGCTGGTCCCAGAGATCGGTCTCCTCGAGGATCCGGTGCAGCTCGGCCCGCATCTCGTCGGGTCGGACGCGCCAGTCCAGATCGAGCTCGACGGCGCCGAGCAGCTCGGAGCCGGTCCGGGTCCAGTTCTGGAAGGGCTGGGTGGTGAAGTAGTTGGTCGGGAGCACCAGGCGGCGGTCGTCCCAGAGGTGGACCACCACGTAGGTCAGGGTGATCTCCTCGATCCGACCCCACTCGTTCTCGACGATGACCACGTCGTCCAGGCGGATCGCGTCGCTGAAGGCGAGCTGCATCCCCGCGAAGATGTTGGTCAGGCTCGACTGCGCGGCGAGACCGGCGACGATCGAGAGCACACCGGCGGAGGCCAGCAGGGACGCCCCGGCGGTCCGCGCCTCGGGGAAGGTCAGGAGCGAGGCGCCGATCGCGATCACGACGACGGCCGCGACGGCCACCCGCCGGATGATCGTCATCTGCGTGCGCAGGCGGCGAGCCCGCCGGTTGTCGGCGGTGTCGGTGCGGTAGCGCTCTGCGCCCAGGTCCTCGAGGAAGACGAAGGTCGCACCGACCAGCCAGGCGGCGGCGCCGATCGTGGCGATCTGGAAGATCCGGTCGACGAGCCCCGGCCAGGTGTCACCGGAGACGGTCGCGGCGAGCGCGGCCCAGACGGCGATCGTGAGCAGCAGCACGCGGAACGGGATGCGCACCCGGCGGATCAGCAGCCGGGCCCACGTCTTGCGCTTGCCGATCGAGCGGATGATCAGCGCCACGACCGCGGTCACGACGACGGCGATCACGACGGCGATCAGCACGGCGAGGGCGATGGAGCCGACTTCTTGCAGGGCGTCTTCGGGCACGGCGGTCCTTTCGGGTGGGGGAAGGGGCGCGCACCATCGAGCGGATCGGACGAAGAGGGCAGCCTCCCACGGACACGGCGGGGAGCGCACGGGGCGACGCCGCACGTTGCGGGGATGCCCAGGCGGAGCGCGACGACGTCGGACGCTCCGGAAACGACGAAACGCCCGCCGGAGTGGCGGGCGTCTCGATGTGGTGCACCCCCTCGGACTTGAACCGAGAACCCACTGATTAAGAGTCAGTTGCTCTGCCGATTGAGCTAGAGGTGCGTGGCGACCGGCGAATCGTGCGTGCCGAACCGAGGAATCACATTACCAGCGCCCACCCCCGTTTCGTCAAATCGACACTCGCGCCCTGCTGATCGAGTAGCCCGCGCAGCGGGCGTATCGAGATCCACCCTTCTGCACACGTGGGTCTCGATACGCGCTGCGCGCTACTCGACCAGCATGCAGTGCGCCCCTCCGGGGCCACTGACCAGCATGCAGTGCGCCCCTCCGGGGCTACTCGAGCAGCAGGGAGACGCGCGTCCACGCCGCGCTGGCACCAGGCCATCGGCGGGGGCGCTCAGTATCGTGGACGCGTGACCCTCGACGACGACCTCCGCCTCGCCCTCCGCCTCGCCGACGCCGCCGACGCGATCTCGCGCGAGCGCTTCCTCGCCCTCGACCTCGTCGTGGACACCAAGCCCGACAGCACGCCCGTCTCGGACGCGGACCGCGCCGTCGAGGAGGCGATCCGCGCGGTCCTCGCCGCCGAGCGCCCCGACGACGCGATCCTCGGCGAGGAGTTCGGCACCTCCGGCGAGGCCTCGCGCCAGTGGATCCTCGACCCGATCGACGGCACGGCGCACTTCGTCCGCGGCGTCCCGATCTGGGCGACCCTGATCGCGCTGGCGATCGACGGCGTCCCGGTGGTCGGCGTCGTCTCGGCCCCCGCCCTCGGCAAGCGCTGGTGGGCCTCCAGGGGCGCCGGCGCCTGGGTGGACGAGAGCCGCGCTCCCCTGGGCAGCCTCGACCTGCCGGACGGCCTGCGCGGCGTCCTGGTCGCCCCGGCCGCCGAGGAGCCGCGCCGGCTCCAGGTCTCCGGCGTCGCGTCCCTCGCCGACGCCACCTTCAGCTACAACAGCATCCAGCAGTGGGACGGCGCCGGCCGGCTCGAGCAGCTGCTGGAGCTCGCCCGCACGGTCTGGCGCGACCGGGCCTACGGCGACGCCTGGCCCTACATGCTGGTCGCCGAGGGCCTCATCGACGGCGCGGGCGAGTTCGACGTGAAGCCCTACGACCTCGCCGCCCTGATCCCGATCGTCCAGGAGGCGGGCGGCCGCTTCACCTCCGCCGACGGCGAGGACGGCCCCTGGAACGGCAGCGCCGTCGCGACCAACGGCCTCCTGCACGACGAGGTCCTCGCGATCGCCGCCCGCCGATGAGCCGGCGCTCGGCGCTCCTCGCGGCGGCACTCCTGACCGCCGTGCTCCCGCTCGCGGCGTGCTCGTCCGTCGTCGGCTCCGACGATCCGGCGGCACTCCGTGACGAGAGCGGCACGGTCACCACCGCGGGCGTCATCGACGCCTTCTCGGTGGCGAAGGGCGACTGCCTCCGGGAGCCGGACGACGACCGCGTCGCCGACTTCGAGGCCGTCCCCTGCGCGGACAGCCACGACCTCGAGGTCTTCCACGTCTTCGCGCAGCCCGGCGACGACTACACCAGCCGCAACACCCTGCTGGCCCAGGCGGACGCCGGCTGCGAGCCCGAGTTCGGCGCGGTGATGAGCATCGCCTACGGCGACTCCGCCCTCGAGTACCGCAGCTTCGTCCCGTCCGAGGTCAGCTGGCGCCACGGCGACCGCGCCGTGCTCTGCGCCGTCTTCGACCCGGCGACCGGCGAGACCACGGGCAGCCTCTTCGACGCCGCGCGCTGACGCTCAGCCCGGACGCCCGCCGTCCGGGTCAATCCCCTCCGCGCCTCGATTGACAGGTTCGCGGCGCACGCGCACTGTGGGAGGACGATCACACACGATCGGCGAACGGCTCGGGGGTGCCGCGAAGCGCTGCAGGAGTCGAAGATGCACGAGCACCCAGGAGACGTTCCGGAGAGCGCGGAGCCGGAGCGCTCGGCGACGGCGGAGCACGAGCTCCGGCCGGCGGACAGCCTCTTCACCCGGCTGCAGCGGCAGTGCGCGCTGCTCTCGGCGGCGGAGGCGCTGGCCGACTCGACCGAGGACTCCGTCCGGCGCTGGTCGCGGCTGATCCACGACTACGCGCTGACCTCGGACCGAGTCGTGTCGGTGCACGGCGGCGCGGAGGACGCCGTGCTGGGCTGGCTGAAGCCCCGCGGCGTCATCGCCCTCCTGGTCACGGAGGAGTGCGCGGACGACCACGCGGTCGAGCACCTGGCCGCCGCTCTCGCGGCGATGAACGCGGTGACGCTGACCGTCGACGACGAGCGCGCCGAGCGCCTCGCCCCGCTCACGCAGGCACTCGCGCGGATGCTCCCGAGCGGATTCGCCGAGCTGCCCCTCGATGCCCACGCGCACTACCCGGAGGGGGCGATGGCGACGGTCGTCACGCCCGAGAACCTCTACCGCGCGTGGACGCCTCCCGCGACGCTCCAGGGGCCGGAGAACGGTGCGGAGCGCGACGACGACGAGCGCCTCGCGCTGCTGACCCTCTACGGCCGCGTCCGCCAGCTCGACGTCCGTCCGGAGTGACGGCTCGGAGCAGCGGCGGCTCGGAGCGGCAGCTCCTGTGTGCGACGACGACCGGTGGTGGAGATGGGGGGAATCGAACCCCCGTCCATCGCTGTGATTCTGCGCCTTCTACGGGTGTAGCCAGTGAGAGCGTTCTGCTCGGCCCCGACCGTTACCACTGGCGCATCGGTCGACGGGCCCAGCCCGAGTGCAAGTCCCGCGTCGCCCTCAGGCGTAACGACGCAGCAAGTCCTCTAGATGACGCCAGGATCCGGGGCGAGGACGCACCCACGGGCTGACGGACTATCTACTCTGGCTTAGGCAGCGAGAGCGAAGTCGGTGCGCTTCTGTTCGGCACCTGTGTTTTTCAGAGATCGTTAACGAGATAACCCTGAATCCTCGACCCGCTTCTCGCAGTTTCGCAGGCAATGTCGAAACCGATCATCCCCGCGAGCACTCGCCGGCACTGGGCCAGGTGGAGTGGGTCGTCGTCGCACACTGTGGAGTTACGAGAGAAGAGTCTACCTCGTCGCGCGGGCGGTGACCCGACGACGGCGCAGATCGAGCAGTCCGAGCACGAGGGCGAGCGCGATCAGCCCGAGGGTGACGAAGTAGCCGTTGCGGAAGGCGTCGTGGTACCGGTCGAGCCCCTCCGCCATCCCCGCCTCACTGGCGAGCGTGGCGAAGAAGATCGCCGAGGCGCAGGCCGTGCCGACCGCGGTGCCGACGCGCTGACCGAGCTGGCCGACCGAGCCCGCCACGCCGCCCTGCTCGGGCGAGATCTCGGCGAGCGTCAGCGTCTGGTTGGGCGAGACGACGAAGCCGCCGCCCGCGCCGGCGACGAGCATCGCCGCGCCCATCCCGTAGGCGGCCGTCTCGGCCGGCAGCAGCTCGGCCGCCAGCAGCACCAGTGTGAAGCCGATGACGACGAGCACGATGCCCAGCACGACGAGGGCGCGACCGTAGCGCTGGACGAGCTTGCCGCCGTACCACGCGGTCACCGCCGAGGTCAGCGCGAACGGGATGCTGACCATGCCCGCGAACACCGGCGCGAGGCCGAGGCCCTGCTGGAGGAAGAGCGTCGTCAGCAGGAAGGTCGCCGGGATCGCCGCGAAGTAGGACGTCGCGACCAGGATCCCGTTGCGGTACGAGCTGGTGCGGAAGATCCGGAAGTCGATGACCGGGGTGCGGTCCTTCGCGGCGTAGTGCGCCTCCCACTTCACGAAGGCGTACGCGGCGACAGCCGCCAGCAGCAGCCAGAGCCAGCGGAACGGCGAGTCCGTCGAGGCGCCGGTGGTCAGCAGGAACGGCAGCATGAAGGCGAAGATCGTCACGCCCAGCAGCAGCAGGCCGACCGGGTCGAGCGAGGTGTCGCCCTGCGGTGTGCGCTGCACCTTCGGCAGCAGCTTCCAGGCGAAGACCAGCGCGGCGATGCCGAGCGGGATGTTCATCCAGAACAGCAGCCTCCAGCCGTCCTGCTCGCCGCCGATCGCGATCAGCAGTCCGCCCAGGGTCGGCCCGAACGCCGTGGAGAGGCCGATCACGGCGCCGAAGACGCCGAAGGCGCGGGCCCGTGCGGCCCCGGTGAACAGCTGCTGCACCAGGCCGAGCACCTGCGGCATCTGGATGCCGGCGGCGATGCCCTGGATGAAGCGGGCGATGACGAGCAGCTCGATCGTCGGCGCGACGGCGCAGAGCAGGCTGGCGAGGGTGAATGCGGTGAGACCGACGAGGAAGAGCAGGCGCCGCGACTTGATGTCGCCGAGCCGTCCGGACGGCACGAGCGAGAGACCGAAGGCGAGCGCGTAGCCGGCGACGATCAGCTGCAGCTGGCTCGGATCGGCCGAGAGCGACTTCTCGATCGAGGGCAGCCCGACGTTGACCTTCGACAGGTCGAGGATCGTGAAGGCGGCGACCGACACCGCGACCGCGAAGGCCCGCCAGCGCGTCCTCTCCTCCGCGGCAGTGGGCGGCGCGTCGGGAGCGTTGTCGGGAGAGGTCACGTCCTCCAGTCTCTCAGGACCGGAGCGCGCGCCTCCCCCGCTTGCGGGACATCGGCGCGGGCCGCCTACTCCCCCATGCGGCGGCGGGTGGACATCGCGCGGTCGGCCTCGCGGCGGTCCTGGCGCTCGCGGAGCACCTGGCGCTTGTCGTAGTCCTTCTTGCCCTTCGCTACCGCGAGCTCGACCTTGGCCTTGCCGTCGCTGAAGTAGAGCGAGAGCGGGATCAGCGTGTACCCGCCCTCCTTCACCTTGTTGTGGATCTTGAGGATCTGCGCCTTGTGCAGCAGCAGCTTGCGCTTGCGCCGCGGCGGGTGGTTGGTCCAGGTGCCCTGGGCCCACTCGTTGATGTGCACGGCGTCGAGCCACGCCTCACCGCCGTCGACGAAGGCGTAGCCGTCGACCAGTGACGCGCGGCCGTTGCGGAGCGACTTGACCTCGGTGCCCGAGAGCACGAGTCCCGCCTCGTAGGTGTCCTCGATGAGGTAGTCGTGGCGCGCCTTGCGGTTGGTCGCGACGACCTTCTGTCCCTGTTCCCTGGGCACGGCTGCTCCTTCGGTCCGAGAGCGATGGTGAGCCACCCCGATCGGGGCAGCCCACCAGTATACGGCCGCACGCGGCCGAGAACGCCGGGCGGTCTAGACCCGCAGGTACCGCGCGATCGCCACGTTGGCCGAGATCGCCGCGAGGACGATCCCCACCACGATCAGGATCGGCACCACGATCAGCGCGTCGTCGACGCCCACGAACGACGTCAGCGGGATCCGGTACGCGAGGAACCCCTGCACGAAGAAGACCACGATCGCCACGACCGCGACCCCCGCGAGGATCGAGCCGAGCAGCGCCGCGAAGACGCCCTCGAGGATGAAGGGGGTCTGGATGAACCGGTTCGAGGCGCCCACGAGCCGCATGATGCCCAGCTCCCGTCTCCTCGAGAACGCCGACAATCGGATCGTCGTCGCGATCAGCAGCACCGCCGCCACGAGCATCAGCACCGCGATGCCGATGGCCGTGTAGCTGGCCGCGTTGAGGATCGAGAAGATCTGGTCGAGGTACTGCTTCTGATCCGTGACGCTCTCGACCCCCGAGACGCTGGACAGGCTCTCCACGAGCACGTCCGACTGCGTCGGGTCCTTCAGGTTGATCCAGAAGGTCTGGTTGAGCAGGTCGGGAGTGACGTACTCGGCGACCGGGTTCCCGGCGAACTGCTCCTGGAAGTTCGCGTAGGCCTGGTCGTGGTCCTCGAAGTAGGAGCGGTCGATGTAGGGGGCGAGCGTCGCGCCCGCGAGCTGCGACTCGACGGTGTCGATCTGCTCCTGCGTCGCGTCGGAGCCGCTGCAGTTCGAGCCGCCGGAGGTGGCGGTGCACATGTACACCGCGACCTGGGCCTTGTCGTACCAGAAGTTCTTCATCTGGCCGATCTGCATCTGCAGCAGGATCGCGGTGCCGACGAAGGTGAGCGAGATGAAGGTCACCAGGATCACCGAGACGACCATGGAGACGTTGCGCCGGAGGCCGCTCGAGACCTCCGACCAGATCAGTGCGTATCTCACTTGACGGGTCCTACATCCTGCTGGTCGTCCCCGGACTCGTCGCCCTCGCCCGCGTGGGCGCGCAGCCCCAGGCGGGCCGCGAGCGACTCCTCGGGGAGGGCCCCGGTGTCGGCGGGGAGGTAGATCGGGCCGGTCTGGCTCTGCAGCTCGACCACGCGCGGCGAGGCGGGCGCCTCGGTCGGGGCGGGCGGCGGCGGCGGGACGACCGGGTTCGACTGGGTGGTGGGACGCGCCGGAGCGACGTGGGTCTCGGGTGCGGCGGCCGAGCGGCGGCCCTCCGGGACGCGGGGCTGCGGCGCGGTCTGCTGCAGGCGCGGGCGCGCGAACGCGGCGCCGTGCTCGGGGAGCTCCGGCGCGGCGGCGGCGGGCGCCGGGGCACGGCGCAGGTCGACCTCCGGGACCTCGGCGGGCGCGAGCGCGCTCTCGGTGATCACGGGGTTGGCGATCGAGGACGTGGTGGTCGGGTGGTCGTCGGCCGCGACCACCACGACGCCGTCGTGCACGACGGTGATGCTCTCGGTCTGGCCGTACCCGCCCCGTCTCTCGTCGCGGACGATGCTGCCCGCCGAGAGCTCGATGACGCGGCGCTTCATCTGGTCGACGATGCCGGCCTCGTGGGTGGCCATGATCACGGTCGTGCCGCCGGCGTTGATCCGCTCGAGCAGCGCCATGATGCCGGCGCTGGTCGTCGGGTCGAGGTTTCCGGTCGGCTCGTCGGCGAGGAGGACCGCGGGCTTGTTGACGACGGCGCGGGCGATGGCCACGCGCTGCTGCTCGCCGCCGGAGAGCTCGTGCGGCAGGCGCGCGGCCTTGCCGGCGAGGCCCACCATCTTGAGCGTGTCGGGGACCGCCTCCTGGATGTAGCCCTTCGACTTGCCGATCACCTGGAGGCTGAAGGCGACGTTGTCGAAGACCGACTTGTTCGGGAGGAGCCGGAAGTCCTGGAACACCACGCCCATGTTGCGGCGGAAGTAGGGGACCTTGCGGCTCGAGATCTTGCCCAGGTTCTGCCCGAGCACGTGGATCGAGCCGGAGGAGGGCCGCTCCTCCTTGAGGATCAGGCGGAGGCAGCTGGACTTGCCGGACCCGGAGGCGCCGACGAGGAAGACGAACTCGCCCCGGAGGATCTCGAGATCGATGGCGTTGAGGGCGGGTCTCGTGCCACCCCGATACTGCTTGGAGACGTTGTCGAAGCGAATCATGTCGGTACGAGGGTAAGCGACGATCCCGGAGAGTGACCCGTCCGGCCGCCCGGCGCGCCGAGCGGCCGGCCCTTCGGCGGACCCGACCTGGGAGTCAGACGCCTCGCGACTCCCCCGGCCGCCGCACCAGAGCGACGACGAGGGAGCCCGCGGAGACGGTCGCGCAGGCGAGAAGAGCGATCGCGAGAGCCGACGACGCCCTCTGCGCCTCGGGAGTCGGCATCGACGTCGCCGGCTCCGTCCCGACGCCGACGAGCGACAGCCCGACGAGGAGGCAGACCGCCGCCGCGGCCGCCGTCGTCGCGATCACGGGGGCTGCGCTCCCCCCGCGCTCGGCACCCCAGGCCCGTCCGAGCAGCGCGGCGGCTCCGAGCAGCAGCAGACTGGCGAGCGCCGACGCCACCGCGAAGCCGACCCGCCATCCCTCGTCCGGCACGGCGTCGAACGCACCGGTCCGGTTGCCGATGACGGACGCGACGACGAACGCGGCCGCCGCCGCACCGAGCGCAGCGAGCCCGAGGAGAACGAGCCCCACCGGGCGCTCGGCCGGAGTGCCCCCGGGGGTCTCCCCGCCGGTCCGCTCAGCGGCGGGCCGACGGGGAGGCGTGCTCACCGGCGATCGGCGGAGGTGGCGTCTCCCGGATCGCCGTCGACCGCCCCGGTCGGAACGACGCGAGCGGCGGCGTCGACGACGGCAGCGGCGTCCGCGACGGAACCGCCCGCGACGACGGCGCCCGTCTCCTCGGAGGGCAGCGCGACGTCGCCCGCCACGGTGAGGGACGCCCACTCGTCCTCGAGGACCAGCGCGAACAGCTCGGTGCCGTCGAACAGCGCGGCTCCGTCGACTCGGAGCCCGGCGCCGGTGACCGCTCCCGCAGAGGCACCCCCGACGACGTCCGCTGCTCGGGCGGGAGCGAGCGGGTTCGCGGGGGTCTCTCCGAGTCGCAGCGCGATGTCGTCCCCGAGGGCGTCGGAGAGCGACGTCTCGGAGGACAGCGGGAGGCCGGCGATCGGCTGGTCCGCCTGTGCCGGAGCGGCTGCCGCGAGGGCGAGCACGGCGCCGGCCCCGGCAGCGATCAGGAGAGAAGTCTTCGACATGGTTCCACCTTTCTTGAGAGAGTCTCGGATCGAGACGTTCTCAGGGTAGAACCGGTCGACGCTCAGGCTCTTCCGGGTTCGCGGAACGTCGGCTCCGCCTCGCGCCCGTGCTCCAGTGGGGTTCCCGGGCGCAGGGGGCCGGCCCGGCTCGCGCCGTGCCGCCGCCGGTCAGGCGGACTTGCGCCAGCGGATGCCCGCGGCGATGAAGCCGTCGAGGTCGCCGTCGAAGACGTGCGAGGGGTTGCCGACCTCGTGGTCGGTGCGGAGGTCCTTGACCATCTGGTACGGCGCGAGGACGTAGCTGCGCATCTGGTCGCCCCAGCTCGCCGTGATGTTGCCGGCCAGCTCCTTCTTGGTCGCGGCCTCCTGCTCCTTCTGCAGCAGCAGCAGGCGCGACTGCAGCACGCGCATGGCGGCCGCGCGGTTCTGGATCTGGCTCTTCTCGTTCTGCATCGAGACGACGAGGCCGGTGGGGAGGTGGGTCAGGCGCACCGCGGAGTCGGTCGTGTTGACCGACTGGCCGCCGGGGCCGGAGGAGCGGAAGACGTCGACGCGGATGTCGTTGTCCGGGATCTCGATCGCACCGGCCTCCTCCATCAGCGGGATGACCTCGACCGCGGCGAAGGACGTCTGGCGCTTGCCCGCGGCGCCGAAGGGGCTCATCCGCACGAGGCGGTGGGTGCCGGCCTCGACGGAGAGGGTGCCGAAGGCGTAGGGCGCGTCGATCTGGAAGGTGGCGGACTTGATGCCGGCCTCCTCCGCGTAGCTCGCGTCCATCACGGTCGCGGGGTACTTGTGCTTCTCGGCCCAGCGGAGGTACATCCGCATCAGCATCTCGGCGAAGTCGGAGGCGTCGACGCCGCCGGCTCCCGCGCGGATGGTGATGACGGCGGGGCGGTCGTCGTACTCGCCGTCGAGGAGGGTCTGCACCTCGAGCTCGCCCATGGTCTTCTGCAGGGCGTCGAGCTCGGCGATCGCCTCCTGCTCGGACTCGGCATCGTCGGCCTCGTTGGCCATCTCGACCAGGACCTCGAGGTCGTCGAGGCGCCGCTCGATCGCGGTGATCCGGGCGAGCTCGGACTGGCGGTGGCTCAGCGCGCTGGTCACCTTCTGCGCGTTGTCGGTGTCGTCCCAGAGGTCGGGGACGCCCGCCTGCTCGTTCAGCTCCTCGATCTTCGCGCGGAGCTCGTCGACGTCGATGACGGCGAGGATGTCGGAGAAGGTGGAGCGGAGAGCAGTGATCTGCTCGGTGAAGTCGTTGTCCAGCATGGTGGCTCCAGACTACCGGGGGCACCGGGGGTCACCGCGGGCGGCCGCCCGGGCGGCGCTTAGGATGGGGCTGATGAGCAGCACCGCCGAGCGCCCCTTCCCCGTCGGGCCCCTCCTGCTCTCGACCTTCCTGCCGACGCTGCTCTTCTCGGTCGGCGAGGGCGCGATCATCCCCCTCCTCCCCGCCGTCGCCGGCGACCTCGGGGCGACGCTGGCGATCGCCGGCCTCGTCGCGGGAATGATCATGATCGGCGAGCTCGCGGGCGACATCCCGAGCGGCTGGATCGTCTCGCGGATCGGCGAGCGCGGCGCGATGCTCGGCGCCTCGGCCGCCTCGATCCTCGGCCTGGTGATCTGCCTCGTCTCCACCTCGTGGGTGACGCTGACCGTGGGTGTCTTCCTGATCGGCCTCGCGACAGCGGTCTTCGCGCTCGCCCGGCACGCCTTCATGACCTCGTTCGTGCCGATCAGCCACCGGGCCCGGGCGCTGTCCTCGCTCGCGGGGGTGTTCCGCGCGGGCTGGCTGATCGGCCCGTTCCTCGCCGCGGGGGTCGTGCACCTCAGCGGCTCGGTCGAGTCGATCTTCTGGGTGCACATCGCCTGCTGCGTGGCCGCGGTGGTCGTGCTGCTGCTCGTGCCGGACCCGGCGACGGTGCTGCGCCGCGCGGCGGCCGCCTCCGCCGCCGCCGACCCCGTGCTCGACGCCGCCGCCGAGGCCGCGGCTGTGCCGGAGTCCTCCCCCGGCCTGGTCCGCACCCTCCGCGCGCACCGCGGCGTGCTCGCGCGGATGGGCTCCGGCGCCGCCGTGATCGGCGCCCTGCGCGCGAGCCGGACGCTGATCCTCCCGCTCTGGGCGGTCAGCCTCGGCCTCGCCGAGACCGACACCGCGATCATCATCGGCATCGCCGGGGCCCTCGACTTCGCCCTCTTCTACGCGGGCGGGCAGGTGATGGACCGCTTCGGCCGCGGGGCCACGGCGATCCCGTCGATGATCGGCCTGGGGGTCGGGCACCTGCTGCTGGTGGCGACGCTCCTCGCCGCCGACCCGGTGCCCTGGTTCATCGCGGTGGCCTGCGTCCTCGCGGTGGCGAACGGGATCGGCTCGGGCATCCTGATGACGATCGCCGCGGATCTCGCGCCGCCGAAGGATCCCGCGCCCTTCCTCGGCGCGTTCCGCTTCACCGGCGACGCGGGCAATGCGGCGGCGCCGATCGCGGTGTCCGCGCTCACCGCGGCGGTCTCGCTGCCGTTCGCTGCGGGAGCGATGGGCGTGCTCGGGCTGGCCGGTGCCGCCGCGCTCTCGCGCTGGATCCCGCGGTACCTGCCGCACCGGCGCCCGCGCACCTGACCCGCAGCGCGCCTGGCGGCCAGGCGGTCTCCGCGCGGGCCCCTGCTCGCGCTCCCCTCCTACACTGGAGCGCGCACGCGGGAGTGGTGGAATGGCAGACACGCAGGATTTAGGTTCCTGTGCCGAGAGGCATGTGGGTTCGAGTCCCACCTTCCGCACCAGGGGCGACCGGAGCGACCGGCGTGGCACGCCACCTTCGGGGGCCGCCCCGGCCGTCTTCCCGGTTTCGCCGGTACAGTGAGCGCGGTCGAGCCGCCGCAGACCGAGGATCGGCTGCGGCGTCGGCCGGCCGCACGGCACTGATCGACTGGAGAACCGTTGAACCACGCCGCCCTGGTCCCCTGGCTGGACCCCGGAACAATCCTCGAGCAGGCGGGACCGTGGGGCGTTCTCGTAGTCTGCCTGATCGTCTTCGCCGAGACCGGCCTGCTGATCGGCTTCCTCTTCCCGGGTGACACTCTCCTCATCATCACGGGACTCCTTGCGCATGAGAACGCGGCCGGAAATGGTCTGGGCATGCCTATCTGGCTGATCTGCCTCGCGATCGGCTTCTCGGCGTTCGTCGGCGGCGAGGTCGGCTACCTGATCGGGCACAAGGCCGGGCCGCGCATCTTCGAGCGCAAGGAATCCGGCTTTTTCAGCATCGAGAACGTCAAGCGCACCAACGCCTTCTTCGAGCGCTTCGGCGGCCTCGCCGTGATCCTCGCGCGATTCGTGCCGATCGTCCGCACCTTCGCGCCGATCGCCGCCGGCGTCGCCCACATGAACTACCGCAAGTACAGCCTCTACAACCTCATCGGCGCGCTCATCTGGGGCAGCGGCGTGACGCTGATCGGCTGGCTGCTGGCCTTCATCCCGCCCGTCGCCGCCTTCGTCTCGCACTACATCGACGTGATCCTGATCGGCGCCGTGGCCCTCGCGATCATCCCGACGGTGTTCCACTTCCTCCAGCAGCGCCGCAAGGCCCGCCTCGCGGCCGACAAGGAGACCGACGCGTCGGAGGCGAGCGCCCTCGTCCTCGACCCCACCGCCGTCGACGACAAGCACCGCAAGCACTGACCGATCCCGCGAGATGCCACTTGTGCACACTCGACACGGCGTGTCGCGTGCACAAGTGGCATCTCGCGGTCGGGAGGCTGCGCCCCCGATCAGGGCAGGGTGGTCGCCAGGGCCGCCAGTTCGGCTCGGAGGGCGGTGAAGGCCCGGGCGCGGTGGCTGCGGGCGTTCTTCTCGGCGGGGGCGATCTCGGCGGCCGAGAGGGCCGAGTCGGCGGGGACGAAGACCGGGTCGTAGCCGTGGCCGTTCGTGCCGCGCGGACCGGCGGCGATGGCGCCGTCCCAGCGGCCCTCGACCACGATCTCCCGGCCGCCGGGCAGGACCGACTCGGGGACGACCAGCGCGATCGTGCAGACGAAGTGCGCGCCGCGGTGCTCCGGCTTCACATCGGCCAGCTGCGCGAGCAGCAGCTCGTGGTTCGCGACCGCGTCGTGCGGGCGGCCCGACCAGCGGGCCGAGAAGATGCCCGGCGAGCCGCCGAGCACGTCGACGCAGAGGCCGGAGTCGTCGGCGAGCGCGACGAGGCCGGTGTGCGCCGCCGCGGCCCGCGCCTTGATCAGCGCGTTCTCGGTGAAGGTGACGCCGTCCTCGACCGGCTCCGGCCCGTCGTAGGCGCGGACGCCGACGCCCGGCAGCGCGCCGGCCAGCATCGCCCGGAACTCCTCGACCTTGCCCGCGTTGTGGGTGGCGAGGACGAGGTCGAGGCTCACGCGTCCCGCCCCGCGGCGAGCGCCTCGGTCTGGAAGCGGGCCAGGTCGGCCGCGCCGCCGACCGCGAGATCGAGCAGCGCGTCGAGCTCGCGGCGGTCGAAGGGGGCGCCCTCGGCGGTGCCCTGCACCTCGACGAAGAGGCCGCGGCCGGTGACGACGACGTTCATGTCGGTCTCCGCGCGCACGTCCTCGACGTACGCGAGGTCGAGCATCGGGACGCCGTCGATGATGCCGACGGAGACCGCCGACAGGCTGTCGATCAGCGGCTGCGCCTTCTGGCCGACGTACTTCTTGCCGCGGGCCCATTCGATCGCGTCGACCATCGCCACGTACGCGCCGGTGATCGCCGCGGTGCGGGTGCCGCCGTCCGCCTGGAGGACGTCGCAGTCGATCACGATCGTGTTCTCGCCGAGCGCCTTCGTGTCGACGACCGCGCGGAGGCTCCGGCCGATCAGCCGGGAGATCTCGTGGGTGCGCCCGCCGACCTTGCCCTTGACGGCCTCGCGGTCCATCCGGGAGTTGGTGGCGCGGGGCAGCATCGCGTACTCCGCGGTGACCCAGCCCTTGCCCTTGCCCTGCAGCCAGCGCGGGACGCCGTTGGTGAAGGACGCAGTGCAGAGCACCCTGGTGTTCCCGTAGGAGATCAGCGCCGAGCCCTCGGCCTGGGTGCTCCAGCCGCGCTCGATGGTGATCGCGCGCAGCTCGTCGGGCGCGCGGCCGTCCTTGCGCTTGACGGTCGGCTGGGCGGCGGTGCTGTCGGTCACTCGGGTCTCCCTGGAGTCGTGCGGCGCGCGGCCCGGTCGAGCTCGCGCAGGTTGATCGTGCCGGTCTCGACGAGGTCGACGCTCGAGACCTCGGGGCCGAGGAAGCGCCGGGCGAGGCGGACGAAGTCGCTCGAGCCGGTCTCCTCCCAGCGGTAGGTCGGCGGGGCGGCGGCGGTGCGCTGCAGGCCGTGCGCCACCAGCGTGCGGTAGACGTCGAGGGCGGTCTCCTCGGCGCTCGAGACCAGCCGGACGTCGGGCCCCATCACGTAGGCGATGGCGCCGCGCAGCAGCGGGTAATGCGTGCAGCCGAGCACGAGGGTGTCGACGCCCGCCTGCTTCAGCGGCGCGAGGTACTCCTCGGCGAGCGCCAGCAGCTCGTCGCTCCAGGTGACGCCGGCCTCGACGAACTCGACGAAGCGCGGGCAGGCGGCGGTGACCAGCTCGAGGTCCGGTGCGGCGACGAAGGCGTCGTCGTAGGCGCGCGAGCGGATCGTGCCGACGGTGCCGATCACGCCGACGCGGCGGTTGCGGGTGTCGCGGACGGCGCTGCGGACGGCGGGCTGGATGACCTCGATCACCGGGATGCCGCGGCCGATCGTGTAGCGCTCGCGCGCGTCCCGCATCATCGCGGCCGAGGCGGTGTTGCAGGCGATCACCAGCAGCTTCGCGCCCTGGTCGACCAGCGTGTCCAGGGTGTCGAGGGCGTAGGCGCGGACGTCGGCGAGGGGCTTGGGCCCGTAGGGCGAGTGCGCGGTGTCGCCGAGGTAGACGATCGACTCGTTCTGCAGCTGGTCGATCACGGCGCGGGCGACGGTGAGTCCGCCGACGCCGGAGTCGAAGATGCCGAGGGGTGCGTCCGTCACGGAGGAAGAGCCTACCCGCGCCCGGGGAGGGTGCCTCGTGCAGGGAACGGTGCATGGAACACTGGTCGGATGGATGCCACGTCCTTCCTCACCGACCGCTACGAGCTGACGATGGTCGAGGGCGCTCTCGGCAGCGGCACCGCCGACCGGCGCTGCATGTTCGAGGTGTTCGCCCGCAGCCTCCCGCCGGGGCGCCGCTACGGGATCCTCGCCGGCACCGGCCGCCTGCTCGAGCTGATCTCGCGCTTCCGCTTCGGCGACGCCGAGCTCGACTGGCTGCGGGAGAACCGCGTCGTCGACGCGCGCACCCTGGACTGGCTGGCCGACTACCGCTTCCAGGGCGACATGTGGGGCTACCGCGAGGGCGAGGTCTACCTCCCCGGCTCCCCCGTGCTGATCGTCGAGGCGCCCTTCGCCGAGGGCGTGCTGCTCGAGACGCTGGTGCTGAGCGTGCTCAACCACGACAGCGCCGTGGCGAGCGCCGCGGCCCGGATGGTCTCCGCCGCCGACGGCCGCCCGCTGGCGGAGATGGGCTCCCGCCGGGCCGGCGAGCGCTCGGCGGTCGCCGCCGCGCGCGCCGCGCACATCGCCGGCTTCGGCGCCACCTCGAACCTCGAGGCGGGCCGCAGCTGGGGCGTGCCGACGATGGGCACCTCCGCGCACGCGTTCACGCTGCTGCACGACTCCGAGGAGGACGCCTTCCGCGCGCAGGTCGCCGCGCTCGGGCCGGGCACGACCCTCCTCGTCGACACCTACGACGTCACCGCCGCGGTGGACCTCGCGGTCCGCGTCGCGGGCACCTCGCTCGGCGCCGTGCGGATCGACTCGGGCGACCTCCCCCAGCAGGTCGCCGCCGTCCGCGCGCAGCTGGACGGGCTCGGCGCCACCGGCGCCAGGATCACCGTCACGAACGACCTGGACGAGTACGGCATCGCGGCGCTGGCCGCCTCCCCCGTCGATTCCTACGGCGTGGGCACCTCGGTCGCGACCGGCTCCGGCCACCCCACCGCGGGCATGGTCTACAAGCTGGTCGCGCACGAGGACGACGCGGGCGAGTGGGTCTCGGTCGCCAAGAAGTCGGCGGCGAAGGCCTCCATCGGCGGACGCAAGTCCGCGGGGCGGCGCCTGACCGAGGACGGCATCGCCGTCGAGGAGGTCGTGCACGTCGGTGCCGGGCCCGAGGGCGCGGTCGGCGAGGACGAGCGCGCACTGCTGGTGCCGCTGATCGAGGACGGCCGGATCCGCGAGGAGCACCTCGGTGCGACGGGTGTCGTCGCCGCGCGCGAGCACCGGGCGAACGCCGTGATCGAGCTGCCGCAGGACGCGCTGCGCCTCGGCCGCGGCGACCCGGTGATCCCGACCCGCTACGCCTGAGCGGAACGGTCCCGGAGCGGAACGGACCCGGAGCGGGGCGGACCCGGAGTGGGGCGGGCCCGGCTCCCGAGGGGGCCTGGCCGCGCGCCCTACTTCATCCGGGCGTAGATCTCCTTGCAGGAGGGGCAGACGGGGAACTTCTCCGGGTCGCGGCCCGGCAGCCACTTCTTGCCGCAGAGGGCGCGGACGGGCTTGCCGGTCATCGCGCTCTCGAGGATCTTGTCCTTCGGCACGTAGTGGGAGAAGCGCTCGTGGTCGCCCGGCTCGATCGTCTCCTGGTTGAGGAGCTCCTCGAGTTCGCGGTCGAGGGTGGCGGTTCCTCCGCCTCCCTCGAGGGGGTCGGTGCTGCTGTTCTCGAAACGGGACGTCATGCCTCCGATCCTACGCTCGGAGCCCGGGAGCGGGCGGGGCTCCGTCAGGCTCAGTAGCGGCTGGTGAACGAGACCAGCTCGGCCGCGCGGTGGTCGAAGAGGAAGCCGCCGAGCAGCACGCCGAGGGCGAAGACGCCGACCGCGCTGCCGAGGCCCGCGAGGATCGCCTGGTCCCGGTCGCCCTCGAAGAACAGGGTCTGCACCGCCAGCACGACGGCCGGCGCCGACAGCAGCAGCCCGAGGCCGAAGGCGAGCGCCTGCGAGCCGGCTCCGCTCGCTCCCGGTGCCTGCGGCTGGACGAAGGCGCTGTCGCCGGGACGCGGCGCCGGGTAGGCGAGCCGCGCGGAGAGGGCGCTCGCGACCCCCGCGGGCACCAGGAGCAGCGCGGCGTTCACCGCGAGCAGGACCGGCAGCGCATCGTCGAGGCCGGAGGTGGCGCTGCTGACGAGCGAGCCGAGCACGACGACCGGCAGGCCGAGCAGCAGCGTCGGGAAGGCGCGGCCGAGCCGGTCCGACCAGCCGCGCACCCCGGCGGCGGCGTGCAGCCAGAAGGCCGAGCCGTCGTAGGCGACGTCGTTGTGCAGGAACCAGCCGAGGAACAGCGCGACGAGCGGGACGGGCAGCAGCGAGAGCAGCGGGAACGGCACGCCCACCAGGGCCAGCAGCACCACGGCGAGCACCGGGAGCAGCGGAACCGCGACGAGCGACGCCTGGTAGCGGGGGTCCCGGAGCCAGTAGGTCGTGCTGCGCGCGGCGATGGCACCGGTGCGGCTGCCGCCGAGGACGTCGAACCAGCCCAGGCGGAGTCCGCGCGGCGGCCGGGAGGTGCGCTCGGGGCGGACGGTCAGCGCGCGGACGACCAGCCACCAGAGCGCCCCGGCGACGACGAGGGTGAGCAGCGCGGTCAGCAGCGGGCCGGCGACCGCCCCGGAGGCCGCGCTCGGCGCGATCGCCCAGGCGGCGCCGAAGGGGGTCGGCGCGAGGACGGCGGCGAGCCGCTCCAGCGCCTCGGAGCCCTCGCCGCCCCAGTCGAGTCCGGTGGTCAGCACGAGCGCGACCGGCGCGGTCAGCAGGAGGACGAGGCCGAGCACCGCGAGCAGCTCCCGCGCCGTGCGGGAGGGCACCAGCGCCGACGAGGCGGCGAGGCCGATCCGGCCCAGCAGCGCCGCGGTGAGGACGCCGAGCAGCGGACCGATCACGGCCAGGAGGCCGGCGGCGGGGAACAGCCGGATCGTCGCCGCGCCGAGGACGACGAGCGCGAGCACGGGGAGGGAGACGAGCCCGGCCAGCGCGAGGGCGGCCGCGAGCCGGCCGCTCGGGAAGCCGAAGAGCCGGAACGCCCGCGGGTCCATCGGATCCTTCGGCCCGAGCAGGAACGGGAGCACCAGGAAGCCGAGCGTGACGACCGCTCCCCCGGCGACGACGGCGTCGTCCGCGAGCCAGGAGCCGGGCTCGAGCGTGCCGAGACCGGACAGGAGCGCGGCGGTCGCCACGACGACGACGAGCACTCCGAGCAGGGCGCCGCCCGTGTGCCGCGCGCCCGAGCGGAAGGCGCCGAGCAGGACGTCGAGCCTCAGCCGGAGAAGTCGTGCAGCCACTGCAGCCCCTCGGCGATCTGCTTGCCGCCCGCGAGCTCGAGGAAGCGCTCCTCGAGCGTCGCGGTGCCGGCGACCTCCTCGACGGACCCGGCGGCGAGGACCTTGCCGCCCACGATCACGGCGACGTCGTCGCAGACGCGCTCGATGAAGTCGAGGCCGTGGCTGGAGAGCACGACGGTGCCGCCGCCCGCGACGAAGCGGCGCAGGACGGTGATCACGGCCGCGGAGGAGACCGGGTCGACCGACTCGAACGGCTCGTCGAGCACCAGGACGCGGGGCGCGTGGATCATGGCGCCGGCGAGCGCGACCTTCTTGGCCATGCCGGCCGAGTAGTCGGAGATCAGCCGCTCGAGCGCGTCGGTCAGTCCGAGCGCCTCGGCGAGCTCCACGGTGCGCTGCTTGGCGGTCTTCCGGTCGATCCCGCGCAGCGCGGCGGAGTAGTAGAGGAACTGCGCGCCGGTGAGGCGGTCGAACAGGCGCAGGCGGTCGGGCAGGACGCCGATCAGCGGCTTCGCAGTCCGCGGGTCCTTCCAGACGTCGACGCCGTGCACGAGCACGCGGCCGGTGTCGGGGCGGAGGAGCCCGGTCATCATCGACAGCGTCGTGGTCTTGCCCGCGCCGTTCGGACCGATGATCCCGTAGAAGGTGCCGGCGCGGACGGCGAGGTCGATGCGGTCGACCGCCACCGTGCGCCCGAAGGTGCGGGTGAGGGCGTGCAGCTCGAAGACGACGGGGTGCTCGGGGTCGGCGGGCTGGGCGTTCTCGGGCTTCGGCGAGGGGTCGGCCGTCCGCGCAGGAGCGGCCGGATCCGCGGTCTCCTTCGCGAACGATTCTGCGGGAGTCGGCGACTCGGCGGGCGGAGCGCCGTCGCGCTCGGATTCCTCGGCGTTCGTCGCGGACGTCATCCGGCTACGGTACCAAGTCGCTCCGGACGGGGACGGGGCGCGCCGGGCCCTGTGGAGAGGAGCCTGGGATCCGTCTCGCCGACACGGCTCCTGGCAACCCCTGGCCTTCGAAGGCGTGCACAGTACACTAAGTGGCGACCCAGGAAGCGATCAGGTCGCTGCACGCCGGTTAAGGATCGCTACGCGGCGGTGAACACATCGTTCCGCCGCGATCGACGCGAGGAGAACACATGACGAGCAAGCCCTTCCCGACCGCCCCCGCCGGCGACTCCACCGGTGCGCCCGCCTCCGTCGTCATCCTCGCCGCAGGCATGGGCAGCCGGCTCGGCCGCTCCCTGCCGAAGCCGCTGACGCCGCTGAGCGACGGCCGCACGATCATGCAGCAGCAGTTCGACAACATCCACCACGCCTTCGGCACGAAGGTGCCGGTGAGCATCGTCGTCGGCTACAAGCTCGAGCACATCATCGAGGCGTTCCCCTCGGCGACGTTCGTCTACAACGAGCAGTACGACCAGACCAACACCTCGAAGAGCCTCCTCCGCGCGCTGCAGGCCTCCGGCCAGGGCGGCGTGCTCTGGATGAACGGCGACGTCGTCTTCGACCCGCGCATCCTCGACCGCACCGCGGACCTCATCGCGAAGGACGCCTCCTTCGTCACCGTCAACACCGCGAAGGTGTCCGACGAGGAGGTCAAGTACACGACCAGCGCCGAGGGCTACATCGACGAGCTGTCCAAGACCGTCAAGCGCGGACTCGGCGAGGCCGTCGGGATCAACTACGTCTCGGCCGCGGACAAGCCGGCGCTCATCCGCCAGCTGGCCCGGGTCGACGCCCAGGACTACTTCGAGCGTGGAATAGAGTTGGCGATCGAGCAGGACAGACTGCTCGTCGAGCCGATGGACATCTCCGACCTCTACGCCGTCGAGGTGGACTTCGCCGAGGATCTCGAGCGGGCGAACCTCTTCGTCTGAGGCTCGCGTCTCGTCCGGCTCGATCCGAGCCGGTCGAGAGGAGTCGCCTGCCGTGAGCAGCCCCGCACGTGTCGACGCCGGTGCGACCGCCCTGCGTCCGCACCGCTCGCGGGCCTGGCGCTACCGGCACTCGCTCTGGCTGCTGACCAAGCGCGACCTCACGGTCCGGTACGCCACCAGCGCGCTCGGCTACGTGTGGTCGGTGCTCGACCCGCTGGTGATGTCGGGCATCTACTACTTCGTCTTCACCGTCGTCTTCAAGCGCACCGTCGGCGAGGACCCGTACATCGTCTTCCTGCTCGCGGGCCTGCTGCCGTGGATGTGGTTCAACCAGGCGACGTCGGATGCGACGCGCGCCTTCCTCCGCGAGGCGAAGCTCGTGCGCTCCACGTCGATCCCGCGCACCATCTGGGTCGGCCGGATCGTGCTGTCCAAGGGCATCGAGTTCGTGGCGAGTCTGCCGGTGCTCGTGCTCTTCGCGGTCGTCGCGGGAGCGGGAGTGACGCCGGCGATCCTGCTCTTCCCGCTCGCGATCCTGCTCCAGGGCGTGCTCACGCTCGGCGTGGGCCTGCTGGTCGCCCCGCTCGTCGTGTTCTTCCGCGACCTCGAGCGCGCGATCAAGCTGGTGCTGCGCTTCCTCTTCTACGCCTCGCCGATCATCTACTCGACGGCGAACCTGCCCGACGCGATCCGGCCGTGGGCCGCGCTGAACCCCCTCAGCGGGATCTTCGCGCTCTACCGCTCCACCTTCTTCGCGAGCGAGCTCGACCTGCCGCTCATCCTCACCTCCGTGCTGATCTCGTTCCTCGTGCTCGGTCTCGGCCTGATCGTCTTCCGCCGCTCCGAGCGCGCGGTGCTGAAGGAGCTGTGACCGTGTCCTCCGCTGACGAGCGCCCCGGCGGCGAGGCCCCTGTCGTGATCGAGTGCCGGGGTCTCGGGATCCGGTTCCGGCGGAACCGCCGCGGCCGTCGCTCCTTCAAGGACCTCTTCTCCCGCGGGACGCGACGCTCGCGACCCGGCGAGTTCTGGGCCCTGCGCGGGCTCGACGTCCGGGTGCACGCGGGCGAGGCGATCGGCGTCGTCGGCCGGAACGGCCAGGGCAAGTCGACGCTGCTGAAGCTCGTCGCCGGCGTCGTGCTGCCGGACGAGGGCGTGGTCGAGGTCCGCGGCGGGGTCGCTCCGCTGATCGAGATCACCGGCGGCTTCGTCGCCGACCTCAGCGTCCGGGAGAACGTCTACCTGACCGCGGGGCTGCACGGCATGTCCAAGCGCGAGGTCGACGACCGGTTCGACTCGATCATCGAGTTCGCCGAGATCGGCGACTTCCTGGACACCCCGTACAAGCACCTCTCCAGCGGGATGAAGGTGCGGATCGCCTTCTCGGTGGTGTCGCGGCTCGAGGAGCCGATCATCCTGGTCGACGAGGTGCTCGCGGTGGGCGACAAGGCGTTCCGCGAGAAGTGCTACGCCCGGATCGAGGAGCTGCTCGCGGCCGGCCGGACGCTCTTCTTCGTCTCGCACAACGAGCGCGACCTCCGTCGCTTCTGCACCCGCGGGCTCTACCTGGACAAGGGCGCGCTGGTGCTCGACGCACCGATCGATCAGGTTCTCGCCCGGTATTCTGAGGACTACGCGCCGAAAGCGCAGCCCGCCGCGGAGTGACCGGCAGTCCGAGCCGCACGGCCCGGAGCTCGCCGCGACAGCGCGACGCGCGGGACCTCACGACGCAGGAGTGCAGACATGTCCTCGAAGAAGGACCGCAAGGACCGCGACGAGCTCGAGCAGGCCGGCACCGCCGACGTCGAGAACGCGCAGCTGGCCCGGATCCTGGACCGCGTCCTCGCCGTCCAGCGGCCCGCGGTCCTCGCGAACATCCGGGCGCTGCGGCGTCGCCGGCCGAACGCGACTCCCGAGCAGCTGATCACCTCCCTCGAGCGCCAGTACCTCTCCAGCGTCGCCGCCGGCGGTGCGGCCATCGGAGCGACTGCGGTCGTCCCCGGGATCGGCACCGCCGCGTCCGTCGCGCTCTCCGGCGCCGGGGCGATCGGCTTCCTCGAGGCGAGCGCCCTCTTCGCGCAGTCGGTCACCGAGGTGCACGGCATCCGCCTCGAGGACCCGGACCGCGCCCGCGCCCTCGTGCTCACGCTGATGATGGGCTCCTCCGGCAGCGAGCTGGTGCGCCAGGTCGCCGGGCACGCGACCGGCACCAGCACCGGAATGAACCAGTACTGGGGCTCCGTGGTGACCAAGGGACTGCCGTCGTTCCTCGTGGGCGAGCTGGCCGACCGGGCCAAGAAGTCGTTCGCCAAGCACTTCCTCGCGCAGCAGGGCGCCGGGCTGGTCGGGCGGGCGATGCCGTTCGGGATCGGCGCCGCGCTGGGCGGCGTCGGCAACGCGATGCTCGGCCGCAAGGTCGTGCAGAGCGCGCGGGACGCGTTCGGTCCGGCCCCGCGCGAGTTCGGCAACACCTTCGTGCTCCCGCCGACGAAGGCGGAGCGGAAGGCGCTCGCGGCCGGTGCCGCGCCGCTCGAGCTGCACGTCCGCGACTACGGCGGCTCCGGCGAGAAGATCGCCCTGCTGCTGCACGGCCTCGGCACGGACTCGCGCGTCTGGTACGCCCTGGTGCCCACGCTGCACGAGCACGGCTACCGCGTCGTCGCGCCCGACCTCGCCGGGCACGGCGGCTCGCCGAAGTCGCCCGCCTACTCCGTCGGCCACTGGGCGGAGGACGTGCGCGCCTCGGTCCTGCAGTCGCCCGACCTGGTGATCGGGCACGGCCTCGGCGCCGTCGTCGCCGCGCGGCTCGCCCCGGAGTACCGCGCCGAGCGGCTGATCCTGCTCGACCCCGCCTTCTCCGACGCGAAGGGCCTCGCGCTGCGCCGCGGCGGCTCGATCGCGCACGTCGAGAAGGGCGACGCCGACGATCTGCGGCACCGCCACCCGATCTGGACCGACGAGCAGATCGAGCTCGACGTCTCGGCCCACGCACTGTGGGACCCGGAGTCCGCCTCCGGTCTGACGGCGCGCGGCGCGGCCGACGCCCCGGACGCCTTCCCGGTGCCGACGCTGGCCGTGCTGCCGGAGGACCCGCTCGGCCACTCCTCGCTCGGCGGCGTCCTCGCCGACCACGGCGCGGAGGTCCGCACGGTCCCCGGCGCCGGCGCCTCGATCCTCCGCGAGGACCGCGCGGCCCTCATCGCGGCCCTCGCCGACCGCCTCTAGCCCCGGCCACTGCGGAATCGAATCGCCAGGGCGATCCGATTCCCCGGGTCTCGATACGCCGCTGCGCGGCTACTCGACCAGCATGGAGGGCCGCCGACCGTTCAGCAGGTCGTCGAGCAGGTGCAGCATCCGCAGCCGGCGTAGCAGCAGGCGCAGGAAGCGCAGCAGCCGCGGCAGCCGAAGTCGCCGTCGCGTTCGCAGCAGCCGGAGGCGTGGCAGCCGCCACAGCATGCTGATCGAGTAGCGCCCGCAGGGCGCGTATCGAGATCCACCCACCGGACGACCTCGGCCGCGCAGCTGAGGCCGAACCGTTCTCCGGCCTCTCAACCCTCCTCGGGACGGGACCGGGACCCGTCGAGCGGAGTCGCGAGGACGATCCGCACCAGCGGGCCGCCGTCGCGGGCCTCACCGGCGACGCGGAGCCCGATCTTCTCGGCGACGCGCTGGGAGGCGCTGTTCTCGGGATGGATGATCGCCACGAGGCGTTCCGCGAGGCCGCACCGTCGAGCCAGCTCGAGACACGCGGTCGCGGCCTCCGTGGCGTAGCCCCGCCCCTGCAGGGAGGAGCGGACGTGGTAGCCGACCTCCAGCTCGGGGACGCCGTTGACGCCCTGCCAGGTCAGGCCGCAGTCCCCCACGAACTCGCGGTCCGTGGTCTCGATGATCCACAGCCCGAAGCCGTCGCGCTCGTAGTTGCGCCGGTTCCAGGCGATCCAGTCGGCGGCCTCAGCGCGGGTCTTCGAGGCCGGGTAGTAGCGCATCACTTCCGCGTCGCCGAGCAATCCGGCCAGGAGATCGACGTCCGCCGCGGTCATTTCGCGGAACCGGAGTCGTGCGGTGTCGAACGGCAGCATCAACGCCACGCTTCCGGCACGGCACGCTCCCGCAGGTCTCGATACGCCGCCGCCTGCGGCTGATCCGCTCTGCGCCCAGAGGGATCGGAGGGCCGGACCGGGTGGGGGAAGTGACCTGAAAGGACACTGTCCGACGACCGTTCAGTCGTGTCCACCCGGCCCGGTGAAGTCATCCGACCGGATCGCGAGATCCGGAAGGAGACACGACATGGTAACCAACGCCGAGCGGTTCTGACCAGGGGGCGCGGGGATCGGCACGGAGAGCAGCTGCATCACGTCGGTCCTCGATCTCGCCGGTCGGGTCCGGTAGCAGAGCGCGGAGCCGCCGCATCCCTGCTGATCGAGTAGCCCGCGCAGCGGGCGTATCGAGATCCACCGTCGTCGGAAGGCGAGTCTGCAGACCCGTCCTGCTGGTGACGGCGGGTCTCGATACGCCCCTGCGGGGCTACTCGACCAGCATGACGGGGCGCAGGCGCGTCCTCTCCCTCACCACGGAGACGCGAAGCGGCTTCGCCCCCGCGGGGCTACCCGACCAGCATGACGGGGCGTAGCCGTGTCCTCACCCTCACCGCAGAGACGCGAAGCGGCTTCGCTGCTTCGCGGCTACTCGATCAGCGTGAGGCGCGAGCCGCGCGCGCGTCCTACTTCTTGGCCTTGGCGGCGGCCTTGGCCGCCTGCTTCGTGGCGCGGACCTTGGTCAGGGACTCGGGCGAGACGATGTCGGCGACCGAGCGGAACGAGCCCTCCTCGCCGTAGGCGCCGGCGGCCTCGCGCCAGCCCTCGCCTTCGAACCCGCGGCGCTTGCCGAGCAGGGCGACGAAGATGCGGGCCTTCTGGTCGCCGAAGCCGGGCAGTGCCTTGAGGCGGGCGAGCACCTCGCGGCCGTCGGGGTCGTCGCGGGTCCAGATGGCCGAGGCGTCGCCGTTCCAGTCGTCGACGATCGCGCGGCAGAGGGTCTGCACCCGGCCGGCCATGTTCGCCGGGTAGCGGTGGATCGCCGGGGGCGTCCGGGACAGATCCGAGAACCGGTCCTCGTCGAAGTCCGCGATCGCGGCCGCGTCGAAGGACGACCCCTCCTCGGCCAGGCGCTGCTCGAGCTTCAGCGGCCCCGAGAACGCCGTCTCCATCGCCACCTGCTGATCCAGCAGCATGCCGATCAGCAGGGCGAGCGGGTCGCGGGTGAGCAGCGCGTCGGCGTCGGCGTCGTCGGTGATGTGCAGGGCGGAGTCGGCGGTCATCCTCCAGGGATACCACGGACGGCGGGACCGCCGCCGAGCAGTGCCCGGACGGTGCGGTCGATCGTGCTCAGCGCGGCGGTCAGCTCGAGATCGCTCGCGCTGCCGTAGCCGAGGACCAGCGCCTCCTCCTCCGCGCGGTCGGCCAGGGCGTAGTCGTCGAGCGGAGCGACGAGGAGCCCCTCCGCCGCGAGTGCCGCGACGACCGCCCTCGCCGTGAGCGGCGCGGGCAGCCCGAGCACCACGTGCAGCCCGCCGTCGAGTCCACGCGCCGAGCCCCAGTCGATCGCCTCGGAGAAGTCGCGGACCAGCCCGCGACGGTGCGCGTAGCGGCGCCGCGAGCGGGTGAGGTGCCGCCGGAAGCCGCCGCCCGCCATGAACGCGGCGAGCGCCTCCTGCGTCGGGCCCGAGACGGAGGCGTCGCGCTCGGCGTCGACCTCCCGCACCGCCCCGTGCAGCCACGACGAGGGCGGCAGAGTCAGATACGCCACCCGCAGCCACGGCGACACCGTCTTCGAGAACGAGCCGACGTGCGCCACTCCCCCGCCGCCGTCGAGCGACGCGAGCGCCGGCAGCGGTGCGCCGACGTAGCGGAACTCGCTGTCGTAGTCGTCCTCGATCACCAGCAGCCGCTCCGTCGCCGCGCGGCGCACCAGCTCGAGCCGGGCGGCGAGCGCCAGGCGCCCTCCGGTCGGGTACTGATGCGAGGGCGTGACGACCACGACGTCCGCGCCGCTCGTCGCGAGCGCGTCCAGGTCGATGCCGTCCGCGTCGACCGGTACCCCGACGACCTCGTGGCCTTCCGCGCGCAGCCGCCGCCGCACCGCCGGGTAGCCCGGGTCCTCGACCGCGACCCGCACCGGACGGCCGAGCGCGGTGGCGGCCGCCCGCACCAGCAGAGCGACGGCGTCCGCGGTCCCGCTCGTCACGAGGACGTCCTCCGCCTCGACGTCGATCCCGCGCGAGCGCCGCAGCTGCTCGGCGATCCGCCTCCGCAGACCCGCGTGCCCCGCCGCCGACGGCAGCTCCGAGGGCGGCGCCGAGAGCGCCGGCCGCCAGGCGGCCCGCCACTCCGGCCCGTCGAGATCGCGCGTGTCCGGGCGCCCCGGCCGCAGATCCAGCCGGGCCGTCGCCGGCACCACCGCCGGCTCCGCCCGCTCGACCCGGGACCGGATCGGCACGACCACCCCGTCGGCCGCCACCGTCACCGCCGCACGAGGATGCGCCACGAGGTAGCCCTCGCCGACCAGCTGATCGACCGCCGCGACGACCGAGCCGCGCGAGACCCCCAGCTGCTGCGCCAGGACCCGGCTGGACGGGATGGCGTCGCCGGCCCCGAAGCGCCCGTCGAGCACCGCCGCCCGCAGCGCTTCGGCCAGCCCGGAGCGGACCGCTCCGCGCTCCGGCGCCCGCAGCAGCAGCGGCACCTCGAGATCACCGGACGCCATGGACTTCCCCGTTCTGGACCACTCGACCTGTGGCTCCCTGGCATTCTCGCAGATCCAGTGCGGACGCGATCCTCGGACCATGGACACCCTCGACACCACCGACCGCACCCGCGTCACCCGGCTCCGCGACCGCCAGGTCCTCGACCGCGGCGCCCTGGACGCCCTGCTCGACGAAGCGCTGATCGCGCACGTCGCCGTCGTTCGCGAGGGGGCCGCGATCGTGCTGCCGATCCTCTTTGCCCGCGACGGCGACGACCTCCTCCTGCACGGCTCGAGCGGCGGCGGCCTCCTGCGCGAGGCGGCGCGCGGCTCGCTGCTCACCGTCGCCGTGACCCTCGTCGACGGCCTCGTCGTCGCCCGCTCCGCCTTCGACAGCTCGATGAACTACCGCTCCGCGATGATCCTCGGCCGCGCCGAGCCCGTCGAGGGCCCCGCCAAGGCCCGCGCCCTCGACCTGCTCACCGAGCGCTTCCTCCCCGGCCGCTCCGCCGAGATCCGCCCGAGCACCGTTCGCGAGATCGCCGCCACCCTCGTCCTCCGCCTGCCCCTCGCCGAGGCGAGCCTCAAGATCCGCGCCGCCGGCCCCTCCGACGACGACGCCCAGACCCCCGGCGTCTGGGCGGGCACCGTCCCCCTGGTCACCCGCACCCTCCCCGCGGCGCCGGCCCCCGGCTCCGCTCCCGAGCTGCCCGCGTCCGCGACCGCCTTCACCCGCACGGTCGACAGCACGGTGCCGCCCTTCCGCTGATCCCGCACCGTCCTGGGAGGACGAGCCTGCAGACCCGCCCCGCTGACTACGCGGGTCTCGATACGCCCCTCCGGGGCTACTCGACCAACATGGATGCGCCCCTGCGGACCACTCGCCCAGCACGACTGCGGCGCCGTCATGCTGATCGAGTAGCCCGCGCAGCGGGCGTATCGAGATCCACCCGCGTCAGAAGACGAGTCTGCAGATCCTCCCGGTTGACGACCGCGGGTCTCGATACGCCGCTGCGCGGCTACTCGACCAGCATGAGCTGCTTGCTGATCGAGTAGGGCGCGGAGCGGCCGTATCGAGATCCACCGTGTCTGAGACGGCGGGTCTCGATACGCCCCTCCGGGGCTGCTCGACCAGCATGGATGGGCCCCTCCGGGGCTGCTCGACCAGCATCGGGAGCCCTCAGCCGAGCACGAGGCGCGGGTGCGGTGCCTCGTCGCGGCTCCTGGCTCGGGTCTGGCGGGCGCGCCGCAGGCGCGCGGGAAGGAGTCGCGGCGAGGTACCGCACCCGCGCCGTCACGCAGTGACGCGCCGCCCCGGCCGCACGTGCACCGTCGCGAAGCGACGCGCCGAAGTGGACCCTACTTCGTGTCCTGCCTCGGGAACACGACCTTCTGCACCACGATGATCACCGAGGCCGCCACGGGGATCGCCACGAGGGCCCCCAGCACGCCCGCGAGCGTGCCGCCCGCGACGGCCGCGATGACGACGACGGCGCCGGGCACGGACACGGCGCGGTTCATGATCCGCGGGCTGAGGACGTACGCCTCGACCTGCATGTAGACGAGGTAGTAGATCGCCGCGACGAGCGCCGTCACCGGCGAGGCGAGCAGGCAGGCGAGCGAGATGATGACGGCGCCCGAGATCGTCCCGACGAGCGGGATCAGCGAGCCGAGGAAGGCCACGCAGGCCAGCAGCGCCGGCACCGGGCCGCCGATGATCAGCAGCAGGATGAAGGTCAGCACGCCGTTGACGGCCGCGAGCGAGACCTGGCCCACGACGTAGCGGCCCACCGCGCCGGTGATCTCCTCGCCGACCTCGCGCGCCTTCGGGCGGTGGGAGGCGGGCGCGAAGCGGTAGGCGACCGACTTCATCGAGCGCAGCGAGGCGAGGAAGTAGAGGGTGAGGATCAGCACGATGATCGCGCCGGTCACGCCGCTCGCGATGCCGCTGCCGACCGCGAGGATGCCGCCGCCGAGCGAGAGCAGGTTGTTCGGGTTGCCGATGAAGCTCTGCACGTTGCCGATGAGCGAGTCGACGTCGACGACGCCGCTGAGCTGCCGCTCCAGGTCGAGCACCCACGGCTGCGAGGCGATGTCGGAGACGATCCGGGGAGCGCTCGTCACGAAGATGGTGAGCTGCTCGATCAGGATCGGGATGATGTAGAGGAGCAGCCCGGCGAAGATCAGCAGCACCGAGGCCAGCACGATCGTGATCGCCAGCGCGCGCGGGATCCTCTTGCTCTCCAGCCAGGAGACGAGCGGGTCGAGGCCGAGGGCGAAGAACAGCGCGACGAAGACGTAGGTGAGCACCGTGCTCAGCGAGACGACGAGCCCGCCGACCACGAGGGCGACGAGCACGCCGAGACCGCCGAACAGGCCGATCCGGAACGAGCGGATGGTGAACTGCGGTCGCTCCGGGTCGCTCGACACCACGATGTCGGGTTCGACGACGGGCTGGGCCGGCGCGGCGGCACGCCGGCGGGAGCGGGCGAAGGCGCGCGGGGTGATCATGCGTCGAGCGTAGCGGGGCGCGGACGGCCGCCCGCGCCGCGGGAGAAGGCTTGACGGACGGGCGCCGGAGGGGTGGTGGGCCGCGTGGCCGGCGGCCCGCTCAGTGCTCGGGATCGTGCTCGTCGACGGCGGCGTCGTCGCGGTGCAGCTCGGCGTGCCGGTCCCACTCGGCGAGCAGCTGCTCGATCGCCGCGTGGAAGCGGGCGGTCGCGGCTCCGGGGCTCGTGTCGCCGAAGTAGTGGGCGACCCAGCGCTCGAGGCGCTCGACCGCCGCCTCGTCGTGCTCGACGCTCTCGAGCCGGGCGACGATCGCGGCCGCGTCCTCGGCGCGCAGCCACTCCGCATCGCCGAGGTAGCCGGACTCGTCGACCTCGGCCGCCGGGCTGATCGGCCGGGTGACCAGCAGCGGGCGGCCGGTCGCGAGCCGGTCGTAGACCATGGCCGAGACGTCCAGCACCGCGATGTCGGCGGTGAGCTGCCAGCCGAGCTCGGCGGAGGTGTCGTGCACGTGCCGGGCCGCCGGATCCGCCGCGTTCGCCGCCGCGATCAGCGCGACGATCTCGCGGTCGGAGGCCCCGTAGGCCGGGTCGACGGCGCCGCTGCGCGGGTGCGGCCGGTAGACGAGGCGGTAGCGGGAGTCGGCCAGCAGGGCGCGGGTGAGCGCGACGCCGTGGGTGCGGATCGAGCCGTAGCCGGCGGCGGGGCGGTCGCCCTCCCAGGTGGGGGCGTAGAGCACGACGCGGCGCTCGTCCGCGGGGTAGGGAGTGCGGCCGGAGACGTGGACGGCCTGCGGGCGGCCGATGGCCACGGCGCGCTTGTCGAAGTCGAAGTCCCAGAGCACGCGGCGCAGGCGGGCGAGCGCGGCGTCGCCGGCGATGAAGCTGTAGTCGTACGCCTTGAACTGGTTGGTCGTCATGTACATCTTGTCGCTCTCGCCGTGGTTGACGAAGACGTGCCAGCGGCGCCCGTAGCGCATCATCTGGAAGTTGCGCGCGTTCTGGTTGACGTAGAGGACGATCCGCAGCGGCTGCTCGTCGATGGCGGTCTCGAGGTCGGCGACGGAGCGCACGTGCGCGACCGGGATCGGGCTCTCGCGCAGCAGCGCCCGGGTGGCGGTGGCGTTCCGGGAGAGGAGGACGACCGGATGGGTCTTGGCGAGCTCCTGCAGCGGCGCGTACCACTGGCGCAGCTGGTAGAGGTTGATGTCGCCGTCGGCGAAGTAGACGCCGATCTCGAAGACGCCGGGCGTCAGCGGCGCGCGGGCCGCGAGCTCGCGGGCGACGTCGCGGCGGGCCCGCCGCGCTGTCAGCAGGTCGCCGGCCACTCCGCGCGCCAGTGTCGCGTCCCGGAGCAGACGGGAGAGGACGGCGCGGGGTGCGGGTGTCATCGGACCAGGGTACAAGCCGGGTTTGAGCATGCTGATCGAGCAGCCGGAGCGGTGTCCACCATGCTGATCGAGGAGCCCGCGCAGCGGGCGTATCGAGATCCACCGCGGCCTGAAGGTCGGCTCTGCAGACCGGCGTCCGTGCGACGGTGGGTCTCGATACGCCCCTCCGGGGCTACTCGACCAGCATGGATGGCACCGCGTGCTGGGGGACGCCGGGTCTCGATACGCCCCTCCGGGGCTACTCGACCAGCAGGTTATGGGCTCCTGCGGGGCTACTCGATCTGCAGGTGAGGGGCCGGGGTCACGCGCAGCCAGACGAACTGCAGGGGGGCGAGGCGGAAGCCCTCGCGGAGGTCGACGGCGATCTCGGTGACCAGGTCGACCGCCTCGGGAGCGAAGCCGCCGAAGCGCTCCGGCGCGACCTCCTGCGCCTCGTCGGAGACGTTGGCCAGGACGAGCACGGCCTCGCCGTCGCCGGGGCGCTGGTAGCCGAGCACGTGGTCGTTGACCGCGTCGAAGACGGTGAGCGCGTTGCCTGCGAAGAGGTCGGTCCGCTTGCGGATCGCGATCAGGTGCAGGAGCCCGCCGAAGATCTCGGCCGCGTCGGCGCCGGGGGTCTCGCGCTCGGCGTATCGCTCCGCGGGCCGCCGCGGGCGGTTCACCCAGCGGGAGTCGCCCGCGGTGCTCGGGTCGTCCAGGTAGCCGTGGTCGTTCAGCTGTCCCACCTCGTCGCCGAGGTAGAGCAGCGGCAGACCGCCGGTGCTGAGGGCGATGGAGTGCGCGAGCAGCACCCGGTCGATCCCGTACGGGTCGCCGGCCTCGACGCCCGCGAGCGAGGCGGTCGTGCCGGACACCCGGCGGTCGCCGGTGCGCGGGTTCTCCTGGAACGGCACGCCCCGGGCGAAGGTCCCCTCGAAGCGGTCGGTGTAGAAGTCGTTGAGGAAGCGCCGGTGCCCGGCCGCGTCGATGCCGAGCTCGGCGGCGTCCTCGTCGGCGAAGGTCCAGCCGATGTCGTCGTGCCCGCGGACGTAGTTGACCCACGCCGTCCCGGCCGGCAGCGCGTGCCGCCGCTCGAGCGCCTGGGCGAGCAGCCGGACGTCGCGGGTCGCGAGCGCCTCCCAGGTCAGCGCCATCTGCAGCGGGTTGTAGGAGAGCTGGCACTCCTCGAGGTCGATGTACTCGATCACCTCGTCGGGGTGCACGATCGCCTCGGACTTGAACAGCAGCGACGGAGCGGCGAGCCGGCAGACCTCGTTGAACGCGCGGAGCAGCACGTGCGCCTCGGGCTGGGACTCGCAGGTGGTGCCGAGCTCCTTCCAGATGAAGGCGACCGCGTCCATCCGCAGCGCGTCGACGCCCTGGTTGGCGAGGAAGAGCATCTCGCCGGCCATCGCGCGGAAGACCTCGGGGTTCGAGTAGTTGAGGTCCCACTGGTAGCGGTGGAAGGTCGCCCACACCCAGCGGCCGTCCTCGAGCTGCACGAAGGAGCCGGGGTGGTCGTCGGGGAAGATCTCGCGGGTGGTGCGCTCGAAGGCGTCCGGCTGCTCGCGGTCGGGGTAGATCCAGTAGTAGTCCTCGTAGCGCTGCTCGCCCGCGAGCGCCTTCCGCGCCCACTCGTGCTCGTTCGAGGTGTGGTTGAAGACGAAGTCGACGACGAGCGCGATGCCGTGCTCGCGCAGCTCGGCCGCGAGCAGGCGCAGATCGTCCATGTCGCCGAGGTCCGGGCGCACGCGGCGGTAGCTGGACACCGCGTAGCCGCCGTCCGACTCCCCCTCCGGAGCGTCGAAGACCGGCATCAGGTGCAGGTAGTTGAGCCCGATCTGGCGGAAGTAGGGGATCTCGGCGCGCAGCCCCGCGAGGTCGCCGGCGAAGCGGTCGACGTAGCAGACGCCGCCGAGGGCCTTGTTGGAGAGGAACCAGTCCGGGTGCTGCCCGCGGGCACGATCGAGCGCGCGCAGATCCTCCGGGCGCTCCTGCCAGGAGGTCGCGGCGAGCTCGACCAGGGCGACGATCTGCTCGACGAGGTCGTCGCGATGCGCGTAGACCGCGGCGAGCAGGTCGACCAGCCGCGGGAGGCGGGCGTCCAGGCGCGACTGGAACTCGGGATCGGCGACCGGTCCGCCGAGGGCGTCCACGCGGGAGCGCACGTCCGCGATCAGGTCGTCGGGGGTGGGCACCGGCTCGTCCAGCACTGCACCGGGCAGAGCTGTCGAGGGGAGTTGCGTCGAATCGAACACCGTCGTCCTTCCGAGGGGCGTCCGCCCGGCGGGGGGCGGATTCCCCGATGCTAGACGATCGGGGGACGCCCGGCGACCGTCATGCGCAGCAGCGTCCGGCCTGCCAGAATGCGGCGCTCCCCGGGGTCGGCGGTCCAGCCCTCGCGCCAGCCCGCGAACCAGGCCCGGAGCGCCGCACGGTCGTTCCGCCAGCGCAGGCACTGGATCGCGGTCCACGAGCCGACGTAGGCGAGCGCCAGCGGAGCCGGCAGCGAGCGGCGGGCGAGCCACACCCGGTTGCGAGCGTTCAGCCGGTAGTAGTCGGCGTGCCGGGTCGGCTGGATCACAGGGTGCTGGGCGACGAGCTCGCCCGCGTACCAGGTGCTGCGCCCGGTGTCCCAGACCCGCCAGGCCAGCTCGATGCCCTCGTGCGCGTAGAAGAAGGGAGCGGCCCAGCCGCCGGTCTGCTCGAAGACGTCGCGGCGCAGCACCACCGCACCCTCCCAGACCGAGAAGACGGGTCCGGAGCGGCGCGGGTCGCCCTTGAGGATGCGCGGGGTCCAGCGCCGGGGCGCGGGTGCGCCGTCGACGCTGTCGACGCGCGGCTGCACCATGCCGATCCGGCGCGGCGAGGCGAGCAGCGCGATCGCGTCGCGGAGGAAGCTCGGCGAGGGCACGCGAGCGTCGTCGTCGAGGAAGAACAGATACTCCCCCGTCACTGCGGGGACGCCGGCGTTGCGGCCGGCGGGGATGCCGAGGTTCTCGGGGAGGGCGAGCGCGCGGACGCCCTCGGGCAGTCCCTCGGGCGTCCAGCCGTTGCCGACGCAGACGACGTCGAGCTCGACGCCCTGCTGGGCGAGGACGCTCGCGAGCCCGGCCGCGAGGTCGTCGGGACGCGTGCCCTGGGTCAGGACGACGACGCCGACGCGCGGCAGCCCGCCCGGCTCAGGACCGGACACGCTTGGACGCCATGATCGCGACGAAGTGGCCGACGAGCGCGAGGAGCGCGAGCGGCAGCAGCGCCGACACCAGCACCCGGTCGGCCGTTCCGGCGCCGACGACCAGCCCGACCAGGCTCGCGGCGAAGGCCAGCATGGTCAGCTCGACCGAGTGGTACAGCCGGTGGAACGGCAGGAACCGCGCGGCACGGCGCAGGCGGGCGAGAGCGGAGGAGGACGGCGTCGCCTCCCCCTTGGTGTCGGCGAGTTTCGTCAGCCCGGCGTTCGCCCGGGCGACGTGCACCATGTCGTTGAGCGCCTTGTTCAGCACGATCACGAGCGCGAGTGCGAGGCCGATCGAGGTCCAGAGGAAGTCCTCCGGAGCGTCGAAGGGGATCCCGGCGGCGCGCAGTCCGAGCGCGATCGGGATCAGCGACTCGGTCGTGTAGTGGCCGACCTTGTCGAGGAAGACGCCGGCGGGCGACGAGGTGCGGCGCCAGCGCGCGACCTCGCCGTCGCAGCAGTCGACGAGCATCTGCAGCTGGCCGAGGATCAGCGCGAGGGCGGCGCCGGCGATCCCGGGGATCAGCAGCGCCGCGGCCGCGCTCCAGCCGACCATGATCATCAGCCCGGTCACGCCGTTGGCCGAGATCGAGGTGCGCAGCAGCTGCATGGTCAGGTACGGCGAGAAGCGCCGCAGGTAGAGCGACGCCGTCCAGTGCTCGGCGTTGCGCCGTCCGCGGACCTCGGGCGGCTGGGCGACCGCGCGGAGCTCGGCGATCGATCGCGGTCTGGCGGTGCTGGTCATGCGTCCCTCGCGGAGTCGGCGGCGGAGTCGGCCGCGGGGTGGTGGCGGTGCGCCGCGATGTTGCTGGTGAGGCCCGCGAAGCCGAGCACGAAGCCGGTGCCCCAGGCCACGTGGATGGCGGGGATCACGACGAGGAACCACAGCATGGTGCGCGGTCCGTCGACGCGGGCGACGGCGGTCGTGGCCGCCGCCACGAGGGCGAGGTAGCCGACCGGGACGACGAGGCCGATCAGCAGCCAGGGCGCGGCGCCGAGCAGCGCCTGCAGCGCTCCGGCGACCCCGGCGAGCAGGCCGAGGGCGAGCAGCGCCACGAGGACGGGGGGTGCGAAGTAGCGGAGGGACCGCGAGGCCGGGAACAGCCGCGTCAGCTCGCCCCGCCACATCCCGGTGGAGAGGAACTGCCGCAGCAGCGCCCGCATCGACGGCCGGGGCCGGTAGGTGACGGTGAGCCGCGGGGTGAACCAGACGAGGCCGCCCGCCTCGCGAAGCCGGCGGTTGAGCTCCCAGTCCTGGCCGCGCTTGAAGCGCTCGTCGAAGAGCCCGGCGCGCTCGAGGGCGGAGCGGCGGAAGACGCCGAGGTACACGGTGTCGGCCGGGCCCTCCTCGCCGCCGACATGGTGCGGGGTGCCGCCGAGGCCGATCCGCGAGCCGTACGCCCGGGCGACGGCGCGCTGGAACGGCGTCAGCCCCTCGGCCGCCATCACTCCGCCGACGTTCGCGGCGCCCGAGCGCTGCAGCGCCTCGACGGCGATCCGCGCGTAGTCCGGCGGGAGGACGGAGTGCGCGTCGACGCGGACGACGACGGGGTGCCGCGAGGCGCGGATCGCGGCGTTCAGCCCGGCGGGAGTCGAGCCGACGGCATTGGCCACGACGCGGATCCGCTCGTCGGCCGCGCTGAGCTCGGCGACGAGCCGCTCGGTGCCGTCGATGCTGGGCGCGAGCGCGAGGACGACGTCGAAGGGCCCGGTGTAGTCCTGAGCCAGCAGGGAGTCGACCGCCGCCCGCACGTGGGTGACCTCGTTGAGCACGGGCATCACGTAGGAGACGCCGGGCAGATCGGGGAGGTCGTCCGTCGGGGTCTCGGGCTGCATGGGTCCAGTTCGTGAGGCGGGGCCGGGCGTCCTGGCCGGACGCGGGCGCCCCACACTACCAGCGGGTCGCGCACCGCCCCGCGGACGCGGAGCAGCCCCCGGGGACGGATCCCCGGGGGCTGCCGCTCACTGCGGAAGGAGTCAGCTGGTGGCCATGGTGCCGAGCGTGACGTCGACCTCGAAGGTCTTGCCGCTGCGCACGTAGGTCAGCTTCACGTCGGCGTTCGCGGCCTGCGCGCGCACCTGGGCGGTGAGGTCCGAGGCGCTCGTGATCGGCGTCCCGGCCACGCCGGTAACGATGTCGCCCGCAGCCAGGCCGGCGGCCTGCGCGGCACCGCCGCTGGTCACCTCCTGGATCTTCGCGCCGAGGACGTCCTGGGTGGAGTCCGACACGCTCGCGCCGAGCAGGCCGTGCGTGGCGGAGCCGTTCGCGATGATCTCCTTCGCGACGCGCTCGGCGATGGCACTCGGGATCGCGAAGCCGACGCCGATGTTGCCGGACTGCCCGCTCGAGCTCGAGGACTGCCCCGCGCTCGCGATCGCCACGTTGACGCCGATCAGCTCGCCGTCGCTGTCGAGCAGCGCGCCGCCCGAGTTGCCGGGGTTGATCGCCGCGTCCGTCTGGATGACGGGCAGCGAGATGGTGCTCGTGGCCGGCGTCTGCTGGGTCTGGCCGGGGATGTCGAAGTTGAACGGGCTCTCGGTGCTGCCGCTCGAGCTGTCGCCCGAGTCGTCGGGGGCGGCGGAGGAGGCGACCTGGATGCTCCGGTTGAGCGCGCTCACGATGCCGTCGGTGACGGTGCCGGAGAGGCCCAGCGGCGCGCCGATCGCGACGGCGGTGTCGCCGACGTTGACCTCGGTCGAGTCGGCGAAGGTCATTGGGACCAGGTCGGTCGCGTCGGCCAGCTTGATCACGGCGAGATCGAGTGTCGGGTCGGTGCCGACGATGGTCGCGGTGAAGATGCGGCCGTCCTGCGTGGTCACGGTGACCGCGCCGTCCGAGATCTGGCCGTCGAGGGTGACGACGTGGGTGTTGGTGAGGACGTAGCCGTCCTTCGAGAGGACGATGCCCGAGCCGGTGCCGGACGAGGAGCTGCCGGCGACGGCGATCGTGACGACGCTCGGCGTGGCCTTGGCGGCGACGGCGGTCGCGGTGGTCGCGTCCTCGGCGTTGTTCACCGTGATCGTCTGCGAGCCGCTGGAGGACACCACGCGGGTGCCGGCCCCGTTGGAGGCGGACCAGAGGCCGAAGACACCGGCTCCGGCGACTCCGCCGACGACCGCGCCGATCGCGAGGGCCGCGACGACGCCGACTCCGGCGCGGCGCTTGGTCGCGGTGGGCGGGCCGACCGGGGGCTGGCCGCCGCCGAACGAGCCCTGCTCGCCGACGGGCGGCTGCTCGGTGCTCTGCACGGTGTGCGCCGCGGGAGGGGCGAACTGGCCGTAGCGCGGGGTCGGCGGGACCGGCTGGGCCTGGTTCCCCTCCGCCGAGTTCGACGTGTAGGACGGGAGGGGCTCGGTGGGCCCGGTGGACGACGACGGCACTCCGGTGCCCGAGGGGTACGTGGGCTGTCCGGGGGTGTGCTCGCCGGAGATGGGCTGGTTCGCCTCGTGGCGGCGATCCTCCGGCGTGCGGGGATCCTCCGGCTGACGAGGACCGTCGTGACTCTCGGTCATGGGTGGTGCTCCTTCCAAGCGGGGATAGCTTGACCAGGGAACCTGTGCGTTCCTTATGACGCGCCTGCGAGCGGCACGCCAATGCCCGCCGGTGCGCCCGCGGGGCCCCAGCCGCCAGACTGGCGGGGTGAGCATCCACGGATCCTGGACCCGCGCCGCCGCCGGCGCCGGTCTTCTCGGCCCGAGCGGCGAGGTCGCCGCCACCGTCTTCAGCGAGATGAGCGCCCTCGCCGCGCGGACCGGGGCGATCAACCTCGGTCAGGGCTTCCCGGACGAGGACGGGCCGCAGGAGGTGCTCGAGGCGGCGCGCGCGGCCATCTCCGCGGGCCTCAACCAGTACCCGCCGGGGCCGGGCTTCCCGGTGCTCCGCGAGGCCGTCTCGGCGCACCAGCGGCGGTTCTACGACCTCGCCGTCGACCCGGACGGCGAGGTGCTGGTCACGACCGGCGCCACGGAGGCGCTCGCGGCGACGCTGCTCGCGCTCCTCGAGCCCGGCGACGAGGTCGTCACCTTCACTCCGCACTACGACGCCTACGGCGCGCTGATCGCCCTGGCCGGCGGCGTGCACCGCACGGTCCCGCTGCGGGGGACGGACTTCCACGTCGACCACGAGGAGCTGGCGGCCGCGGTGACCGACCGCACCCGGGTCATCCTGGTCAACGACCCGCACAACCCGACCGGCTCGGTGCTGCCCGCCGAGACCCGGGAGCTGATCGTGCGGCTCGCACACCGGCACGACGCGCTGATCGTCACCGACGAGGTCTACGAGCACCTGCGCTTCGACGGCGGCCACGTGCCGATCGCGACGCTGCCCGGCGCCCGGGAGCGCACGCTCACCGTCTCCTCCGCGGGCAAGACCTTCAGCACCACCGGCTGGAAGATCGGCTGGATCACCGGGCCGCGCGCGCTGATCACCGCGGTGCTCGCGGTGAAGCAGTTCCTCACTTACGTCAGCGGGTCGCCGTTCCAGGGCGCGGTCGCCGTCGGCCTCGGGCTGCCCGACGCGTTCTTCACCGGCATCGCGGCGACCCTGGAGCGCAAGCGCGACGTGCTCTCCGCCGGGCTCGCGGCGGCCGGCTTCACGGTGTCGCCGTCGGCGGGGTCGTACTTCGTCGTCGCGGACGCGGCTCCGCTCGGCTGGGACGACGGGGTCGCCTTCTGCCGGGCGCTGCCCGGTCTCGCCGGGGTGGTGGCGGTGCCGGTCTCGGCGTTCTGCAGCACCGAGGACGCGGACGCCTACCGCTCGCTGGTGCGATTCGCGTTCTGCAAGCGCTTCGAGGTGCTGGACAGCGCGGCGGAGCGGCTAGCTGTAGTTCCCCGTGAGGTTGTGGACGCGTTCTGCGGGGGTTGATCCGCCGATTCCGGTGTGGGGTCGGTGGTGATTG
>NZ_JALGRS010000007.1:0-264655 GCF_022815565.1 Rathayibacter sp. VKM Ac-2926 | reverse complement strand
CTCCTCAAACGAGCTCTCTGCCGCGAACTCTTCCCCCTCCTCTGCCGACCTTGACAAATAGAAGCTTCGAGATCCACCACCGTCAGTACCTGAGTCTGCAGACCTGCCGTGCTGGTGACGTCGGGTCTCGATACGCCCCTGCGGGGCTACTCGACCAGCATGAGTCGGCAGGACTCAGCCCGGAGAGGCGGGATCTCGATACGCCGCCTGCGGCGGCGTATCGAGACCCGGGGAGCGGAGTCCGCGGAACGCGGCCCGTCTGGGGCGGCGGGGTCGCCGCCGAGGGCCCGCCGCTGAGCACATCTTCGCCGTGGGCGGAAGCCGCGGGCGGTGTCGGCGGCCGGGGTTATGGTCGAGCGATGAGCAGGATGGGTGACGTCGCGAGCGGCGGCGGGATGCGCGCGGGCGCGGTGCGCGGGAAGATCTCCAGCAGCGACCCCGACGCCCAGCGGCGGAAGAACTCCGACGCCCCGCGGATCGATCACCTCTTCTCCCGGATCGCCTCGCTCTTCCACGCCCACCGCACGAAGCTCACTCTCACCGTCGCCCTCGTGCTCGTCGGCGCCGCCCTCACCGTCGTGCCGCCGCTGCTCACCCAGCTCGCCTTCGACCGCGGCCTGTTCCCGGAGTCGGGCCGTCCGAACCTCCCCGTCCTGCTCGAGCTGGTCGGCGTGATGGTGCTGATCTGGGTGGTCTCCGCCGTGCTCGGCGTCTGGCAGACCTTCCTCACCGCCACGGTCGGCAACAGCGTGATGGGCGAGCTGCGCATCCGGCTGTTCCGCCACCTCCAGGCGATGGAGCTCGGCTTCTTCACCCGCACGCGCACCGGCGTCATCCAGTCGCGCCTCGCCAACGACGTCGGCGGCGTGGCCAGCGTCCTCACCAACACCGTCTCGAGCGTGCTCGGCAACACCGTCACCGTGATCGCGGCCGTCGTCGCGATGCTCCTGCTCTCCTGGCAGATGACGATCGTCGCGGTGGTGCTCACTCCGGTGCTCGTGATCGCGCAGCGCCGGGTCGGCCAGGTCCGCGCCCGGATCGCCACGAAGACGCAGGAGTCGCTGTCCGAGATGACGGCGATCACGCAGGAGACGCTGAGCGTCTCGGGCATCCTGCTCGCCAAGAGCTTCGGCCGTCAGGAGTCGGAGGTCACCCGCTACGCCGATGAGAACGGCCGGCAGATCGATCTCCAGGTCCGCCAGCAGATGTCCGGGCAGTGGTTCTTCGCGACCGTGCAGATCTTCCTCTCGGTGATCCCCGTGGTCGTCTACCTCGTCGCCGCCTGGCTGATCCTCGGCGGGACGACCGTCACCGCGGGCACCGTCGTCGCCTTCACCACCGTGCAGGCCCGGCTGATGTGGCCGCTGCTCGGGCTGATGCGCGTCGCGCTCGACCTGCAGACCGCCGGCGCGCTCTTCGCCCGCATCTTCGAGTACCTGGACCTGCGGCCCGCCATCGCCGACCGCGCGGGCGCCCGCGACGTCGACGGCGAGCTCGGCCGCGTCGAGCTGGACGACGTCGTCTTCCGCTACCCCGACCAGACCGACGACGTCAGGCCGACGCTCGACCGCGTCTCGGTCTCGATCGCGCCGGGCCAGTTCGTCGCGTTCGTCGGGCCGTCCGGCGCCGGCAAGACGACGATCTCGTACCTGGTGCCCCGTCTCTACGACGTCTCCGAGGGCTCCGTCCGCTTCGCCGGCACGGACGTCCGCGAGCTCCGTCAGGAGTCGCTGGTCTCGCACATCGGCATCGTCAGCCAGGAGACCTACCTCTTCCACGCGACGATCGCCGACAACCTCCGCTACGCCCGCCCCGGCGCGGCGCAGGAGGAGCTGGAGGCGGCCGCCCGGTCGGCGAACATCCACGACACGATCGCGTCCTTCCCCGACGGCTACGACACCCTCGTCGGCGAGCGCGGCTACCGGCTCTCCGGCGGCGAGAAGCAGCGCCTCGCGATCGCGCGGGTGCTGCTGAAGGACCCGGCCGTCCTCATCCTCGACGAGGCGACCAGCGCGCTGGACACCGTCTCGGAGCGGATCGTGCAGACCGCTCTCGACGACGCCGCCCGCGGCCGCACCACCATCGCCATCGCGCACCGCCTCTCGACGGTCGTCTCGGCCGACGTCATCCACGTCGTCGACGGCGGACGCATCGTCGAGTCGGGCACCCACCTCGAGCTGCTCGAGCGCCGCGGCCTCTACGCCTCCCTCTACGCCCAGCAGGTCGAGACGGCCCTCAGCTCCTGAGGACGCCCTCGGCCACTCCGTCGCTCCCGCTGTCGCATCCCGCCGAGCGGACCTGCAGCGGCGTCGACTCTCGGCCGTCTCAGCGCTGAGACCCCGGTCGACTCCGTCTCAGCCCTGAGACGGCCCGAGAGAGGGGATCGCTCGGTCGCTGCGCGGGGTGATGGTGCAGGACATCAGCTGAGACGGCCCCTCATCGCCGATGGCGGATGAGCACGGTTCTCCGCTGACGTTCTGCACGCAGGACGCCGGTCAGACCGCCGGGCGGTCGGCGAGCATCTGCTCCATCAGGGAGATCTCGGCCTCCTGGGCCTTCACGACGGAGGAGGCGAAGTCGGTGGCGACCGTGGCGCGGCTGCGGGCGAGCAGCGCCTCGGCCATGTCGATCGCGCCGCGGTGGTGGGCGATCATCAGCTCGAGGAACCTGCGGTCGAAGTCGCGGCCGGTGAGCGTGCTCAGCTCGGCGATCTGCTCGGGCGTCGCGAGGCCGGGCATGCTCTCGGGGACGACGTCCTCCTCCGTGGACATGCCCATCGAGGAGTGTTCGTCGGCGGCGCCGGCGAGGGTCGGCCGGCCCATCCAGGTCATCGACGGCTCGGGGGCCGCCTGCGGGAGGCCCCAGGAGTTCAGCCAGCCGAAGAGCTGACCGGCCTGCTGCTGCTGGGTGAGCAGGATGTCCTTTGAGACGGTGAGCACCTCGTCGTCGGCGCTGCGGTCCCGCGCGATCATCGCCAGCTCGGCGCCCTGGAGGTGGTGCACCTGCATGTCGCGGGCGAAGCCGGCCTCCGCGCTCGTCGTCGACGGGGTGGCCGAGGACGAGAACGGGGCGAGGGCGCCGAAGAGGTAGCCGCCCGCCGCGCCCAGGAGGAGGGCTACGACGGCGACGGCCGCGACGAGGAGGCGGCCCCTACTGCTTGCCGGGCGCATCGATGCCTCCGGTGCACGGGGCACCGGGCTCGGGTGCGGTCGAGGCCTGCCAGAAGCGCTCGATGAACGCGTCGATGCGCGGGTCCTCGGGGGAGTCGATGGCGACCTGGGCGTCCCAGGCGCTGAGCACGATCGGCGACTCGAGACCCTCGTAGGGCGAGACGACCGCGTAGGTGTCGGGCATCGCGGCGATCAGGGCGTCGACCTCGCTCTGCGGGAGGGACGGGTCGTAGGTCGCCCAGACGGCGCCGTGCTCGAGGTCGTGCACGGCGTTCTCGTTCGGGACGGGCTCGTCGTAGACACCGCAGTTCATCCAGACGGCGTTGTGCGGGCCGCCCGCGGGAGGGGTCTGCGCGTAGTCGACGGTGCCGGCGACGTGGGTCGCGTCGTTCTCGAAGGTCTGCAGGCCGTCGATCTGCCGGGCCTCGACGATCTGCTGGTTGCCGAAGACGGTGACGGCGACGATGCCGCCGATCGCGACGACGGCGAGGGCCGAGAGCGACCAGATCCAGATCCGGCCGCTGCGCTTGCGCTTGGCCTGCTCGCGCTTGTAGGCCTCGACCTTGTCCTGGCGGGCGCGGTTCTTGGCGGACATCGTGTCTTTGGGCACGGTGGCGTCTCTCGTTCTGATCGCGGGGTGGCGCGCCGGGGGAGGCGCAGGCGCCTGAGAGGCGCTCTCAGAGGATAACGAGCGAGGCTCCGGATCGGATCAATGCGGGGTGGGAGTGCTCGGGGTGGGCGGGTCTCGATACGCCCCTCCGGGGCTACTCGACCAGCATGCAGCGCAGAGTGGTCGGGCCGCGCTCGCAGAGGGCGTCGCCTCATGGTGATCGAGTAGCCCTCGAAGAGGGCGTATCGAGATCCGCCGCGGTCAGCCGGTGAAGGTCAGCCAGAGGAGCAGGCCGTTGAGAACGATCAGGAAGAGGGCGGCGAGGATCGCGCCGAGGGTGGTGAACCAGCGGTTCGCCTGGTCGCCCATCAGGGCGCGGTCGCGGGTGAGGGCGACGAGCGGCACGAGTGCGAACGGGATGCCGAACGAGAGCACGACCTGGCTGAGCACGAGCGCGCGGGTCGGGTCGAAGCCGATCCCGAGGACGATCAGCGCCGGGATCAGCGTGACGAGGCGGCGGGCGACGAGCGGCACCCGCAGGTTCAGCAGCCCGTGCATGATCTCCGCGCCGGCGTAGGCGCCGACCGAGGTCGAGGCGAGGCCGGAGGCGAGGAGGCCGACCGCGAAGAGCGTCGCGACGACCGGGCCGAGGGCCGCGCCGATCGCGGCGTGCGCACCCTCGAGGCTGTCGGTCCCGGCGACGCCGGACAGCGAGTGCGCGGCGAGCAGCAGGATCGCGAGGTTCACGGTGCCGGCGATCGCGAGGGCGACGGTGACGTCGATCCGGGTGGCCGTGAGGATCCTCCGGCGGGCGGTCACCCCGTCGACGCGGCCGAAGCGGTCGCGCGCGAGAGCCGAGTGCGCGTAGATCGCGTGCGGCATCACGGTGGCGCCGAGGATCGACGCGGCGAGCAACACCGACTCCGAGCCGTCGAAGCGGGGGAGGAGCCCGGCGGCGGCCGCGCCCGCGTCCGGCGGATCGACGACCACGCCCACGGTGAAGCCGACGGCGATGACGACCATCAGCGCCGTGATCACGCGCTCGAACGGCTGTGCGCCGCCGCGGGTCTGGATCACCAGGAGCACCAGGGAGACGGCCCCGGTCACGAGTCCGCCCGCGAGCAACGGCAGCCCGAACAGCAGGTTCAGCGCGATCGCGCCGCCGATGACCTCGGCGAGGTCCGTGGCGATCGCGACGGTCTCGGCCTGCAGCCAGTACGCCCGCCGGCCCCAGCGGCCGCGCAGGCGCTCACCGAGCAGCTCGGGCAGCGACTTGCCCGTCATCAGGCCGAGCTTGGCCGAGAGGTACTGGATCAGCCAGGCCATCAGGTTGCCGAGGACGACGACCCAGACGAGCAGATAGCCGAAGCGGGCGCCCGCCGTCATGTTGCTGGCGACATTGCCCGGATCGAGGTAGGCGACTCCGGCGACCATGGCGGGGCCGAGCAGTCTGAGCAGGCGTGCATCGGCCGGACCCCGCGTCGTGGCGGTGATCGGAGGGGTCATTGCAGGCGGTGTCCGTTCCGGTCGGCGGTGACGCGAGGACCCCCACGATAGGGCACTCCTCTGCGCTGAACCACTCTCCCGCGGACCGTGCCGGGGCCGCGTCCGGGGGTCTCGGCGACCCCCGTCATCCGGCGATCCGCGGTTGATACGCTGGCCGCATGACCCTCGATCGAGCCCTTCCCGCACGCCCGGACACCGGGATGGCGTACGCCGATTCGGTGCTCGACCTGATCGGCGACACCCCGCTCGTGAAGCTCGGCCCGGTCGCCTCGGGCGTGCAGGCCACCGTCCTGGTCAAGGTGGAGTACCTCAACCCCGGCGGCTCGTCCAAGGACCGCATCGCGACCCGCATCATCGACGCGGCCGAGCGCGACGGCCTGCTGAAGCCCGGCGGCACGATCGTCGAGCCGACCAGCGGCAACACCGGCATCGGCCTGGCCCTCGTCGCGCAGCAGCGCGGCTACCGCTGCGTGTTCGTCCTGCCCGACAAGGTCGGCGAGGACAAGCGGAACGTGCTCACCGCGTACGGCGCCGAGATCGTCGTCACCCCGACGGCCGTCGCTCCCGAGGACCCGGACTCCTACTACTCCGTCTCCGACCGGCTGGCGCGCGAGATCCCGGGCGCCTTCAAGCCCAACCAGTACGCGAACCTCAACGGCCCGCTCAGCCACTACGAGACCACCGGCCCCGAGATCTGGCGCGACACCGCCGGGAAGCTGACGCACTTCGTGGCGGGCGTCGGCACCGGCGGCACCATCAGCGGCGTCGGCCGCTACCTCAAGGAGGTGTCGGAGGGCCGCGTGCAGATCGTCGGCGCCGACCCCGAGGGCTCGGTCTACTCCGGCGGCGGCGGCCGCCCGTACCTGACCGAGGGCGTCGGCGAGGACTTCTGGCCGAGCGCCTACGACCCGAGCGTCGTCGACCGGATCATCGCCTCGAGCGACGCGGAGTCGTTCGCGATGACCCGCCGGCTCGCCCGCGAGGAGGGCCTGCTGGTCGGCGGCTCGAGCGGCCTCGCCGTCTCGGTCGCGCTCAAGGCCGCCGCCGAGCTCGGACCCGACGACGTGGTCGTCGTGCTGCTGCCCGACGGCGGGCGCGGCTACCTCGGCAAGATCTTCAACGACCGCTGGATGCGCTCCTACGGCTTCCTCGAGCACCGCGAGGAGGGCACCGTCCGCGACGTCCTCTCGGCGCGGGCCGCGAACCCCAGCACGGGCGACCTGCCGGCCCTCGTGCACGTGCACCCCAGCGACACCGTCCGCGACGCGATCGAGATCATGACGACCTACGGCGTCTCGCAGCTGCCCGTCCTCACCGCCGAGCCGCCCGTGGTGATGGGCGAGGTCGTCGGCGCGGTCGACGAGCGCGAGCTGCTCGACCGCGTCTTCAGCGGCGCGACCTCGATGACCGATCCGATCGGCGCCTCCGCCGGCGACGCGCTCCGGCTGATCGGTCTCGGTGAGAGCATCACGGCGGCCCGCGCCGCGCTGAGCGAGGCGAACGCCCTGCTCGTCACCGACGAGGGCAAGCCCGTCGCCGTGATCACCCGGCAGGACCTCCTGTCGTTCGCGACGGCCTGAGCGCCGCCCCTCCCTTCTTCTCCACCCCCTCGACCAGGAAAGCCCCGCGATCATGCCCAAGAAGCAGCACTTCGACACCCGCGCCATCCACGCCGGTCAGGAGTTCGACCCGACCACCGGCGCCGTCGTCCCGCCCGTCTACATGACGTCGACCTTCGTCCAGGACGGGATCGGCGGCTTCCGCGGCGGCTACGAGTACGCCCGCTCGGCGAACCCGACCCGCGACTCGCTGCAGGAGCTGATCGCCTCGCTCGAGGGCGCGGACGTCGCCTACTCGTTCTCCTCCGGCCTCGCCGCCGAGGACACCCTGATCCGCGCGGCGCTCGCTCCCGGCGACCACATCGTGCTCGGCAACGACGCGTACGGCGGAAGCCACCGGCTGATCGACCGGGTGCACGCGGCCTGGGGCATCAGCAACACCGCGGTCGACATGTCGAACCTGCGCGAGGTGCAGCACGCGATCCGCCCCGGCGAGACCAAGATGCTCTGGGTCGAGACGCCGTCGAACCCGCTGATGACCATCAGCGACATCGCGGAGCTGGCCGACCTGGCGCACGCGCACGACCTGATCGTGGTCGTCGACAACACCTTCGCCTCCTCGGCGCTGCAGCAGCCGCTCGCGCTCGGCGCCGACGTGGTCGTGCACTCGACGACGAAGTACCTCGGCGGGCACTCGGACGTGGTCGGCGGGGCGCTCGCGCTGCGCTCCGGCCCGCTCGCCGAGAAGGTCGCCTTCCTGCAGTTCGCGGTCGGCGCGATCTCCAGCCCCATGGACGCCTGGCTGACCGTGCGGGGCATCAAGACGCTCGCGATCCGGATGGAGCGCCACTCCAAGAACGCTCAGGCGGTCGCCGAGTTCCTGGCCGGGCACTCCGCCGTGACGGCCGTGCACTACCCGGGCCTGCCCTCGCACCCGGGCCACGAGCTGGCGAAGCGCCAGATGTCGGGGTTCGGCGGCATGCTCTCGGTCGAGCTGGCGACCCCGCGCGCGGCGCGCAAGTTCGCGGAGTCGACCGAGCTGTTCCAGCTGGCGGAGTCGCTGGGCGGCGTGGAGTCGCTGATCGGCTACCCGAGCGAGATGACCCACGCGTCGGTCAAGGGCACGCCGCTCGAGGTGTCGGAGTCGCTGGTGCGGCTGTCGGTCGGCATCGAGGACGCGAGCGACCTGATCGCGGACCTCGCGGCGGCGCTGCCGAAGAAGTAGCGGCGCAGGCGGCCCGGGCCGAGTCCGGTGTCGCCCAGGCGTCTGCTCGCACCTCCGGCTCGCGGAATCGCGTCCGGCTCGCAGGCGTCGGCGGATTCCGCGTGCCGGAGGTGTTTCCGCGTGCCGGAGGTGCGCCCGGCGCTCACGTGCGCATGTTCGGCTCGTGATTCGCGGTCGGGCTCGCCGGATCCGGTCGTTTCCGCGTGCCGAAGGTGGTTCTGCGTGCCGGAGGTGGCCGACGGCTGGCCTTCTTCGGGCGATGAGTGGCAGTTCTTCGAGGGACGCGGTGATCCTGCCACTGGCACGATCGGAAGCATGACCTCCTCCGCGCGCCGCATCGTCGATCTCAGTCACACCGTCGCGGACGGGCTGGTGACCTACCCCGGCCTGCCGGCGCCGCGGATCCGGCCGCACCTCACGCGGGAGGCCTCGCGCGCCGCCTACGCCCCGGGCACCGAGTTCGCGCTGGACGTCATCGAGATGATCGGCAACACCGGCACCTACCTCGACAGCCCGTTCCACCGCTACGAGGGCGGCACCGACCTGGCCGGGCTCGACCTCGAGACACTGGTCGACCTCCCCGCCGTCGTCGTCGACGCGCGCGCGGCCGGACGGCGCGGGATCGGCCGCGACGCGTTCGACGGACTCGACGTCTCCGGAGCCGCGGTGCTGCTCTCGACCGGCTGGGACGCGCACTTCGCCACGCCCGGGTACGCGAGCGGCGCGCCGTTCCTCACCGCGGCCGGGGCGGAGGCGGTGATCGCCGGCGGCGCGGTGCTCGTCGGCATCGACTCCGTCAACATCGACGACGTCGAGGGCGGGGGCGAGCGGCCCGCCCACAGCCTCCTCCTCGCCGCGGGAGTGCACGTCGTGGAGCACCTCCGCGGGCTCGAGCAGCTCCCCGCCACGGGCGCCCGCTTCACCGCGGTCCCGCCCAAGGTGAGCGGCTTCGGCACCTTCCCGGTGCGGGCCTACGCGGTCCTCGGCGGCCGCTGAGGCCACCGGCCGTCCAGGGGTGCCTGGTTATCCTGGACCGATGCACTCCGCCCTCGCCGCGCTCGGCCGACGTCTCCGGCCCCGCACGCGCCTCGCCGCGCTGGGGGCCCGGCTCCGCCCCCGCACCCGCCTGCTCCGCCTCGCGCGCCGGGCCCGATCCGCGCCGCAGAGCCTCCGCGAGCGCCGCGCCGCGGTCGTGGCCGCCCGCCCGATCGACCACCCGCGCTCGCTCGCGTTCCGGCGCGAGCTGCTCGGCCTCGACCTCGCCAACCGCGTCTCGCGCCGCTCGGTCGTCGACCCGGCCGGAGAGGTCGTCGTCACGATGACGACCCACGGCGAGCGGATCCGGCGCGTGCACGTCGCGATCGAGTCGATCGCCCGCGGGTCCGCCCGCCCGGCCCGGCTCGTGCTCTGGCTGGACGACCCGGCGCTGTTCACCGCGCTGCCCGCGAGCCTCGAGCGCCTGCGCCGCCGCGGGCTCGAGATCCGGCTGGTCGACGGCTACCGCGTGCACACCAAGTACTACCCGCACCTGCTCTCCGGGCGGGCGGGGGAGCGCGACCTGGTCACCTCCGACGACGACATCGTCTACCCGCGCAGCTGGCTCCGGGGTCTGCTCGACGCCCGCTTGCGCTACCCGCGCGAGACGGTGCTCTGCTACCGCGCGCACCGGGTGCTGGTCGCCGACGGCGTCGTCGCTCCGTACACGAGCTGGCCGCCCGTCGCGGACACGCGGGCCGGTTTCGACGTCTTCGGCACCTCGGTGTCCGGGCAGCTGTTCCCGAGCGAGCTGATGGTCGCGATCGCTGAGCACGGCGACGCCTTCCGGGAGGTCGCGCCCGACGCCGACGACATCTGGCTGCACGTGCGCGCCGTCGACGCGGGCTACCGCGTCGCGCAGATCGAGCCGGCCGCCGAGCTCTTCCCGTTCGTCCCGCGGACGCAGCAGACCGGCCTCTACCTCGTCAACTACTGGGACGGCGGCAACGACCGCCAGGCCGGCGCCAGCTACACGCCGGAGGTCACCGCCCGCATCGCAGCGGACGCCGACCGGCAGGGGGCGAGCGCATGAGACTCCTCTTCCTCAGCAACCTCTACCCGCCGCAGGTGCTCGGCGGCTACGAGATGACCTGCGCCCGCGTCGCCGAGGCGATGGCCGCCCGCGGCCACGAGGTCCGGGTGCTGACCACGCCGACCTACCTGCCGCCGGAGCCGTCCGGCGTCGAGGTGCACCGCACCCTGAGCCTCCGCACCTACTTCCCGCTGCCGCAGACCGGCGGCGAGATCGCCCGGCTGATGCACCACGAGAGCGCGGTGTCGCGGTTCGAGAACACCCGCATCCTGCTCGAGGAGCTGCGCGACTTCGCTCCGACCCACGTGGTGGCCTTCAACCTGCTGGGGATCGGCGGGCTCGCGATCGTCGACCTGCTGCGCCGGGTCGAGGCGGGGTGGCTGTGGAACCTCGGCGACCGCACGCCGAACGCGCTCGTCGACGGCCTGCCGGAGAAGGTGCTCGCGGTCTACGGCGCGGATCGGGCCGACCACTTCGACCGCGGCGAGATCGTGGCCGTGAGCCGCTCGCTCGTCGAGACGATCGAGGCGGGCGGGCTGCAGCTCGGCGACGTCGAGGTGATCGGCCGCGGCGTCGTCGTGCCCGAGGACGAGGGCCCGCGGACGTACCGCGAGGGCGGCGTCACGCGCTTCACCTTCGCCGCGTCGCTGGGCGAGCACAAGGGCGTCGACCTCGTGCTCGAGGCGTCGGCCGCGCTCGCCGAGCGCACCCGCGACTTCCGGGTCGACCTCTACGGCGACGGCGACGTGGACGGCTACCGCGCGCAGGCCGAGTCGCTGGGGCTCGAGGGCGTCGTGACCTTCCACGGCCCGCGCCCCCGCGACGAGGTGCTCGCCGCCCACGGGCGCGCCGACGCCTTCCTCTTCCCGACCTGGGCGGGCGAGCCGTTCGGCGTCGCGCCGGTGGAGGCGGCCGCGGCCGGCTGCGTGCCGATCGTGACCGCCGCGAGCGGAGTCGCCGAGTTCCTCGTCGACGGGGTCGACTGCGTCAAGATTCGCCGCTCGGCGCCGGCGCTGCTCGAGGCGATGAGCGACGTGGTGAGCGGCGCGACCGACCTCGAGGCCCTCGGCCGGCGGGGGCGCGCGGCGGCCCGCGGACCGCTCTCGTTCGGGCGCTCGATCGAGCTGCTCGAGCGGTCGCTGGAGCGCCGCTCGCGACCGGGCCTCGCCGAGCGCGCCGCCGACACGGCCCTCGAGGCCGAGATCATGGACAAGGACCACCGCGCGATGGACGTGCTCCACCGCCGCTTCTCCGGACGGGACGACGAATGACCGACGACCACGACTTCAGGGCCGACCCCGCCTCCGCGCCGACCCGCTTCGGCCGGGGCGGCGTCGCGCTGCGCGAGGCGGTGCACCGGATGGTCGCCCCGTACTTCGAGCAGGCGCGGCTGCGCACCGAGGAGGTGCGCGAGGAGGTCGCGGCGGTCCGCGGCGAGCTGGCCGGGCTCCGGGACGAGCTCGCGGCCGTGCGCGCCGAGACGGCGGCGCTGCGCGACGAGACGGCCGGGCTGCGCGCGGCCCTCGACGAGGACCGGGCCGCGCTGGCGGAGCTGCGCCGCGAGACCGAGGAGTCGCTGGCCGTCACGCCGCCCCTGCTCACCGCCGGCGAGACGCGGACGGCCGACCTCGAGGAGCGCGTCCGCGGCGCCGAGCTCGAGCTGCGCGCGGTGACCCGCCGCCTGGCGGAGGCGCTGGACGCCGCCGACTGAGCCCGCGAGCCTCAGGGAGCGGTGATCTGTTCGGCACTTTCTGCTGCTCTGCGGGGGCTGAAGCAGCAGGAAGTGGCGAACGGATCAGGCGTCGGGGTGCGTGCGGGAACCGGGGCCTGATACGGGTCCGCTCGTGGACGGCTGTCAGGCCGGGACGGCCGTGCGGGCCAGGAGCTCCGCGATCCGGCCGGTGCAGCCGCCGCAGCCGGTGCCGGCGCGGGTGGCCGAGCCGATGCAGGCGACCGTGTCGTGACCCGCGGCCGCCGCGTCCGCGATCGTGCCGGCCGAGACGCCGTTGCACCAGCAGACCGTCGCGTCCGGAGCGAACGGGTCGCCGGTCGGGGCCGCGCCCGCGTCCGGAGCGTCGAGCCGCAGCAGACTCGAGCGGTCGGCCGGCAGCTCGGAGCCGCGCTCGAACAGCAGCGTCAGCTCGGCGCCGACCCGCGGCAGGCCGACCGAGACGAAGCCGCGCAGCACCCCGCCGACCGTCACGAGCTTGGCGTACCCGCCCCGGGCGGGGTCGGCCCAGACGGTGACCTCGGGGTGCGGGGCGCCGTCGCAGGCGTCCCAGGGCTCGGCCGTCGGATCGCCGCCCGCCACCAGGTCGACGCCCTCGGCCTTCAGCATCACCACGGCGGGGCGCGCGGCCGGCACGCGCTCGTCGGCGAGGCGGCCCACCGCCTCCGCCGCGATGCGGGCCGCGAGGCGGTCGGCCTGCTGCCAGCCCGGGCCGATCAGGCCGCTCGGCCCGCCCGGCACACGCCCGTCCGGCAGCGCCGAGCCGCGGGCCGCGACGTGAGCGCAGTCGCCGATCGCGAAGACGCGCGGGTCCGTCCAGCTGCGCTGGTGCTCGTCGACGAGGATCCCGGTCGAGACCGCGAGGTCGGCGCTCGCCGCGAGCTCGGTGCGCGCCCCGACACCGCAGGAGAGCACGAGCAGGTCGCCCTCGATCTGCTTGCCGTCCGCGCAGACCAGCGCCTGGAAGTGCGCGCGGCCGAGGTCGTCGTGGGCGAGCAGGATGCTCTCCGAGCGGGCGTGCGACACCATGTCGACGCCGGCGGCGCGGGCGGCCGCGGCGAGCATCCGCCCGCCGCCGTGATCGAGGTTCCGCCCCATCGGGATGTCGCCGTGATACACGACCACGACGTCGGCGCCCTGCTCGGCGGCGGCGAGCGCGAACTCGACCCCCAACACTCCGGCGCCGAGCACCACGATGCGGGAGCGGGCGCGCACCGCGTCGAGCACGACGTGCGCGTCGTCGAGGTCGCGCAGCGCGACGACGCGCTCGGGCAGCGGGCTCGCGCCCTGATCGAGCGTCGCGGGCAGCGCCGAGCGCACCCGCCGGTCGCGCCGCGAGCGCTCCATCCCGGCGAGGGTCGGCACGTTCGCCCGGGCGCCGGTCGCGAAGACCAGGCGGTCGTAGGCGAGCCGCTCGTCGTCGTGCAGGCGGACGACCCCGCGCGCGCGGTCGAGGCCGACGGCGGCGGCACCGAGCCGGAAGACCACGCCGGCGCCCTCGGCCGTGGCGCGGTCACCGAGGTCGAGGCGCTCACGGGTCGCCCGCCCGACGGCGTACTCGGCGAGCAGCACGCGGTTGTAGGCGTCGGCGGATTCCGCGCCGACGACGGTCAGTGCGACCGAACCGGCGCGGACGGCCGGCAGCAGCTCCTCGACGAAGCGCGCGCCCACCGGCCCGTAGCCGAGCAGGACGACCCGCTCGGGCGCGGCGATCCCGTTCTCGGCCGTCATCGGCTCAGGCATCGAGCACCCCTTCCGCGCGGATCCAGACCCGCGTCCGCTTGAACTCCGGCATCGAGGAGATCGGATCGACGACCGCCTCGGTCAGCAGGTTGGCGCACTGCTCGCCCGCGTAGTGGAACGGCAGGAAGACCGTGTCGTGCCGGATGTCGGCCGTGACGCTCGCCCGTGCCCGCACCACTCCGCGCGCGTTGCCGACCGAGACCGGTCCTCCGTCGCGGACGCCGAGCCGGGAGGCGGTGGCCGGGTGGATCTCCAGCCGCGCCTCGGGCCGCGCCGCGTCGAGCTCGGCGACCCGGCGGGTCTGCGTGCCCGACTGGTACTGCTGGAGGTAGCGGCCGGTGGTCAGCGTCAGCTCGGCGCCGACGTCGACCGGCGCCGGGGGAGCGGTGCTGACGGCGACCATCCTGGCCCGGCCGTCGGCGTGGCCGAAGCGCTCGCCGAAGAGCCGCGGTGTGCCGGTGCTGCCGACGGGGTACGGCCAGTACGCGGCGATCCCGGTGTCGAGCAGCGCGTGCGAGAGCCCGGAGTAGTCCGCGACGCCGCCGGCCGAGGCGCGGGCCAGCTCGTCGAACACCTCCGCCGGGTCGGTCGACCAGGTCGACGGCGCGGCGAGGCGGCGGGCGAGCTCGCTCAGGATCCATAGCTCGCTGCGGACGCCGGCGGGCGGGTCGAGCGCGCGGCGGCGGCGCAGGACGCGGCCCTCGAGCGAGGTCATCGTCCCCTCCTCCTCGGCCCACTGCGGCACGGGCAGCACGATGTCGGCCAGCGCCGCGGTCTCGGAGAGGAAGAAGTCGCAGACGACCAGCGTGTCCAGCGCGGAGAGCCCGGCCCGCACCGCGTCGACGTCGGGCGCCGAGACGACCACGTTCGAGCCGTGCACGAGCAGGCAGTGCACCGAGCGGCCGAGCTCGGCGAGGAGTGCGACGGCCGGCAGCCCCGGCCCGGGGATCGTCGACGGATCCACGCCCCACACACCGGCGACGTGCCGACGCGCCTCCGGATCGCGGATCGAGCGGTAGCCGGGCAGCTGGTCGGCCTTCTGCCCGTGCTCGCGGCCGCCCTGGCCGTTGCCCTGGCCGGTGAGAGTGCCGTAGCCGGAGCCCGGCCGCCCGACCAGCCCGAGCACGAGCGCGAGGTTGATCGAGGCGGTCGCGGTGTCGGTGCCGTCCACGTGCTGCTCGACCCCGCGGCCGGTCAGCACGAAGGCGCGACCGGTGGCGAGGCGGCGGGCGGCGCGGCGGAGCAGCTCGGCCGGCACGCCCGTGACGGAGGCGGTGCGCTCGGGCCACCAGGACGCGACGCTGCGGCGCACCGCGTCGAACCCGGTCGTGCGCGCGGCGAGGTAGTCGCGGTCGGCCAGCTCCTCGGCGAGCACGAGGTGGGTGAGGCCGAGCAGCAGCGCGAGGTCGGTGCCGGGCGCCGGCTGCAGGTGCAGTCCGGCGCCGTCCTCGGTGAGCCGGGCGGTGGCGGAGCGGCGCGGATCGACGACGATCAGCCCGCCGCGCGAGCGCGCCCCGGCCAGGTGCGCCAGGAAGGGCGGCATGGTCGCCGCGACGTTCGAGCCCAGCAGCAGGATCGTGTCGGCCTCGTCGAGGTCGGTCACCGGGAACGGCAGCCCGCGGTCGACACCGAAGGCCCGGTTGCCGGCGGCGGCGGCCGAGGACATGCAGAAGCGGCCGTTGTAGTCGATCCGCGAGCTGCCGAGCGCGATTCGGGCGAACTTCCCCAGCTGGTAGGCCTTCTCGTTGGTCAGCCCGCCGCCGCCGAAGACCGCGACCGCGTCCGCTCCGTGCCGCTCCTGAGCCTTCGTGACGGCCGCCGCGACCGCGTCGAGCGCCTCGTCCCAGGAGACCTCGACGAAGGTGCCGTCCGACCCGCGCATCAGCGGAGCGCGCAGTCGCTGCCCGCTCGCGAGCAGCTCCGCGGCCGTCCAGCCCTTCGCGCAGAGCCCGCCCCGGTTGGTCGGGAACTCCCGCCCCGCGATGCTCACCGGCGTCGGGTCGTCGATCCGGGTCAGCGTCATCGCGCACTGCAGGGCGCAGTACGGGCAGTGCGAGTCGGTCGGGGCGGGAGCGGCGGTCATCGTCAGATCCGGGTCCCGGTCTTCGCGGCCAGGCGGAGGTAGACGCCCGCCGTGATCGCGAGCATCACCGCGTAGGCCGCGACGAACCAGCCGAGCGCCGTCGTGTAGTCGCCGAAGGTCGTCTTCGAGTAGCCGAGCAGCTGCGGGATGACGAAGCCGCCGTACGCGCCGATCGCCGAGATCAGGCCGAGGGCCGCGGCCGCGGTGCGCTGCGCGCCGACCCCGTCGTCACCCTTCTGCCGGGCGCGCAGGGCGAAGACGGTCGGGATCATCCGGTAGGTCGCGCCGTTGCCGATGCCTGCCGAGGCGAACAGCACGAGGAAGCCGACGAGGAAGAGCCAGAAGCTGCCGAGCGGCAGCGTCGCGATGACGAAGAGGATGCCGGCGCCCATGGCGACGAACGCGGCGATCGTCACGGGTGCGCCGCCGAAGCGGTCGGCGAGACGGCCACCGTACGGCCGGGAGAGCGAGCCGACGAGGGCGCCGAGGAAGGCGAGGGTCAGCGTCGCGGAGCCGACGGAGAACTGGGAGAACTCGGGGAAGGTGTCGGCGATCAGCTTCGGGAAGACGCCCGCGAAGCCGATGAACGAGCCGAAGGTGCCGATGTAGAGCACCGCGAGCAGCCAGAGGTGCGGCTCGCGCAGCGCGGCGAGGGAGGCGGCGACGTCGGCCTTCGCGGTCGAGAGGTTGTCCATCCGCTTCCAGGCCCCGATCATCGCGACGATGATCAGCGGCACCCAGATGAGGCCGGCGAGCGGCAGGTTCACCGTGGCCGCGGCGCCGATCGTGACGGCGATCGGGACGATCAGCTGCGCCACCGAGGCGCCGAGGTTGCCGCCCGCGGCGTTCAGGCCGAGCGCGTAGCCCTTCTGGGCGTGCGGGTAGAAGAAGGTGATGTTGGCCATCGAGCTGGCGAAGTTGCCGCCGCCGAAGCCGGCCAGCGCCGCGACCAGGAGCATCACGCCGAAGGGCGTGTCCGGGTTCCCCACCGCGAGCGCGAGTCCGATGCTCGGGATGAGCAGCAGGCCGGCCGAGACGATCGTCCAGTTCCGCCCGCCGAAGCGGGGGACCATGAAGGTGTACGGGATCCGCAGCGTCGCGCCGACGAGGCTCGGCATCGAGATCAGCCAGAAGATCTCGCCGGTGCTGAAGTCGAAGCCCGCCGCGGGCAGCTGGACGACCACGACCGACCAGAGCTGCCAGACGACGAAGCCGAGGAACTCGGCGAAGATCGACCAGCGCAGGTTGCGGCCGGCGACCCGGCGCCCCTCCGCCTGCCACTGCGCGGGGTCCTCGGGGTTCCAGCCGTCGATCCAGCGGCCGGGGCGGCGGGTGAGGCCCGACGGGGCGGTCGTCGCGGGGCCGGTGGTGGCGGGGGCGGTGGTGGGCGGTGCAGCAGTCATCGGATCCTCCGGGGAGTGGGCGCGGGCGCGCCGAAGAGAGTGCGGGGCGAGAGAGCGGGGAGAGAGAGCGGGGGGGTGTGCGGGGAGAGAAGGTCGAGCGGCCGGGCGCTTACGCGCTGCGGCCGAAGAGCTCGGAGACGATGTCGACCAGCTCGCGCGCGGGCGGGTCGACGGCGGTGAGCAGCGGGGCGGTGGCGAGGTCGGCCCCCGCCGAGGCGGCGAGCGAGGCGAAGTAGCCGGGGGCGAGGAGGTAGGTGGAGACGAGCACGCGGGCGCCGGGGTGGGCGGCGCGCTCGGCGGTTACCGCCTCCAAGACGCGCGGCTCGGCGGCCGAGATGAAGGACACGGCGACGTCGCGGCCGAGCTCGGCGGCCAGGAGGCGGCCGGTGGCCCAGCAGTCGGCGACCGCGCCGGCGTCGCTCGAGCCGGCCGCGGCCAGCACGACGCGGTCGCCGTCCGCGAGACCGGCCTCGCGGAGGCGGCGGGCGAGGACGCGGGCGAGCCGCGGGTCCGGGCCGAGGGCTCCGCTCACGCGGACGGGGCGCTCCGCCTCCGCCGCGGCCTCGGCGAGGTCGACGTGCACGTGGTAGCCGGCCGAGAGCAGCAGCGGCACGACGACGGCCGGGCGGTCGGGCTCGAGCGTGCCGAGGGAGGCCGGCACGTCGGGCTGCTGCACGTCGACGAAGGAGTCGAGCACATCCGCTGCGGGGTTCGCCTCGCGGACCGCCTGGACCAGCGCGGCGACCGCGGTGCGGCCGTCGTCGTCGGAGGTGCCGTGCGAGGCGCAGACCAGCGCGGTCCGCTGGGCGACCTCGATCACACCGCCCGTCTCCCGCACGCTCCAGGTGGCGAGGTGCAGCCGCGGCGAGGTGTAGCAGACGCCCGTCTCGAGGTCGAAGACGTCCTTGTGCAGGGGCGAGGCGATCGTCGCCCGCTGCACGCCGTCCACCGCGCGGGAGCCGACGATGCCGCGGGAGAGCACGGCCGCGCCGGTCGCCGGGTCGAGGTTCGAGACGGCGAAGACGCGGCCGTCGGGGAGGAGGAACAGCGCGAGCTGCACGCCGCCGACGAGCGCGGCCTCGCCCCAGAGCGGCTCCAGTTCGAGCCGGTCGCAGACGGGGACCCAGGTCGCGGCCGGCGCGGGGCCGGCCCACTCGGTGCCGGCCGGCGCAGTGCGGGCCGGGACCTGCTGATCGAGGAGGGTCATCGTCCCGCCTTCCGAGAGGAGTGCTGCCCGCGGCCGGTCGGCGGCGGTGAGCCCCACGGTAGAGAGCGCAGGTTTCGCGGGAGCACCCCTCCGGAGTCACGGGCGTAACGAAGCCCTCACGATGCCGGTCCGCTGTCGTGAGAGGTCGGTCACACGACGTTACGCAGGGGCAACGGGGGCGAAACCGCGCCTGCCTACGGTGGAGCCCATGACATCCCGAGGAGCGATCCCCACCGGCCCCCGACGCGTGCTCGTCGTCGGCGCCGGCCCCGCCGCCCACCGCCTGGTCGACGCGCTCGTCGCCCGCGCCGGCGCCACCGCCCTCGCGATCACCGTCTTCGGCGAGGAGGCGCACCACCCCTACGACCGCGTCGCCCTCTCGAAGCGCCTCGAGGGAATGACCGATCTCACCCTCGGCGACGGCGCGCTCTGGGAGTCGGCGACGCTCGTCACCTCCTCCCGCGTCGTGGCGCTCGACCCGGAGCACTGCCGCGTGCAGCTCGCCGACGGCCGCTGGTTCGAGGGCGACGAGATCGTGCTGGCCACCGGCTCCTCCGCCACCGTGCCGCCGATCGAGGGCGCCGAGCACGGCCGCGTCTACCGCACCCTCGAGGACGTCGACGGACTCGTCACCGACCTCGCCGCCTTCCGCGCCCGCCGCGGCCGCCCGGCGAGCGTGGTCGTCGTCGGCGGCGGCCTCCTCGGTCTCGAGGCCGCGGGCGGCGCGCACCGGCTCGGCGCGCGCACCGCGCTGATCCACTCCGGCCGCTGGCTGATGAGCGCCCAGCTCGACGAGGGCGCGGGGCAGGCGCTCGGCCGCATCATCGCCGCGCAGGGCGTCACCCTGCACCTCGGCAACCGCCCCACCGCCGTCCTCACCTCACCGCAGGGCACGGTGCTCGGCGTGACGATGACCGACGGCACCAGCATCGGCGCCGACATGGTCGTGTTCTCGATCGGCATCACGGCGCGCGACGAGCTCGCCCGCGCGGTCGGCATCGAGGTCGCGCCCCGCGGCGGCGTCGTCGTCGACGAGGCCTGCCGCACCAGCCGCCCGCACGTCTGGGCGATCGGCGAGGTCGCCGCGATCGACGGCCGGACCGTCGGCCTCGTCGCCCCGGCCAACGCGATGGCCGAGGTCGTCGCCGACCGCCTGCTCGGCGGCGACGCGACCTTCCCCGGCGTCGACGACGCGACCAAGCTCAAGCTCTCCGGGGTCGAGGTCGCCAGCTTCGGCGACGCGCTCGGCGCGGGAGAGGGGGCGCTCGAGGTCGTCTACGCCGATCCCGCTCGCGGGCTCTACCAGAAGATCGTCGTCTCGGACGACGCGCGCACCCTGCTGGGCGGCATGTTCGTCGGCGACGCGGGGCCCTACTCCTCGCTCCGCCCGCTGCTCGGCCGCGAGCTGCCCGCGGAGCCCAGCGCCTACCTCGCGGCGGCCGGCGGAGAGGCGCCCTCGGGCGACCTGCCCGACGACGCCCAGCTCTGCTCCTGCAACAACGTCTCGGTCGGCGACGTCCGCCACGCGATCGGCGAGGGCTGCACCGAGCTCGGCCCGCTGAAGGCCTGCACCCGCGCCGGCACCCAGTGCGGCTCCTGCGTGCCGCTGGTGAAGAAGCTGCTCGACACCGAGCTGACCCGCGCCGGCGTCGAGGTGTCGCGCGCGCTCTGCGAGCACGTCTCGCTCAGCCGGAGCGAGCTGTTCGAGTCGGTCCGGATCCTCGGCCTGTCCTCGGCCGAGCAGGTGATGGAGCGCTTCGGCTCGGGCCTGGGCTGCGACGTCTGCAAGCCGGTGATCGCCTCCGTGCTCGCGACCCAGACCAACGGCTACATCCTCGACGCCGGCCAGGCGCCGCTCCAGGACACCAACGACCGCGCGCTCGCCAACATGCAGAAGGACGGCACCTACTCCGTCGTCCCGCGGGTGCCGGGCGGCGAGATCACGCCGGCGAAGCTCAAGGTGATCGCCGAGGTCGCCGAGCATTACGGCCTGTACACGAAGATCACCGGCGGCCAGCGGATCGACATGTTCGGCGCCCGCCTCGAGCAGCTCCCCGAGATCTGGCGCATCCTCGTCGACGCCGGGATGGAGTCGGGCCAGGCCTACGGCAAGTCGCTGCGCACCGTGAAGTCCTGCGTCGGCTCGACCTGGTGCCGCTACGGCGTGCAGGACGCTGTCGGCATGGCGATCTTCCTGGAGGAGCGCTACCGCGGCCTGCGCTCGCCGCACAAGTTCAAGCTCGGGGTCAGCGGCTGCGCCCGGGAGTGCGCCGAGGCGCGCGGGAAGGACATCGGCGTGATCGCGACCGACACCGGCTGGAACCTCTACGTCGGCGGCAACGGCGGCTACCAGCCCGCCCACGCGCAGCTGCTCGCGCAGGACCTCGATGACGAGACCCTGGTCCGCTACATCGACCGCTACGTCATGTACTACGTCCGCACCGCCGAGCGGCTGCAGCGGACCGCGCGCTGGCAGGAGGACCTGCCCGGCGGCCTCGACCACGTCAAGGAGGTGGTCTGCGAGGACTCGCTCGGGATCGCGGCCGAGCTGGAGGCGGCGATGGCCACCCACGTCGACACCTACGTGGACGAGTGGGCGGCGACGCTCGCGGACCCGGACCGGCTCCGCCGCTTCCGCTCCTTCGTCAACGCGCCCGACACCGCGGATCCGCGGGTGAGCACCGTGCGCGAGCGCGGGCAGAGCCGGCCGGCGGGGCGCGACGAGCGCTCGGACGGGCCGGTGCTCGTGGCCGGGACGTCGATCCCGATCGGGCCGGGCGCGGTGTCGGTCGTGGGGCCGTCGGCGTCGGTGCCGGCACCCGCGCCGCTCGCGCCGTTCGCTCCCTCCGCTCCCGGATCGGAGGCGTGATGCAGCTCTCCGTCGATCTCACCGGCCGCCGCGTCCTCGTCGTCGGCAGCGTCGTCGGCACCCGCCGCGTCCTCGCCCGCTACCGCGCGGCCGGCGTCCTCGTGGAGCGCTGGGACGCGGACGACGCACTGTGCCTGCGCCTCGCCTCCGCGTCGCTCCTGCCCGCGGCCCGCCCCGCCCTGCTCGCCTGGGTCGAGGGCGCCGCGTCCCTCCGCGCGGCCGCGGCCGCGGAGGCCGCCCGGCACGGCGTCTGGGTCGTCGACGAGGAGCCCGCCGCGCACCGCCGCGTCGGGCACGTGAGCATCGTCGGCGGCGGACCCGGCGACCCCGAGCTGATGACCCTCGCCGCGCAGCGGGCCCTCCGCGAGGCCGACGTCGTGCTGTTCGACCGCCTCGGCCCGCACGACGGCCTCGCCCACTGGGCGCCCGGCGCCGAGCTGATCGACGTCGGCAAGACCCCCGGCCATCACGCCGTCCCGCAGCACGAGATCGAGCGGCTGATGGTCTCCCGCGCCCTCGACGGGCTCGACGTCGTCCGGCTGAAGGGCGGCGACCCGTTCGTCTTCGGCCGCGGGTCGGAGGAGGTGCGCGCCTGCCGCGTCGCCGGCGTCCCGTTCACGATCGTCCCCGGCGTCACCAGCGCGATCTCGGTGCCCGCCGCGGCCGGCATCCCCGTCACCCACCGCGAGGTGAGCCGCGCGTTCACCGTGGTCTCGGGCCACGCGCCGTTCAGCGAGGAGGAGCTCGGCCACCTGGCCGGGCTCGGCGGGACGCTGGTCGTGCTGATGGGCGTGAACACGCTCCCGCACCTCGTCGCGGGGCTGCAGCGCGCGGGGATGCCGGCCGGCATGCCGCTGGCGATCGTCGAGCGCGGCTGGTCGCACGCCCAGCGCACCACGGTCTCCTCGGTCGGCGGGGTGCTCGGCCTGCTCGCCGAGCTGGCGCCGCGCTCGCCCGCGGTCATCGTCATCGGCGAGGTCGTGCGCCAGGCGGCGTGCGATGATGCTCAGGATCCCGAGAGCATCGCCCGCGCGGTCGATGCGCTCACCCTGTGACCGCCCGAGGGGGCCGCTGATGACCGGCACCGAGGCGAGCGGCGAGGCGACCGGTGCTGTCGCGACCGCCGCTCCCGGCGCCGACGGGCCCGACGCCGACGCCGCGTCGCCCGGCTTCCGGGCCGACCAGCTCGTCGGCTTCCGCATCGGCGTCACCTCCGACCGCCGCTCCGAGGACCTGATCGCCGCCTTCGAGCGCCGCGGCGCCGACGTCACACACGCGCCGACCATCCGGATGCGCGGCGTCGACACCGAGGGCGTCCTCGAGGCGGAGACCCGCGCGATCGTCGCCGCCCGCCCCGACGTGCTGCTCGCGACCACCTCCTACGGCATGCGCCGCTGGCTCGAGGCGGCCGACGCCGCCGGCCTCGGCGACGACCTGACCGACGCGCTCTCCGACGCCCGGATCCTCGTCCGCGGCCCGAAGGCGCGCGGGGCGATCCGCGCCGCCGGCCTCGACGACCACGGCATGAGCGAGCGCGAGACCACCACCTCCCTCGTCGACCTGGCCCTGCGCGAGGGCGCCGCCGGCCGCACCGTCGCCGTCCAGCTGCACGGCTTCACCGACCCGGCGCAGCTGCAGCGCCTCACCGACGCCGGCGCGACCGTCCTCACCGCCGCCCCCTACCGCTGGAGCGCCCACGAGGACTCGGCCCGCGTCCTCCGGCTCATCGAGGCGATCTGCTGCGGCGGCCTCGACGCCGTCACCTTCACCAGCGCGCCCGCCGTCGAGGCGCTGTTCACCGTCGCGGAGGCGGCCGGCCGGCTCGACGAGCTCCAGGCCGCCTTCCGCGAGACCGTCGTCGCGGCCGCCGTCGGCCCGGTCACCGCCGCCCCGCTCGTCGAGGCGCAGATCCTGCCGATCGTCCCCGACCGCTTCCGGATGGGCGCGCTCATCCGCCTCACCTGCGAGCACCTCGAGCAGTCCGCCCCCCGCATCGACACCGACTTCGGCCCCCTCGAGCTGCGCGGCCGGCACGCCGTGCTCGCGGGCACCCGCGTCGCCCTCACCCCCGTCGCCCTCGCCCTCTTCCGCACCCTGGTCGCCGCCGAGGGCGCCACCGTCGCCCGCGCCGTCCTCGCCGCCGCCGCCCCCGAGCCCCTCGACGACCACGCCGTCGACGTCGCCATCAGCCGCCTCCGCCAGGCCCTGCCCGAGCCGCGCCTCGTCGCCACCGTGATCAAGCGCGGCTTCCGCCTGTCCCTTCCCACGTAGGCTCGCGCCTCTCCACACGGCGATCCGCGGCGTTGTCGTCGGTTGCGATACCGCCGGTATCGCGCCCTCCTCCGCCTTGCGGCTCACCGCGCGGAGACCCGCGGGCGGTTCGGCTTCCGCACGGCCGCCTGCGGCGTTGTCGTCGGTTGCGATACCGCCGGTATCGCGCCCTCCTCCGCCTTGCGGCTCACAGCGCGGAGACCCGCGGGCGGTTCGGCTTCCGCACGGCGATCCGCGGCGTTGTCGTCGGTTGCGATACCGCCGGTATCGCGCCCTCCTCCGCCTTGCGGCTCACCGCGCGGAGACCCGCGGGCGGTTCGCCGGAGCGCGGCCCCTGCGGCTCGAGCCTGGGCCGCGTCCGCGGCCATCCGGCGCGCGACGGGGTCTGAGCGTCCGCCCACGCCCTGTTCGGGTCCATTCGCGCGGGCCGGGGCCGTCGAGTGGACGCGTGCGGGGGTGTGCGCACGAGGCGGACCCCATGTCGCGTCTCTTCGAGGAGGCGGCTGCGGATCGATCCGCGAGTGGACGCATGCCGGGGCGTGCGCGAGTGGCGGCCCCCTGTTCGCGTCCTCTCGTGCGGCGCGTGGCAGGCGAGTGGACGCAGAACGGGCTGTGCGCGCACGCCGGAGGCCGGTCGGCGTCTGTTCGTGGAACTGCTCGCGAGGCGATCTGCGAGTGGCCCTGGCGGTCGAGTGCAGTCAGCGCGACGGGCGCCAGCCGCCGGCCAGCAGGGCGCGGCGGACGCGGTCCGTGCAGCCGGAGCGGTCCGCGTCGAAGGAGGCGGAGGCGATGCGCACGACGGTCCACCCCACGGCGGCGAGGCGCTCGTAGCGGATCAGATCGCGGTCCCACTGCGCGCGGTCGGTGCGATGGTGGTCGCCCTCGTACTCGACGACCACCCGCCATCGGCGGAACAGCAGATCGACCCGCCCGATCCTCCCGTCGGCGTCGACGAGCTCCGCCTGCAGCTCGGGCTCGGGGAGACCGGCGGCCGCGAGCGCGAGGCGCAGGAGGGTCTCGCGGCGCGACTCCGCACCCTCGCGGACGAGCTCCAGCGCATGTCGGACCGCGCGGGCTCCGCGTCCCTCGTGACCCTCGACCCGCCTCCGCAACTCGCGCAGCGGAACCCACGGCCGCCCCGGCTGAGGCCGGACGGGGGCCAGCACCAGCGCGTCCCCGACGGCGACGAGGTCCTCCAGCGACAGCACCGAGGCGAGCTGGAGGAAGAGACTCGCTCCGTCCGCGAGGAGGAGCCCGCCGCGGCGGACGGCGCGCAGCCGGGGGTCGCCGAGGGAGTGGCCGACGAGACCGCGTCCGCGCGGCGCATGGGCCGGCGGCCGCACCGCGACGTGCAGCGGCTCGCCGGGCGGTTCCCGCGGCAGATCGAGCGGCCACAGCCGGGCGGCGGTGATGCCGCAGAAGACCGATCCGTCCATGACGGTCGCGTAGGCGCGAGCGCGCTGCACCACGGTCACGGCCTGGCCTCGGGGAACGCGGACTCCCCGGAACGGCGCCTCGAGATCACTCGCGCGCAGCCGCTCGATCCCGACCCCCGCTGCCAGCGCTTCCTGCACCGAGAACGCCCGCCCCGCGAGCGCGGGAGGGAGGGGTGCGGGCCGCGGCATCGCGCCATCCTGCCCGAGGGCTGGAGATACCCGCTCTCGTTCTCCACAGGAGGCGAGCGAATGGCGGCGGAAGGGGTCCTGGGTCACGCGCGGACCCCATCGAGCGTCCATTCGCGGTCTGTTCGGGGCCGGGCGCACCGCTGCCAGACTGGAGCGCATGAGCAGCGGAGCCCTGAGAGTGATCATCGCGCCCGACTCCTTCAAGGGGTCGGCGACCGCCGTCGAGGTGGCGGAGGCGCTCGCCGAGGGCTGGCGCGGTGTGCGGCCGGACGACGAGCTGGTGCTCGCTCCGATGGCTGACGGCGGCGAGGGCACGGTCGACGCGTTCGCGGTCGCGGTGCCGGAGGCGGAGCGCCACGCGCTCACCGTGGTCGGGCCCGACGACCGCCCCGTCGAGACGGCCTGGCTGCTGCTGCCGGACGGCACCGCTGTGGTCGAGCTCGCCTCCGCGAGCGGCATCACGCTGCTCGATCCGCTGCGCCCGCTCACCGCGCACACCCGCGGCTTCGGCCGGGTGATCGCCGCCGCGCTCGACGCCGGCGCGCAGGCGCTCCTGCTCGCGATCGGCGGCAGCTCCTCGACCGACGGCGGAGTCGGAGCGCTGCGCGAGCTCGGCGCGCGCTTCCTCACCGTGTCCGGGCACGACCTCGGCGACGGCGGCGGCGCCCTGCACGAGCTCGCGGTCGTCGACCGGCACGCGCTGCGCCCCGTCCCCGTCGGCGGCGCCCGGATCCTCAGCGACGTCACCAACCCGCTGCTCGGCGACTCCGGGGCCGCGCACGTCTTCGGACCGCAGAAGGGCGCGACCCTCGACGACGTCCTCCGCCTCGACGACGGCCTGCGCCACCTCGCCGCGCACCTCGACGCGGATCCGGAGGAGGCCGGCACCGGCGCGGCCGGCGGCACCGGCTTCGGCCTGCTCGCCTGGGGCGCGCGCCTGGCCCCCGGCTCGGCCGCGGTCGGCGAGGCGCTCGGGCTCCCGGCCCTCGTCGCGGGTGCGGACGTCGTGCTCACGGGCGAGGGGCGCTTCGACGCGCAGTCGATGGCGGGCAAGGTCCCCTCCTACCTGCTCGGGCTGGCGGAGGCGGCGGGCGCCCGCACGATGCTGGTCGCCGGAGCGATCCAGGCGCCGACCACCGCGTTCGCCGCGGCGGGCTCCCTCACCGAGGCGGCGGGGTCGGCGGCGGCGGCCATCGCCGACCCGCTGCCGCACCTGCGGGCGGTCGCGGCGGAGCTCGCGCGCGCCGCCTGATCACCCGTCGTGAGGCCTCGCGCGGCCCGTGGTGCGCCGTCCTCGCGGTCCCGTCCGCCCCGCCGCCGCGACCAGTTTGCAGCCCGCCCGCGGAGCCGCCGATGTCGGTGGTCGGCCGTAGCGTCGACGTATGGCCCGCGACGCGCGACGACCCCCAGATGTAGTGGTCGGAGTGCGTCCGGATCCCCGCATGTCGGGCATGCCGACACGCCGGGGAGCGTTGTACCCAGGGAACGGATCGCGACTGTCCACAGCGGTGGATAACTCCGGAAGATCCGCGTCCTTCCGCGGGTCCGCGGGCCCCGGCCTGTGGATGGATCGGGGGAGGACCGGTGGACAACTACACGGATGTAACTACTACTCCTAGTGGGCTGCCGCCGGGCCGCCCACTATATGTAGTATTGCTGAGCAGGTCGGGCCGAGAGGCCCACCGGCACCGCCGCCCGGTCTCCGAGCGCCCCGCACCACTCCACATCAGAACTCCCCACGACCGCCTCCCCGCCCGCCCGGACCCCCGGCGCGGCACCGGATCCGGCCCTCGGGACACCTCCTTCCGAAAGGACGACACCCATGGCTGTGACGGTCTACACCAAGCCCTCCTGCGTGCAGTGCACCGCGACCTACCGGGCCCTCGACAGCAAGGGCATCGACTACGAGATCTTCGACCTCTCCGTCGACGAGAAGGCCCTCGACGCCGTCAAGGCCCTCGGCTACCTCCAGGCGCCGGTCGTCATCACGGACGACGATCACTGGTCCGGCTTCCGCCCCGACAAGATCTCCGCTCTCTGAGCCGTCTGAACGGCGATCTGCGGCGTTGTCGTCGGGCGCCGTAGCGCCGCTACGGCTTCCTCCTCCGCCTTGCAGCTCACCGTCCAGCCGCCTCAGATCAGGTGCTGACGGTGATGCAGCGGCAGGAGCAGAGCACACAGCTTCGCCGGTCCGGGTGCGCAGGTTCTGCCCCGGGCCGGCGGAGGATCCGCGTGAGCGGGTCCGCAAGCGCCCGCGAGGGCGGACGACGGAAGGACGGGGGAGGCGCGCGATGAGCGGACTCGTGTACTTCTCGAGCAGCTCGGGCAACACCCACCGCTTCATGCAGAAGCTCGGGCGGCCCGCGCAGCAGATCCCCCTGCACTCCCGGCGGGACGGGGCCGCGGTCGACACGCTCCACGTCGACGAGCCGTACGTGCTCGTGCTCCCCACCTACGGCGGGGGCAACGGCGGGGGAGCGGTCCCCAAGCAGGTCATCCGCTTCCTGAACGTCCCGCGCAACCGCGCCCTGCTCCGCGGCGTCATCGGCGCCGGCAACACCAACTTCGGCGAGGCCTACTGCCTCGCCGGCGACATCATCGCCCGCAAGTGCGAGGTGCCGCATCTCTACCGTTTCGAAGTATTCGGCACACCCGACGACGTCCGCGCCGTCGACGAAGGATTGGACTCGTTTTGGACGCAGCAGTGATCGACGCCCCCCGGGACGCCGCGCAGATGGACTACCACTCGCTCAACGCGATGCTGAACCTGTACGGCCCGAACGGGGAGATCCAGTTCGACAAGGACCGCGAGGCGGCGCGCGAGTACTTCCTGCAGCACGTCAACCAGAACACCGTCTTCTTCCACTCCCTCAAGGAGCGCCTCGACTACCTGGTCGAGAAGGAGTACTACGAGAAGGCCGTCCTCGACCAGTACTCGTTCGACTTCATCCAGGAGCTGAACGACCTCGCCTACTCGAAGAAGTTCCGCTTCGCGACCTTCCTCGGCGCCTTCAAGTACTACACGTCGTACACGCTGAAGACCTTCGACGGGAAGCGCTACCTCGAGCGCTTCGAGGACCGCGTCGTCATGTCGGCCCTCGGCCTCGCCCAGGGCGACGAGAAGCTCGCGATCGCCCTCGTCGAGGAGATCGTCGCCGGCCGCTTCCAGCCCGCGACCCCCACCTTCCTCAACACGGGCAAGGCGCAGCGCGGCGAGCTGGTCTCCTGCTTCCTCCTCCGCATCGAGGACAACATGGAGTCGATCGCCCGTGGCATCAACTCCGCGCTGCAGCTCTCCAAGCGCGGCGGCGGCGTCGCCCTCTCGCTCTCCAACATCCGCGAGGCCGGCGCGCCGATCAAGCAGATCGAGAACCAGTCCTCGGGCATCATCCCCGTGATGAAGCTCCTCGAGGACAGCTTCAGCTACGCGAACCAGCTCGGCGCCCGCCAGGGTGCGGGAGCGGTGTACCTCTCGGCGCACCACCCGGACATCCTGCGCTTCCTCGACACCAAGCGCGAGAACGCCGACGAGAAGATCCGCATCAAGACGCTCTCCCTCGGCGTCGTCGTGCCCGACATCACGTTCGAGCTCGCGAAGAACAACGAGGACATGTACCTCTTCTCGCCGTACGACGTCGAGCGCGTCTACGGCCTGCCCTTCGGCGACATCTCGATCTCCGAGAAGTACCGCGAGATGGTCGACGACCCGCGCATCAAGAAGACCAAGATCTCGGCGCGCGAGTTCTTCCAGACCATCGCGGAGATCCAGTTCGAGTCGGGCTACCCCTACATCGTGTTCGAGGACACGGTGAACAAGGCGAACCCGATCAAGGGCCGCATCAACATGTCCAACCTGTGCTCCGAGATCCTCCAGGTCAACACCCCCACGACCTACAACGAGGACCTCTCCTACAACAGCATCGGCAAGGACATCTCCTGCAACCTCGGCTCGCTGAACATCGCGCTGACGATGGACTCGCCCGACTTCGGCCGCACCATCGAGACCGCGATCCGCGGCCTCACCTCGGTGTCCGACCAGTCGCACATCACCTCGGTGCGCTCCATCGAGGACGGCAACGACAAGTCGCACGCCATCGGCCTCGGCCAGATGAACCTGCACGGCTACCTCGCCCGCGAGCGGATCCACTACGGATCCGAGGAGGGCATCGACTTCACCAACATCTACTTCTACTCGGTGCTCTTCCACGCCCTGCGCGCGTCGAACAGCATCTCCATCGAGCGCGGCACGACCTTCGAGGGCTTCGCCGACTCGAAGTACGCCTCGGGCGAGTTCTTCGACACCTACACCGAGAAGGAGTGGGCGCCCGCCACCGAGCGCGTCTCCCGCCTCTTCTCCGAGGCCGGCATCGCCGTGCCCACCCAGGACGACTGGCGCGCGCTCAAGGCCTCGGTCATGGAGCACGGCATCTACAACCAGAACCTGCAGGCCGTCCCGCCGACCGGCTCGATCTCGTACATCAACAACTCGACGTCCTCGATCCACCCGATCGCGTCGAAGATCGAGATCCGCAAGGAGGGCAAGCTCGGCCGCGTCTACTACCCGGCGCCGTTCATGACGAACGACAACCTGGAGTACTACCAGGACGCGTACGAGATCGGCTACGAGAAGATCATCGACACCTACGCCGCGGCGACGCAGCACGTCGACCAGGGCCTCTCCCTGACGCTGTTCTTCAAGGACACCGCGACCACCCGCGACATCAACCGTGCGCAGATCTACGCCTGGCGCAAGGGCATCAAGACGATCTACTACATCCGTCTCCGCCAGCTCGCGCTGGAGGGCACGGAGGTCGACGGCTGCGTCAGCTGCATGCTGTAACGTCCTCCGTCGATCCCCCGACAGTCTCGAACGACCTATCCGCACGAAGAAGAGATCATGACTCCCCCTGAGAAGCTCAAGCTGGTCAGCCACGTCGACGCCATCAACTGGAACCGCATCCAGGACGACAAGGACGTGGAGGTCTGGAACCGCCTGACGAGCAACTTCTGGCTGCCCGAGAAGGTCCCGCTGTCCAACGACATCCAGTCGTGGAACACGCTGACCCACGACGAGCAGCAGCTCACGATGCGCGTGTTCACGGGCCTGACCCTGCTCGACACCATCCAGGGCACGGTCGGCGCCGTCTCGCTGATCCCCGACGCGCTCACCCCGCACGAGGAGGCCGTCTACACGAACATCGCGTTCATGGAGTCGGTGCACGCGAAGTCGTACTCCTCGGTGTTCTCGACCCTGTCGAACACCCAGGACATCGACGAGGCGTTCCGCTGGTCGGTCGAGAACCCGAACCTGCAGAAGAAGGCGTCCATCGTCATGGACTACTACCGCGGCGACGACCCCCTGAAGCGGAAGGTCGCCTCCACGCTGCTGGAGTCGTTCCTCTTCTACTCGGGCTTCTACCTGCCGATGTACTGGTCCTCGCGCGCCAAGCTCACCAACACCGCGGACCTGGTGCGCCTGATCATCCGCGACGAGGCCGTGCACGGCTACTACATCGGCTACAAGTTCCAGAAGGGACTCGAGCTGGTCGACCAGGCCAAGCGCGACGAGATCAAGGACTACACGTTCTCGCTGCTCTACGAGCTCTACGACAACGAGGCGCAGTACACCCAGGACCTCTACGACCAGCTCGGCCTGACCGAGGACGTCAAGAAGTTCCTGCACTACAACGCCAACAAGGCCCTGATGAACCTCGGCTACGAGCCGATGTTCCCCAAGCAGGTCACCGATGTGAACCCCGCGATCCTGTCGGCCCTCTCGCCCAACGCGGACGAGAACCACGACTTCTTCTCGGGCTCCGGCTCCTCCTACGTGATCGGCAAGGCCGTGAACACCGAGGACGAGGACTGGGACTTCTAGGCGTCGACACCACGTCCCGGCCTCCACGGCGAACGGCTCCTCCCCTCCGGGTGAGGAGCCGTTCCTCGTCTGTGCCGAAACGGAGCGGGCCCTAGGCGCCCGCGGCCGACCCTTCATGCTGGTCGAGCAGCCCCGAAGGGGCGAGGCGCATGCTGGTCGAGTAGCCCCGCAGGGGCGAGTCGCATGCTGGTCGAGTAGCCCCGAAGGGGCGAGTCGCATGCTGGTCGAGTAGCGCCGAAGGGGCGTATCGAGACCCACCGTCCTCAGAAGGCCGGGTCTGCAGACCGTCGTCCGACGCTGGTGGATCTCGATACGCCCGCTGCGCGGGCTACTCGATCAGCATGAACGCGAGCACCGCGGCCGGTCGGCGCATTCACTTCAGCGGCAGCCGCATCACGACGCGCGGGAAGCCGCTGAGCACCGAGGTGGTGTCGGCCGCGTGCGAGAAGCCGGCCTTCTCGAAGAGGGCGCGGGTGCCGACGTAGGCCATCGTCTGCTCCACCCGCGCGACGGCGTTGTCGACGGGGTAGCCCTCGATCGCGGGGGCGCCGTGCGCGCGGGCGAAGTCGACGGCGCCGGCGAGCAGGGCGTGCGAGATCCCGCGCCTGCGGAAGCCGGGGCGGACGCGGATGCACCAGACGCTCCAGACGTCCAGGTCGTCGATGTGTGGGATCCTCCGGTTCTTCGCGTAGCTGGTGTCGGCGCGGCGGTGCACGGCTGCCCAGCCCGCCACCTCGCCGTCGTCGTAGGCGAGGACGCCGGGCGGCGGGTCCTGCGCGACGAGCTCGCGCATCCGCTCGCCGCGGGCCGTACCCCGCAGGGCGTTGTTCTCGGTGGAGGAGAGCAGCCGGTAGCTCAGGCACCAGCACACGCTCGCGTCGGGCCGCTTCGGGCCGTTCATCGTCGCCAGGTCGTCGAAGACGGTGGCCGGGCGCACCTCGATCGTCATGGCGGCAGCCTCCCACCGCGGCGTCTCCCCGGCAAGGCGCTCGATTCACCACTCCGGCGCATGAATCGCACCAGCACCCCCTGTTGGACGGCGCACAGGCGGCGCCCGTACCGTGGTCGAGGTATCCAACGAAGGAGCACTCCCTTGAAGCACGTCCCCCTCGGCGCCTCCGGCCTCGACTCCCCGAACGTCGTCCTCGGCCTCATGCGCATCCCCGACATGACCGACGACGCCATCCGCGACCTCGTCCGCACCGCCCGCGACTCCGGCATCGACTTCTTCGATCACGCCGACGTCTACGGCGGCGAGCTGCACCGCTGCGAGGAGCGCTTCGCCGAGGCGCTGGCGCTCACCCCGTCCGAGCGCGAGCAGGTGGTGCTGCAGACCAAGGCCGGCATCGTCGGCGACGGCCCGTACTTCGACTTCTCCTACGAGCACCTGATGCAGTCGGTCGAGGGCTCGCTGAAGGCGCTGCGCACCGACTACATCGATGTGCTCCTCCTGCACCGCCCCGACGCGCTGGTCGAGCCCGACGAGGTCGCCCGCGCCTTCGACGAGCTGCACGCGGCCGGCAAGGTCAAGCACTTCGGCGTCTCCAACCAGACGCCGTATCAGATCGAGCTGCTGAAGAAGTCGCTGAACCAGCCGATCGTCGCGAACCAGCTGCAGCTCTCGATCACGCACTCGCCGATGATCGCGCAGGGCGTGGCCTCGAACATGATCGCCGAGGACCAGTCGGTGATGCGCGACGCGGGCATCCTCGACTACTGCCGCCTGAACGACATCACGGTGCAGGCGTGGTCGCCGTTCCAGAGCGGCTTCTTCACCGGCGTCTTCCTCGACAACCCCGAGTACGGCGAGCTGAACGCGGTCCTCGACCGCCTGGCCGCCCAGTACGACGTCCCGCCCCTCGCCGTCGCGACCGCCTGGATCACCCGCCACCCGGCGAAGATGCAGGTCGTCCTCGGCACGACGAACGAGCAGCGCGTGCGCGATGCAGCCCTCGGCTCCGACCTGCCGCTCACGCGGCCGGAGTGGTACGAGCTGTTCCGCGCCGCGGGCCACATCGTCCCCTAGAGCTCCCACCCCGGAGAAACGCGCGTCGGCGCACAGGGAGGCACGGACCGGACAGGGTCCGTGCCTCCTCTTCGTCTGCCCTCCCTCCGCGAGATGCCACTTGTGCACGCGACACGCCGTGGAAGGCGTGCACAAGTGGCATCTCGCGGAGCGGGAATAGGGGAGGGCCCCCTGCGTTGAACTTGAGTGCAAGTGACTCAACTCTTTCAGGAGGACTGGTGCCCGACAACTACAACGAGGCCGGAGCGAGCTCGTTCGACGACTTCCTCGCCCGCTACCTCGACGGTGAGCGCGCCCGCGCGGCGCGGTCCATCGACCTCAGCCGCTTCCTCAGCGCACGCACCCAGAGCATCCTGCAGTCCGCAGGACGCTTCGCCCTCGAGCGCGGCCAGACCGAGCTCGACGCCCTGCACGTGCTGCGGGTCCTCGTCGACGACGAGGCCGTGTCGCAGGCGGTCCGCCGCATCGGCGTCGACCCCGGCGCCATCGCGACCGCCACCGAGGCGCGCCTGCCGCAGGCGAGCGAGGCCCCGGCCTCGCAGAACGCGGCGACCATCACCCCGAGCGCCCAGCGCGCGTTCTTCCACTCCTACCAGGTCGCCCGCTCCAGCGGCTCGACCTACATCGACCCCGAGCACCTGTTCTTCGCGCTCGTCCTCGGTCAGGACGCGCCCGCCGGGCAGGTCCTCGCCCGTGCCGGGGTGACCGCGGAGGCGCTCACCCAGGGCCTGCGTGAGACCGTCGCCGGCGAGCAGACCGTCCCGGAGCAGGGCGCGCCCGCGTCCGAGACCCCGATGCTCGACAAGTTCGGCACCGACCTCACCGAGCTCGCCCGCGAGGGCCGGCTCGACCCGGTGATCGGCCGCTCCGACGAGATCGAGCAGGCCGTCGAGATCCTCAGCCGCCGCACCAAGAACAATCCCGTGCTCGTCGGCGAGGCCGGCGTCGGCAAGACCGCGGTCGTCGAGGGCCTGGCCCGCGCGATCGTGGCCGGCGAGGTCCCGGAGCAGCTGCGCGAGAAGCGCGTCGTCTCGCTCGACCTGCCCGCCATGCTCGCGGGCACCCGCTACCGCGGCGACTTCGAGGAGCGCCTCACCACGACGATGGACGAGATCGCGGCCCACTCGGGCGAGCTGATCGTCTTCATCGACGAGGTGCACACCGTCGTCGGCGCCGGTGGCGCGGGCGAGGGCGGCATGGACGCGGGCAACATCCTCAAGCCGCGGCTGGCCCGCGGCGAGCTGCACCTGATCGGCGCGACCACGCTCAAGGAGTACCGCACGATCGAGAAGGACCCGGCCCTCGAGCGCCGCTTCCAGCCGGTCCGCATCGGCGAGCCCAGCATCGAGGACGCCGTGGCGATCCTGCACGGTCTCCGCGGCGCCTACGAGGAGCACCACCGCGTCGCCTTCACCGACGACGCCCTGCGCGCCTCCGTCGAGCTCTCCGCCCGCTACCTGCCCGACCGGGTGCTGCCCGACAAGGCGATCGACCTGATCGACCAGGCCGGCGCGCGACTGCGCCTGAAGCTCGGCGCGGGTGTCGACACCGACGCGCTGCTCGCGCGGCTCGCCACCCTCGAGGGCGACAAGAACGCGGCCGTCTCGGCCGAGCACTACGAGGAGGCGTCGCGCCTGCGCGACGAGATCACCGCGGTCCAGGCGTCGCTCGACGCGGCGACCGCCGACGGAGCCGTCTCGCAGGAGGCGGTCGTCGGCGAGGCCGAGATCGCCGCGGTCGTCGCCCGTGCCACCGGCATCCCGGTGTCGCGGCTGACCGAGGGGGAGCGCGACCGGCTCGCGCAGCTCGAGACCGAGCTGCACCGGCGCGTCATCGGCCAGGACGCCGCGGTCGCCGCGGTCGCCCGCGCCGTCCGCCGCAGCCGGACCGGGATGGGCGACTCCTCGCGGCCCGTCGGCTCGTTCCTCTTCCTCGGCCCGACCGGCGTCGGCAAGACCGAGCTGGCCCGCACGCTGGCCGGCTCGCTGTTCGCCGACGAGCAGTCGGTGATCCGCTTCGACATGAGCGAGTTCGGCGAGCGGCACACCGTCTCGCGACTGGTCGGCTCCCCTCCCGGGTACGTCGGCTACGACGAGGCCGGTCAGCTGACCGAGCGCGTGCGCCGGAACCCGTACTCGGTCGTGCTCTTCGACGAGATCGAGAAGGCCCACCCGGACGTCTTCAACCTGCTGCTGCAGGTGCTCGACGACGGACGCCTGACCGACGGTCAGGGCCGCACGGTCGACTTCCGGAACACGGTGATCATCATGACCTCGAACCTGGGGTCGGAGTTCCTCGCCTCGCGCTCCGGCGCGCTCGGCTTCGTCGCGCAGAGCGACGAGTCGGCCGAGGGCTTCGCCTCGGAGAAGGACCTGCACGATCGCGTGATGGGCCGGCTCCGCGAGGCGATGCGGCCCGAGTTCCTCAACCGGATCGACGAGATCGTGCTGTTCCGCCGGCTCGGCCGTGCGCAGCTGCGCGAGATCGTCGGGCTGGTGCTCGAGGCCAGCCGTGCGCGGCTCGCCTCGCGCGACGTCTCGCTCGAGGTCGCCGAGGCCGCGGTCGACTGGCTCGCCGAGCACGGCTACGAGCCGCAGTACGGCGCCCGGCCGCTCCGCCGCCTGGTGCAGCGCTGGGTCGACGACCGCATCGCCGACCTGTTCGTCTCCGGCGACGTGACCGACGGCGGCGTCGTCCGCGTCGACGCCGTCGCCGGCGACCTCGTCGTGACCTCGAAGGCGACCCTCCCCCTGGCAGCCTGACCCCCTGGTGAGCGGACGCCCCCGGCGTCCCTCCCGCGAGATGCCACTTGTGCACGCTTTTCACGGCGTGTCGCGTGCACAAGTGGCATCTCGCGGAGGGGGAGGCCGGGGGTTTCGTGCGCTCGGGGGCCGTGCGGGGACGGGTGTCGAGTGGTTGCGGGGGGTCGCGCGGGTGGGTAGACACGAGGGACGAGAACCGGAGGCACGATGACGAACCCGCGCTACTACGACCCGGTCGGCAAGGCGGTCCGCGCACTCCTGGTCATCAGCTTCGTCTGCTTCGGACTCGCGGTCGGCTTCTTCGCCCTCGACATCGTGATGCCCGGCAGCATGACCGACGCACACCGCCCCTGGTCGGAGGCGAGCGGCGGACTGGCCTGCTTCGGGATCGCGGCGCTGATCGTCCACTACGCGACGGTCGCCATCGTCGGCGCGCTGCGCGGCCGCGGCTGACGCGGCCCCCGTCTGCTGATCGAGGAGTTCGCGGAGCGGGCGGATCGAGATCGACCAGCGTCAGAATGCGGGTCTGCAGACCTGGCATGCTGGGGACGGTGGGTCTCGATACGCCCCTGCGGGGCTACTCGACCAGCATGAAGGCAGCGTCGGCGCTTCCTCTGCTGATCGAGTAGCCCGCGCAGCGGGCGTATCGAGATCCGCTGGCGTCAGAAGCCGAATCCGCAATGACCGGCATGAGGCGCGAGCTCCGGCACGCGGAAACGGCTCCGGCTCGCGAGAACCCGGGGGGTTCTGCGAGCCGGAGGCGGATTCACGTGCCGGAGGTGGGGGCTACGGGCACTTCTTCGCGGTGATGGCGACGCGGAGGGTGGCGTCGGGGGAGACGCCGGTGCCGCCCGCGGGGTCCTGGCCGGTGACCTGGCCGGCGTCGGGGGCGTTGCCGTTCTCGGTGCAGGACAGGGTGATCTTCGAGAAGCCGGCCGAGGCGAACGCGGCCTTGGCGGTCTCGAGGTCCTGACCGACGACGTTCGGCACCGTCTGCTGACCGGCGGCGGGGGCGGCCGGAGGGGCGGGTTCCGCGGTCGGGGCGGGGGCGGGCGCCGGGCCCGAGCTCGGGATGATCGTCACCATGGTGCCGCGGGTCGCGGTGCCGGAGGGGCTCTGGCGGACGACGGTGCCCGACGCGGCGGAGTTCGCCTCGGCGGCGCCCTCGCTCACGCTGAAACCGGCCGACTCGAGCTTCGCCCGGGCATCGCCGACCGACAGGCCGGTCACGTCGGGGACGTTGACGCGCGGCACGACCTGCAGGGAGCCGTCCGCCTCGGGGAACGTGGTGCCGCCGTACTTAGCGTTGGCGGCGGCCATGACCACCGGCCAGATTCGGTGGCGAGCGGTCGCCGCGGATCCGGAGTCGAAGGAGTAGCGCGGAGCACGGAGGCTCGCGGCACCCTTGATGTTGAAGACACCCACGGCGGTCGCGACGCGGGTGCTCGCCCCGGTCATCCAGGTCGCGACGGCGTCGTCGGTGGTTCCGGTCTTGCCGATCAGCGGGATGCTGTCGGGAGTGCGGGAGGAGACCGCGGTGCCGCCGTTAGTGAACGTCGACTGCAGTGCGACGGCAGCCGTAGCGGCGACATTGCGGTCGATCGACTGCCGGCAGTCCGCCGACGGGACCGGCTGCTCGGCGCCAGTGGCATCGGTGATGCGGTCGATCGCGATCGGGTTGCACGTCGATCCGCCCGAGGCGATGGTCGCGTAGGCGCCGGCCATCGACAGCGGCGAGACGTAGTTGGTGCCGAGGACCGTGGCCGGGAACTTGTCGAGCTCGCCGTCGCTGCCCTGCACCACGCCCATGTCCTTCGCCGTGTTGCGGATGGCACACAGGTCGAGCTCGCGAGCCATCCCCACGAAGCCGGTGTTCAGGGACGTCTTGGTGAAGCTGACGGGCGTGCCGACCTGGCCGTTGCCGCCCTCGTCGTTCCGGGCGGCGGTGTCGGAGCTGGTCGTCGAGCCGCCCGGCTCACACGAGTCCTCGAACGTCCCCCACGTCGCCTTCCGGGTCCCGTCCACGGACTCGTTGATGCTGTGCCCCTCCTTCAGCCACTCCACCAGGGTGAAGAGCTTGTAGGTGGAGCCGGGCTGGATGCCCGAGGAGCCGCCGTAGGCGCGGTCGGTGCTGAGGTTGATGGCGCTGTAGGAGGGGTCGGCCGCGAGGACGTCCGGGTCCTGCGAGTACTTCTTGTTCTGCGTCATCGCGAGGACGCGGCCGGAGCCGACCTCGACGCTGACGGAGACCGCTCCGACATCGAAGTTCCAGGTCTGCGGGACCTGCGCGTTGACGGCGGCGACCGCCGCGTTCTGCAGGTCGACGTCGAGCGTCGTGTAGACGTCGAGGCCGCCGCGGCGGAAGTTCGTCCAGCGGGTGTCCTCGTCGTCGCCGAACACCGGGTCGTTCTTGAGGATGTTCGTGACGTAGTCGCAGAAGTAGCCCGCGTCGCCGGCGGTGGAGCAGCCGGTGCTCGGCTCGGTGATCTGCGGCTCGATCGGCGACGCGATGGCGGCGTCGTGATCCTCCTGCGAGATCTTCCCCTCCTCCAGCATCTTGCCGATGATGTAGTCGCGGCGGTCCTTGTTGCGCAGGTAGCCGTTCGCGGCGCCGTTGTCGGGGTTGTCCGGCTGGTCGAGGCGGAGCACGGCCGGGTTGTTCACGATCGCGATGAGGCTGGCGGCCTGGGCGACGGTGAGGTTCGCAGCGGTGGTGTTGTAGTAGTAGTTGGCGGCGGTCTCGATGCCGTAGGTGGTGCCGCCGAAGAAGGCGATGTTGAGGTAGCCCTGGAGGATCTGGTCCTTCGAGTACTCCTTCTCGAGGCCGATCGCGAGCTTCATCTCGCGGAGCTTGCGCTCGGGGGAGGTGCGCGTCGCGGCGTCGATGGCGGCGGCGCGCTCGGCCTCGTCGGTGATGTTGCGGACGGCCTTCTCGACCAGCACGTTCTTCACGTACTGCTGCGTGATGGAGGAGCCGCCCTGGGTGTCGTTGCCGAGGACGTAGGTCTGCGCGACGGCGCGCAGGGTGCCGGGGAGGTCGACTCCGCCGTGCTCGTAGAAGCGGGGGTCCTCGCCGGAGACGGCGGCGTCCTTGGCGAACTGCGAGATCTGGTCCAGCGGGACCTCGATGCGGTTCTCGACGTAGAAGGAGGCGAGCAGCTGCGGGGAGCCGTCCGCGCGGGTCGCGTAGATGTTGCTCTTCTCGGAGAGCTTGTCGACCTCGAGGTACTCGGGGAGACCGTCGAACACTCCGATGGACTGGTTCGCGGCGACGCCGGCGATCGCCACGGCAGGAGTGACGGTGGCGGTCACGAGGACTCCTGCCACGACACTCATGCCGAGGAAGCCCACGACCGCCTTGATCACGCCACCGGTTGTCCTGCTGTCGGACGCCAAACCTTCTCCTTCGGGTCACCCCCGATCATCGCGACGGCCGCCGCCGACGCCCCGGACGCCCATACGCGCCGGGTCAACCCCGACAGACTAACCCGAGACCCGGGAATGACGAAGGGCCGGTCCGGGGCCTGAAAAGGGCCTGTGCACGGGAGACGAGGGTCCGGGACGTCACCGGAGCCCATGCGGACGCCCGGATCGGTGCTCCGATCGCGGCCGTCAGCCGGTGACCGGCCAGACGTAGTCGAGCCCCGGCAGGGTGTCCGGGAAGAGCGGCGCGTAGTGCTCCGGGTCCTTCTCCACCAGCTTCGAGCGGTGCGAGAGGTGCACGTCGTCGCGGCCGAACCAGGGCGGCAGCTCGATCGTCCCGGCGCGGTACAGCGCCAGGTCGGCGCGCTGCGTCGCCAGCGCCGCCTCGGTCTTCTCGAGGCAGGTGTCGGCGAAGCCGCGGTCGGTCCAGGCGTCGCAGGTCTCGCGCTGGTAGGCCATCACGGCCGGCCGGTAGCCGCGCCACATCCGCACGGCGGGGTGGTGCTGCCAGCCGTAGCCGGGAACGGTGAGCGCGCGCATGATCTGCAGCGTCTCGATCCGCTGCTTCCCGAGCCGCTTGCTGTCGAGGGCGCGGGCGCTCGCGCGGAGATCGGGGACGGGGAGGAAGGTCTGCACCCGCCCCATCCAAGACGACGCGGATGGTCCCGGGCTGTGTCCGCCCGGACGCCGCCCGGCCACCGGACCGTCACGCCGATGTCGCCTGCGCGGCGTACCGTGCGGCGCATGACCGGTCTCCCCCTTCTCGCCACCGACGACGTCCAGCTGCGCTGGGCGCGCCCCGAGGTGCTCGACTCCGCCCGGCACCGGATGCTCCGGCTGCTCACCCTCGCCGAGCGCCTGCGCTACGAGGCCACCGGCCGCCGCGAGGTGCGCGACGGCTTCCTCCTCGGCCGGGTGCTCGTCCGCGAGCTCGCCGCCGAGACGCTCGGGATCGATCCGCTCGACGTCCGCGTCGACGCGCGCTGCGAGCAGTGCGGCGGGCCGCACGGCCGCCCGGTGCTCGGCGGCGACCACCCGGCGCTCGAGCGGATGCGGATCAGCATCGCCCACTGCGACGGCGCCGTCGTCGCCGCGCTGGCCACCGGTCGCGGGATCGGCATCGCCGCCGCCCGGAGCCGCGCGGTGCGCGAGCGGATCGCCTCGGGGAGCGCGAGCGCGGAGCAGGTGCTGCAGGAGCTGCGGACCCGCGCCGTGAGGAAGGCCGACGGACGCGGGGCGTCGAGCGGCGATCCGGTCCTCTTCCGCACCCGCGAGGGGGCGACGGAGGCGTGGATCGAGGGCTCCGAGGGCTACCTCGCCGTCTCGGAGCCGGTGGTGCACTCGGCGCTCGTCGTCACGGTCGCGGTCGCGCAGGACTGAGGGCGCGTCGCGCCGCACTCGGGCGGTGCCCGTCGGCACGCGGCGCGCGCCGGGGCACCCGACGACGGGCGCCGCCGACCGGTTGTCCCGCCGTCGCGCCCTACTCTCCGAGGACTCTCCTCCCACCGAGTCCTCGGGAGTCCTGCATGCCCGGTCGAGCTGGGCGCGTCCGCGCGCCCGTCCGCCCTCCCGTCCGCGCTCGACGGGCGAGGCGTCCGCGCGCTGTCGCGGCCGTCGCGGCGGCCCTGATCGCACTGGTCCTCGCGGGTTGCGCGGCGTCGGAGCCTGCCGCCCCCGTGCGGAGCGACGACGTCGACATCAGCGCCTCCGAAGACCTCGGCGCCGTCCTCGACCGGTCGACCGCCGTGATCGTGCTCCCGATCGACGCGTACTTCCTCGACCCGGCCACGCAGGGGCGGGTGGCGCAGGCGAACGCGCTGCTGCTCGACGCGTGCCTCCGGGAGGCCGACCGGTCCTACCCGCCGGCCCGGCTCGGACCGATGGTCCGTCCGCCGCTCGCCGACAGCGTCTACGGGGTGTGGACCCAGGAGCAGGCGTCGCGCTCCGGCTACGAGCTCGACGGGGAGCGGACGGCCTTGATGCACGCGCTGGACGAGTCGCTCCTGGCCGCGAGCCGGGCGGATCCGGGCTGGGGGCCCGCCTTCGCCGGCTGCCTCGAGTCGACGGAGCAGCTGCCCGGGCTCGGCCGCGACAGCGCGGACGCGGAGTCGCTCGCGATCACGGAGCTGCCGCGGCGGATCCGGGAGCGGGCGAGGTCCGCCGCCGAGGCGCGGCCGGAGTGGGCGGCGACCCGCGCGCGCTGGAGCGCCTGCCTGGTCGAGCACGGCCTCGTGCTGCGCACCGGCGAGCACTCGCCGGGGACGCCGGAGGTGCCGGTCGACCGCGAGGCGGCGATCCGGGCGGCCCTGATCGACGTGGGGTGCAAGGAGGAGACGGCCCTGGTCGAGACGCTGAGCGGGCTGGAGGCGCGGTACCAGGCGGCGCTGATCGAGCAGCACCGCGAGGCGCTCGCCGAGGTCGCCGAGCGGGAGCACGCCGTCGCGGTGCGGGCGGACGAGATCCTGGCGACGCTCGGGGAGTGAGGGTCGGGTCGGCTCACTCGAAGAGCGAGAGCGTGAGCGTCGAGCGGTAGCCGCCGGCGGCGACGGTCGGCTCGGTGCCGAGCAGGAGGGCGGCGGTCGCGGACCACGAGCCGGACGCCGCGGGGGAGTCGTCGGCGGCGCTGAGGAGCACCGCGTCGCTGAGGCCCGGGCCGCCGTCGAGGGTTCCTGCGACGTGGGGGCCCGCGGAGACCGCGTCACCGGTGCCCCTCAGCTCCGGGGTCCAGCCGAGGTGCTCGGCGCCGATCGTGCGGCCGCTCGCGCCGGTGAAGTCGCTCGCGGAGCCGAGGACGTACCAGCCGGAGGTGGCCGGGCTCTGCGCGGAATCGCGGGTGTCGGTGACCGTGACGGTGGGCAGGGCGCCGATGAACTGGCGGCGCAGGGGGGTGGAGCCGGATTCGACGAGAGTGGCGGACGAGTCGGCGACGGTCATCGACAGGGCTCCGGGGGCGGTCGGCGGGTCGATGGTGACGCCCACGTCGACGCCGCCGGCGTCCTGCTGCTCGGGGACGCGCTCCGGGGACTCGGGCGCGGGAGTCGCGGCGGGGGAGGCTCCGTCGGGGGAGTCGTTCTCAGCGGGGGAGCCGTCTGCGGAGTCGTCAGCGGGCGAGGCGTCGGCGGCCGGGGTGCTCGTCGGCGGGGGGACCGCGCAGCAGGCGGTCGTCGCGTCCGAGCCGCGACCGCTGCGCGTGGCGGAGGACGGCCAGGGCAGGGCCGTCGGCGAGGCGGACGCGGAGGCGACGGGGACGGGGACGGGCGCGGCGGTGGCGGTGGTCTCCGGCGCGGTGACCGCCTCCGGAGCGACAGCCGCCGAGGCGAAGACCAGGCTGAGCGCGAGGGCGGTGGAGGGGACCGCGGTCGCGAGGACGGCGCGGGTGGTGCGGATCACTGAGGTTCCCGTTCTGCCGGACGCGGCGATGCGCCGGCCTGAGATTCCTATCAGTGGCGGGCGGGCGGGGGAGACCCCGCTTCCGGGTGCAGTGGGTGGGTGGGTCTCGATACGCCGCGTGCCGCGGCTACTCGACCAGCATGCAGAGGAGGGGCTGCGGTTCGGCAGGCGAGGGCAGCGGTCCATGCTGATCGAGTAGCCCACGCAGCGGGCGTATCGGGATCCACAGCGTCAGAAGGACGAGTCTGCAGACCTGCCTGCTGAGGACGGTGGGTCTCGATACGCCGCTGCGCGGCTACTCGACCAGCATGAACGGGGCCGCTGCGCGGCTACTCGACCAGCATGGATGGGGCCGCTGCGCGGCTGCTCGACCAGCATGAAGGGTGCCGCTGCGCGGCTACTTGACCAGCATGGAGGGCCGGGTCAGCAGGTGCGGGCCGGGTAGCTCACCTTCTGCTCGAGGGTGGACGGGCCGGACGTCGCGGTCACGGTGACCTCGCCGGACGGCATCGACGCCTGGCGTGTGGTCCAGCTGTGCGTGGCGTTCGCGCCGGCCGCGACGCTCGCGAAGGCCTTCTGCCCGTACGAGGACGAGACGGTGACGCCGATCGGCACGGTCTCGCCGTTGGTCGCCGTCACCGACAGCACGGCCTTGCCGGCGATGCAGCGCGAGGACACGACGGCCGGGACCTTCAGAGCGGGAGCGGCCGCCTCGGGCACCACGATCTCGGTGATCTTCAGATACGAGTTCGGCGTCGAGAAGCTGAGCTTCAGCCCCGTGGCGTCGACCGCGGTGAAGGGGATCGTCGTCAGCGCGCCGTTCGCCGCCGGAGCGACGTTCTGCGCGGACGTCGGGCGCCAGACGCCGTCGGTGCCGCGGTAGGCGATGCTCACCGAGGCGAGCGTGCCCTCGGTGTTCGTGAACGACAGCCCGGCGACGCGGTGCGCCTCCGTGTTCGTCAGCGTGAAGTCCGCACTGCCAGCGAAGGCCTGGTCGGTCCAGGTCGACCACGCCGTCGCGACGTTCCCGTCGCAGGCGTTGCCGGCGGGCAGGGTCGCCCACTTGGTCTGGCTGAACGACGCCGAGACGGCGGCGCCCTTCACCCGGCAGACGTTCACCGGCGGCGCGGTGCCCCAGATCTGCACCTCGGCGATCGACTGCCAGGTGTTCGCGGCGCTCGTCAGGTGGAGGCGGAGGCCGGTGGTGTCCGGCAGCGAGGACAGGTCGAGGGCGACCGTCGGCGCGGCGTCGGTCGCGGCCTGCGAGAGGGTCGCGGCGACGCTGCTCATGGTCCAGGCACCGTTCACCTGGTACTCGACCTCGATGCGCGAGGGCCAGGTCGCCGTCGCGCCGTCCTTGAAGGCGTGCACGGTCACCGAGTCGAGGTTCTGCGGGCTGCTCCAGGAGAAGGCGAGCCGGCTGTCGCGGGGGTAGCCGGTGCCGGTCCAGTCGTCCCAGCCCTTCGCCTTCACGTTCCCGTCGATCAGCGTCGGCGCGAGGTCGGCGCGGCTCGAGACCGTCAGCGAGGCGCCGGGCGCGAGATTCGCGATCCCGGGCTCCGCGACCTCGATCGTGCGGGTGAAGGTGCGGCCGCGCGCGAACTCGGAGTCGGCGGCGAGCGTGCCCGTCACCGTCAGCGTGCCGAGGAGCGCGGGGCCGGTGGGCGCCCAGGCGACCGCGACGTCGCGGGCGGCGGTGTCGGTCTTCACCGAGACCGTGGCGGGCAGGACGGCGGCGACGTCGGCGTTCCGGCGCACCGCGTCGGGGAGGCGGTCGTCGACGACCGACCAGGTGCCGGCTCCGACGCCCTTGTCGTCCCAGTAGGACTCGTTCCAGCCCGCGGCCCAGCGCGCCGGGTCCTCGACGGCGGGGTTGCGCATCTCGAGGCGGCCGTTCTCGCCGATGGTCATCGGCAGCCAGACGTAGTTCGAGTTGGACTCGCCGTCGGCCCAGCGGTCGCCCATGTAGACGTACTTCCCGGGCGCGAGCGTCAGCACGTTGGTCGATTGCGAGCCGAAGGTGGTCTTCCGGGTGTCGCCGACGGAGAGGAGTCCGTCGCCGCCCTCGGGGATCGCGTTGTAGGCGACGTTCTCGTTGACGTCGCCCTTCTCCACTCCGCGGATCCACGAGCCGAGGATCGAGTCGGCCGTGTAGTAGGTCTGCGGGTTGGGCGCCCAGCCGGTCGCTCCGGACGCGATCGTGTAGTACTTCCCGCCGTTCGCGAAGATCGCGGGCGCCTCGAGGTGGCCGCACTCCTTCACGATCTGGAAGTCGGTGCCGCGGACCGGCGCTCCGGCCTTCCCGTCGGCGAAGACGTAGGGGTAGGTGCCGTCGGCCGAGTACTGGTCGGCGTCGAGGGTGTCCGTCGTGGTCGTGCGCTCGACGTTCGTGTAGTCGGCGTCGAGCTTCGCGATGTAGAGGGAGTAGTTCTCCTCGGAGGAGTAGGAGATGTACGCGGTGCCGTCCTCGTCCTGGAAGACGGTCATGTCGCGCGCCTGGCCGGGGACCGCCGAGGTGGTGCAGGCCTGGTAGTTCGACCGGTTGTAGAGCCGGTAGACGCCCTGCATCGTGAAGGGGCCGGTCGGGCTGTCGGAGGTCGCTACTCCCGCCATCGACCGGGCGTAGGTGCTGCCGCCGGGGGTGATCCGGCCGTCGGAGTGCCACCACATGACCCACTTGCCGGTCTTCTCGTTGAAGAGCACCTTGGGCCGCTCGAAGATCGCGGTGTTCGGCGAGGCCTGCGTGGTGTCGAGGTGGTAGTCGAGCTCGGCGATGCGGTCGGCACGCGGCTGGCCGGCGTCGTCGACGGTGTCGTAGAGGGCGTCGAAGTAGGGGGACTTCAGGTCGTCGGGAGTGGCGACGCTGCGCAGCGCGACTCCCTTGTTCTCCCAGTTGTGGCCGTCGGTCGAGCGGTAGACGGCGACGCCGGGGCTGCTCCAGTAGCCCTTGGTGCGGTCCTCGCCGTACCAGTACTGCACCTCCTGGCCGTTCTCCTGCGTGGTGACGATCTGGCCGCCGTGCGCCTGGATGTGGCGCCCGTCGGTGTCGTACCAGGAGGGCTGGAAGTAGTCGGCGGCGGCGCGACCCGGGTCCTGGATCGCGGGGTAGTCGGTGTAGACGGGCGGCGGACTGGTCCGCGGGACTCCGTCGTTCGGGTCGGTGACCACGCCGGAGGGGGCGGCCGCCGCGGGGGACGCTCCCGCTCCGAGGAGGACGGCCGCGAGGAGGGCCGCCACTCCCGCCGCCACGGATCGCTGTCGAGGACTCATGCTGTGCTCCTTTGCACGCCGGACCGATGTTCACGCAAACACCGCTTCTCGACCGTACATGGCGACGTCAACATTAAGCGAGGGGTCCGTGCTGCTCCGCTGGCGGGCGTGGGTCTCGAGACGCCCCTGCGGGGCCGCTCGACCAGCATGCGGGCGCGTCTCGGGGCCCACCGGTCGCGCGGTGGGCAGTCCATGCTGATCGAGTAGCCCGCGGAGCGGGCGTATCGAGATCCACCACCGTTCGGAGTCGGGTCTGCAGGCCCGGCCTGCTGGGCTCGGTGGGTCTCGATACGCCCCTGTGCGGCTACTCGGCCAGCAGGGAGCGCGGGGCGCGCAGCAGCGCGAGCGGGCCGTCGTGCAGCGGCTCCGTCTCCCAGTGCGCCGCGAAGGTGCCGGCGGTGGGGTCGAGCGCGAGGTGCAGGCGGTGCGGCGTCTCGAGGAAGAGCACGTCGACCAGGAGGGCCCCGCCCTCGCCGGAGCCGGCGCTCGCCGCGAACGCGTCCGTGACCGTCCACTCGCCGGAGCCGGGGGCCAGCAGCAGCCGCTCCTCTCCCTCGATCAGCGCGAGGGTCCAGCCGGTGGTGTCGCCCGCGATCTCCAGCGCGGTCAGCGAGCGGATCGCCGACCCGGCCGCGGGCGAGAAGTGCCCGGGCTCCGGCGCCGTGGGCAGTGCGGGGAGCGGCGCGAGCCCGAGCGAGCCGAGGCGCTCGAGCAGCCGGGCGTCGGCGTCGGCCGTCGAGCCGCGGCCGACCGCCGGCAGCAGGTGCTCCCAGACCGCGGCGAGCAGCGCGCCGGTGTCGGTGCTCTGCCCGGTGATGGCTACGACGAGGTCGTGCTCGGGCAGGATCAGGCTGAACTGGCCGTAGGCGCCGTCGGCCCGGTAGCCGTGCAGCGAGCGCCAGAACTGGAAGCCGTAGCCCTGCTCCCAGTCGGGGGAGTCGGCCGGGGGAGTGGCGACGTGGGCGGTCGACGCCTCGGCGACCCACTCCGGCGAGAGGATCGCCACGTCACCCCAGCGCCCCTCCTGCAGATACAGCTGCCCGAGGGCGGCGGCCGCCTCCGTCGTGGTGTGCAGCCCGCTGAAGCCGATCTCGCGATCCGAGGCGTCGCGGATCCAGGCGACCTCGCCGATCCCGAGCGGGTCGAGCAGCCGCGGGCGGAGGTACTCGGTCAGCGGCAGGCCGCTCACGCGCTGCACGATCGCGGCGGCGGCGAAGGTGCAGGGCTGGTTGTAGGCGAAGACGCTGCCCGGATCCTGCTCCGGCGGCAGCAGCAGGAAGCCGCGGACCATGTCGACGGGATCGAGCTCGCGGGCCCGGTCGATGGTCTCGGCGGAGTGCCCGCTCGCCATCGCGAGGATGTCGCGGACGCGGATCGCCCGTGACCGCGGATCCGTGATCTCGGCCTCCAGCTCCGGGAAGAAGGAGAGGACGGTCGCGTCGAGATCGACGAGGCCCTCGCCCACCGCGAGGCCGACCGCCGCGGCGGTGAAGCTCTTGCTGAGCGAGTAGAGCAGGTGCAGCCGCTCGGCCGAGTACGGCGCCCACCAGCCCTCGGCGATCACGGCGCCGGCGTGCACGACCATCAGGCCGTGCAGCTCGACGCCGGGAGCGGCCTCGATCGCGTCGAGCAGATCGAGGACGCCACCGGCGTCGAGGGCGTGGGCGGAGGGGGAGCTTCTCGGCAGTGAGCGCGTCATGCCTCGATGCTACGCAGGCGTGCTCCCGGCCGAGGCGGGGCCGCTGCCGCCGAACGGTCTCGTCGTCAGCGGCCCTCGCCTCCAGGGCTCGGGTCAGCCCGCTGCCGGTCCCGTCGGCAGGGTGAGGGTGCCGGTGAAGGGGGTGGAGTAGCGGGTGCCGAGGGGGGTGGTGCCGGAGAAGGTGCGGCTGAAGGTGATGCTCCCGGCGTCGAGGTCGGCCTGGGTGACCTGGGCTCGGACCTGGTAGTAGGGAGCGGGCTGGCCGGGCGTGAGGACCATGCTCGTGTCGTTGATGTTGCGGAGTTCGACGTCGCCGCTGTTCACGGGATAGGCGATCCAGGTGATCCGGGTGCCCACCTTGACGGCTTCGCCGTTCTTGAGTTCGAGGTGCCCCTCGAACTCGCCGGAGAGCCTGGGGCGCTCGGCGGGAGCGGGCAGGGCCAGCGTGCCGGTGACGGCACCGGAGGTGTAGCGGGTGCCGGAGACGGTGACGGCGTCGTAGGTCCTGCTGACGCCGACGCTGCCGGCGTCGAGGTCGGCCTGGGTGACCTGGCTCCTCCAGGAGAAGTGGTCGGTGGTCTCACCGGGGGCGAGGTCGACGTCGATGCCGTCGATGGTGCTCAGCTCGATGTCGCCGGTGTTGGCGAGCTCGGCGGTCCAGGTGATCCAGGTGCCGGCAGTGACGGGCTCACCGTCCTTCGTGTCGAGGACGCCGGTGAAGTGCCCGTCGATGCCGGGGTGCTGGACCGGGAGGGTGAGGGATCCGGTGATGGTTCGGGAGTTGTACGGGGTGCCGTCGGGGGTGGTGGCGGAGAGGGTAGCGGCGAAGGTGGCGGTGTGGGCGTCGATCTCTTCCTGGGTGAGCTTGGTCTGCCAGTAGCCGTTGGTGGCGGTCTGGCCGGGGGCGAGGTCGGTGTCGGTGCCGTTGAGGTTGTTGAGGGTGACGTCGCCGGTGTTGGTGGCCTCGATGTGCCAGGTGATCGTGGTGCTGGTGGTGGCGGGTTCGCCGTCCTTCTTGTCGAGGGTGCCGACGAGGCGTGCGCTGACGCCGGGGTGCTCGACGGGGAGGGTGAGGGAGCCGTGGAGGGTGGGGGAGTTGTAGGGGGTGCCGTCGGGGGTGGTGGCGGAGAGGTTAGCGGCGAAGGTGGCGGTGTGGGCGTCGATCTCTTCCTGGGTGAGCTTGGTCTGCCAGAAGAGGTGGGTGGTGGTCTCGCCGGGAGCGAGGTCGGTGTGGCTGCCGTTCAAGTCCTTGAGGGTGACGTCGCCGGTGTTGGTGGCCTCGATGTGCCAGGTGATCGTGGTGCTGGTGGTGGCGGGTTCGCCGTCCTTCTTGTCGAGGGTGCCGACGAGGCGTGCGCCGAGGCCAGGGTGCTGGACCGGGACGGGCGCGGGCGACGGGGTCGCAGTGTGCGCGGTGACTGTCGCCGTCCCCGGCGACGCCCCGTCGGCGTGCGCGGCGGTCGCGGCGCCGCCGAGGAGGACGAGGGACAGCGCTGCCGAGACCGTCACGTCGAGGGCTCGTGCGGTGTGACGGCGGCCGGAGGTGGATCTGGGGGAACTGTGGCGCGGGGTCATGGCGCTCCTTGGCGTGAAGGGTGAACAGAGGATGTGAAGCATTGTCACATCCACCGTCGACCCGGATCGCGTCCGTCGTTCCCTGTGGCGCGAGACGCGCCTCTCAGTCGGCCTGGGTGGGGAACGGCCCGAGGTCGAGCAGGAAGCGCAGGATCTCGCCGGCCGGGGCGCGGACGGCGGGGCCGGAGCCGAGCGACCAGGAGGCGTCCGTCGGCACGAGGGAGCTGCCGCGGGCTGCGGCGCGGATGGCCAGCGGGGCGCGGAGGGAGCGGTCGAGCGCGACGGCGCCGGACACGCGCTCGGGGAGCACGGTCTCGGGGGCGAGGGCGAGCTCGACCCTGACCGCTTCGACCAGCTCGGCGACGCCGGTGGGGCCGCGGCCGGCGCGGCGGGCGGTGGCGAGGGCGGTGAGCGCCGCCGGCAGCGCTGCCGGGGCGGGAGGATCGGCGGCCTCGCGAGCGCCGAGGCGGGAGGCGAGCCGTTGCGTCGTGCTGCTGGAGAGCCGCACGACGAGCGCGCCGAGAAGAGGGGTGGAGACGGCACTGGCCGCCCCGCCCTCCGCGAAGGAGGGGGAGGCGGCCAGGACGGCGAGCCGGTCGAGCCGATCCGCGACGAGCGGGCGCCAGTCGTTGCTGACCCCCGACTCGTCGACCGAGGCTCCGGAGCTGAGCGGCAGGAACCGCGACCAGTCGGCCACGACCGGAGCGGCTAGCGTCCGCCGGAGCGGCGCTTGTTGTAGACGTCGAAGGCGACCGCGAGCAGGAGCACGAGGCCCTTGACCGCCTGCTGCCACTCGATGCCGATGCCCATGATCGACATGCCGTTGTTCAGGACGCCGATGATCAGACCACCGAGGATCGCGCCGCCGATGGTGCCGACGCCGCCCTGGACGGCCGCGCCGCCGATGAACGCGGCCGAGATGGCCTCGAGCTCGAAGCCGTCGCCGGCCTTCGGGCCCGCCAGGTTGAGGCGGGCGGTGAAGACGAGGCCGGCCAGCGCCGCGAGGACGCCCATGTTGACGAACAGCCAGAAGGTGACGTTGCGCGTCTTGATGCCCGAGAGCTCCGCGGCGTGCAGGTTGCCGCCGATGGCGTAGACGTGGCGGCCGAAGACCGAGCGGTTCATCACGACGCCGTAGACGAGGACGAGGACGGCCAGGACGATCAGGGTCACCGGGATGCCCTTGAACGACGAGAGCGCGAAGGCGAACGCGGCGACGACGACGGCGATGAGGACGAGCTTGGTGACGAACCAGGCGCCGGGCTCGACGCCCTGGTTGTACTTCTGGCGGCCGCGGCGGGTGCGCACCGACTGGACGGTGAACGCGACGATCGCGAGCGCGCCGACGCCGAGCGACAGCGGGTCGAGACCGGTGGTCTCGCCGAACAGGTCGGTGAGGAAGCCGTTGCCCAGGGCGCGGTACTCGATCGGGAAGGAGCCGATGTTCGCGTTGCCGAGGACGACGAGCGCCAGGCCGCGGAAGATCAGCATGCCCGCCAGGGTCACGATGAACGCGGGTATCCCCACGAACGCGATCCAGAAGCCCTGCCAGGCGCCCACCAGAGCTCCGATGAGCAGCGAGAGCACGATCGAGACGAACCACGGCAGGCCCATGTTGACGGCGAAGACACCGGACATGGCGCCGACGAACGCGGCGATCGAGCCGACCGAGAGGTCGATGTGCCCGGCCACGATGACCATCACCATGCCGATGGCGAGGATGAGGATGTAGCCGTTCTGGACGATCAGGTTCGAGATGTTCTGCGGACGCAGGAGGATCCCGTTGGTCATGATCTGGAACAGCAGCACCACCACGATCAGGGCGATGAAGATGCCGTTCTTGCCCAGGTCGCCCAGCACGTGGCTGAGGCGCTTGGTGAACGCGTTCTCGGTGGGGTTCACCTGCGCTCCCGCCGCCGTCGGCGGGGTGTTCTGCAGATCGGTCATCGTTGCTTCTCCTGGGTCATGAGGGTGAGGACGGCCTCGGGCGTGGCCTCGGCGATGGGCAGCTCGCCCGTGATGCGGCCCTCCGACAGCGCGTAGACGCGGTCGCAGATGCCGAGCAGCTCGGGCAGCTCGGAGGAGATGACGATGATCCCCTTACCCTCCGCCGCGAGCTTGTTGATGATGGTGTAGATCTCGTACTTCGCACCCACGTCGATGCCGCGGGTGGGCTCGTCGAGGATCAGGACGTCCGGGTCGGAGTAGATCCACTTCGAGAGGACGACCTTCTGCTGGTTGCCACCGGAGAGCTTCCCGGTCTTGGCGAGCACGGTCGGCGACTTGATGTTCATGCTGCCGCGGTACTCGTTGGCGACCTCGAACTCGCGGTTGTCGTCGACGAGTCCGGCGCTGGACACCTTGGGCAGCGACGCGAGCGAGATGTTCCGCTTGATGTCGTCGATCAGGTTGAGGCCGTAGTGCTTGCGGTCCTCGGTGGCGTAGGCGAGGCCGTGGGCGATCGCCTCCGACACGTTGCGCATCCTGATCTCCTTGCCGGCCTTGAAGACCTGGCCGGAGATGCGGCTGCCGTACGAGCGGCCGAAGAGGCTCATCGCGAACTCGGTGCGGCCGGCGCCCATCAGGCCCGCGATGCCGACGATCTCGCCGCGGTGCACGGTGAGGTTCACCTTGTCGACCATGACGCGGGTCGGGTCCTGCGGGTGGTGCGCGGTCCAGTCGACGACGCGGAGGATCTCCTCGCCGATGTGCGGCGTGTGGTCCGGGTAGCGGTGGTCGAGGTCGCGGCCGACCATGTCCTTGATGATCCGGTCTTCCGTCACGTCGTCGTGCGCGATCGTCTCGATCGTCTTGCCGTCCCGGATGACCGTGACGGTGTCGGCGATCTTCTTGATCTCGTTGAGCTTGTGGCTGATGATCAGCGAGGTGATGCCCTGCTCCTTGAGGTGCAGGATCAGGTCGAGCAGGTGGTCGGAGTCCTCGTCGTTGAGCGCCGCGGTGGGCTCGTCGAGGATGAGCAGCTTGACCCGCTTGGAGAGCGCCTTGGCGATCTCGACGAGCTGCTGCTTGCCGACTCCGATGTCCTGGATCTTGGTGGTGGGGTTCTCCTTCAGGCCGACCCGGGCGAGCAGCGAGGCCGCCTCCTGGTTGGTCTTGTTCCAGTCGATCAGACCGGCGAAGCCGCGGACCTCGTTGCCGAGGAAGATGTTCTCCGCGATGGAGAGGTAGGGGCTGAGGGCCAGCTCCTGGTGGATGATGACGATGCCCTTCGCCTCCGAGTCGCGGATGCTGGCGAACTGCATCACCTCGTCCTCGAAGACGATGTCGCCCTCGTACGTGCCGTGCGGGTACACGCCCGACAGCACCTTCATCAGCGTCGACTTGCCGGCGCCGTTCTCTCCGCAGATCGCGTGGACTTCGCCGCGCTCGGCGTTCAGCGTGACGTCCTGGAGCGCCTTCACGCCCGGGAACGTCTTGGTGATGCCGCGCATCTCGAGGATGTTCGTGGTCACGCGTGCCTCCCTTCCTTCGTAGTGGGGGAGGGCGCCCGATGGGCGCCCTCCCGGGGTCGTGCTGACGTCAGTGGAGGCGGTGCTTAGCCGTTGACCTCGGCGTCGGTGTAGTAGCCGCCGTCGACCAGCACGGACTGGATCTGGTCCTTGGTGACGATGACCGGCTCGAGCAGGAAGGACGGGACGACCTTCTCGCCGTTGTCGTAGGTCTCGGTGTCGTTGACCTCGGGCTCGGTGCCCTCGAGGACGGCCTGGGCCATGGAGACGGCCTCCTTGGCGAGCTCGCGGGTGTCCTTGTAGATGGTCGCGTACTGCTCACCCGAGATGATCGCCTTGACCGAGTCGAGCTCGGCGTCCTGACCGGTGATGATCGGGAAGTCGGTGCCCACGGTGTAGCCGGCGTCCGTCAGCGCGGAGATGATGCCGCGGCTGAGGCCGTCGTAGGGCGAGAGGACGCCCTGGATCTTCGAGCCGTCGGAGTACGTCTTGGTGATGATGTCCTCCATGCGGCTCTGGGCGACCTCGGGGTCCCAGCGCAGCGTGGCGACGGTGTTGAACTCGGTCTCGCCCGACTTCACGACGAGGGTGCCCGCGTCGATGAACGGCTTGAGGGTGTCCATCGCGCCGTTGAAGAAGAACGTGGCGTTGTTGTCGTCGGGGCTGCCGGCGAAGAGCTCGATGTTGAAGGGGCCGGCCGGGGCGCTCGCCGCGGCGGTGCCCTCGAGGTCGGTCAGGCCGAGGCCCGCGAGGAGCGAGGTGGCCTGCTGCACGCCGACCTTGTAGTTGTCGAACGTGGCGTAGTAGTCGACGTTCGGCGAGTCGCGGATGAGGCGGTCGTAGGCGATGACGGGGATGTCGTTGGCCTTGGCCTCCTCCAGCACGCTGGTGAGGGTGGTGCCGTCGATCGAGGCGACGATCAGGGCCTTGGCGCCCTTGGTGATCATGTTCTCGAGCTGCGAGACCTGGGTGGGGATGTCGTCCTCGGCGTACTGCAGGTCGACCTGGTAGCCGGCGTCCTCGAGCTGCGACTTGACGTTGTTGCCGTCGGCGATCCAGCGCTCGGAGGACTTGGTCGGCATCGCGACGCCGACGAGGCCGCCGTCGCCCGAGCCGGAGCCCGAGTCGCCGGAGCCGCTCGAGCAGGCCGCGAGGGAGAGGATCATCGCGCCGCCGGCGAGGCCGGCGATGAGAGCGCGCTTCATTGTGGTCACTGTGATTCCTTCGTCATTGAATGCAGCGGGTGCTGGGCTGCCGCGGGGTGCCAGCGGCGGCGGGACGCTCATGTGAGCGATCACATGGAGTGATGCTAGACCCGCTGGCGGCAATCGTGCCACCACGGATGTCTCGACTCGATAACGGCGCGGATCATCGGTGCGCCGCGCGCACGACGGCCGCGAGCGACCGGGGAACGGCGGTGGAGCCGCGGACCATCAGCTGCGGGTCGATCGGCGGAGACGCTTCGGGACGCTCGCCCTCGATCAGGCTCAGCAGCGTGGCCACGCAGCGTCGGCCGAGCTCGGCGAAGTCCTGCCGCACGCTCGTCAGCGGCGGCCAGTAGTAGGCGGCTTCGGGGATGTCGTCGAAGCCGATGACGCTGACGTCCTCGGGGACGCGGATCCCGCGCTCGTGGAACGCGCTCATCACGCCGAGCGCCATCTGGTCGTTGGCGGCGAAGACCGCGGTGACGTCGAGGAGGCGGCTGAGCTCGAGGCCGACGTGGTGGCCGCGCTCGGCGCTCCAGTCGCCGAGGATCGGCGGGCGCAGCGGCAGGTTCCGGTCGCCGAGCTCCACCAGGTAGCCGCGCATCCTGGCCTCGGCCTCGATCCAGTCCTGCGGACCGGAGAGGTGCACGATCTCGGTGTGGCCGAGCTCGATCAGGTGCGCGGTCGCCATCCGTGCGCCGGCCATCTGGTCGACGTAGAGCGCGTCGCCGCGCTCGGCGTCGGTGGTCTGCAGGGTGACGTTCGGGATCCGCAGCGCGACGCCGGAGAGGATGTCGAAGACGCGGATCTGCGGGGCGATGACCACCAGACCCTCGACCGCCTGGTTGAGCAGGTGCCGGATCCCGGCCTGGATGGAGTCGCCGTCGGTGCCGTCGACGTTGGCCGTGACGACGAGGTAGCCGGCGTCGCGGGCGGCGACCTCGATGGCCTGGATGCTCGACGCGGGGCCGAACTGCAGGCTCTGCGAGGAGAGCACCCCGATGGTGCGGGTGCGGCTGGTGACCAGGGCGCGGGCGGCGAGATTGGGGCGGTAGTCGAGCTCGGCCATCACGCCGAGCACGCGCTTCTTGGTCTCGGCGCGCAGGCTCGGGTGGTCGTTGAGCACCCGGGAGACGGTCTGGTGCGACACTCCGGCGGCCCGGGCGACGTCGTAGATGCTCGGGGCCCGCGGCGCGGGCTTGTCTTCCGGCATCGGGCACCGTGGCTTCCTGTGATCGGGCGGCGCTTCGTCGCAGGGACGCGGGTGCCGCTGCGATGCGGGGCCCGCCCGTCCGCGGGCGCGTGTGAGCACACCTTACGTCTCCCGCGGGGCGGAACCCCTCTCAGGGGGACGCGGGGGTGCGCGGGGCTCCGGCTCGTGGAACGGGGGCGGGCACGTCGGATCGCGGGGTTCCGGCGTGCCGGGGGTTGTTTCGCGTGCCGGAGGTCGGGGCGACGGAGGTTCGGCTCGCGGGATGGGGTCGGGCTCGCGGGATCGCGGGGTTCCGGCGTGCCGGGGGTGGTTTCGCGTGCCGGAGGTGGGGCGGGCGGAGGTTCGGCTCGTGGAACGGGGTCGGGCTCGTCGGATCGCGGGGTATCCGCGTGCCTGGGGCGGTTCCGCGTGCTGGAGCTGACGCGTCGGAGCTTCGGCTCGTGGAACGACCTCGGGCTCGTCGTTCCGGGGGCCTCTCGCGTGCCGGAGTTGTTTCCGCCTGCCGGCGGTGGGCGGGGGAGCGGCGGTGGGCTGGAGGGTAGGCGCTCGACAGCGGGATGGCCAGCACCTCGCCAGCGGAGCAGGGCGGACCGACGATGGAGGGGCAGGCGGGACGCGCACCGGCGCACGACCGGCGCGACGGCCCGCCCCATCAGCACCGCTCCGCATCACCGCGGGCACCGACGAGAGGACGACCGATGGGCTTCTGGGGACAGGACGACGACGACTCGCACGGCAGGCCGCGCCCGGTCGACGAGCCGCTGGGCGAGCTGGAGCTCGTGCACGAGTTCACCGACGGGCCGATGCCGACGGGTGTGAGCGTGTCGCACACGGGCCGGATCTTCGTGAACTTCCCGAAGTGGGGCGACGAGGTGCCGGCGACGGTCGTCGAGCTGCGGGACGGCGTCGCGGTGCCGTTCCCGGACGAGGCGTGGAACTCGCCCGACGGGGACGACGACGCGGAGGCGCTGGTCTCGGTGCAGAGCATCGTGGTCGATCCGGCCGACCGGCTGTGGATCCTGGACACGGGCAGCCCGCTGTTCCAGCCGACGAAGCGCGGCGGGCCGAAGCTCGTCTGCGTCGACCTGGCGACGGACACGGTCGAGAAGGTGATCGTCCTCGAGCCGGACGTCGCGCTGCCGACGACCTACCTCAACGACATCCGCTTCGATCTGCGGCGCGGGATCGCCTACATCACCGACTCCGCCGACTCCGGGCCGAACGGGATCATCGTCGTGGACCTCGAGTCCGGCACTGCCTGGCGCCGCCTGCACGAGCACCCCAGCACCAAGGCGCTGACGCCGCCCGAGCTCGTGCCGATGGCCGAGGGGCGGGTGCTGATGAAGCGGCCGGCCGACGGCGACCCCGAGCCCGTGACGATGGGCGCGGACGGCATCGCGATCTCGGCCGACGGCGAGCGGCTCTGGTACTGCCCGCTCGCCTCACGGCGCTGGTACAGCGTGGCGACCGACGCGCTCGTCGACCGCGGCGTCTCCGACGAGGACGTCGCTGCGACGGTCGTCGACGAGGGCGACAAGGGCGGCGGGGCGGACGGACTCGAGACGGACGACCGGGGCCGCTTCTACGCGACGAGCTACGAGAACAACGCGATCGTGCGCCGCCGCACCGACGGCACCATCGAGACCCTCGTGCACGACGAGCGCCTGCTCTGGCCCGACACGATGTCGCTCGCGATCGACGGGCACCTCTACGTCACCGCCAACCAGCTGCACCGGCAGGCCGACTACCAGGGCGGGACGGACCTGCGGACCTACCCGTACTCGCTGTTCCGCCTCGCGGTCGACGCGGGGCCGGTGCTGCTGCGCTGAGCGGCGCCGCGTGCCGGTCGCGTACAGGACCGTGCCGGTCGTGCGCCGAACCATGCCGGTCGGGGGCCGAACCATGCCGGTCGCGCGTCGAAACATGCTGGTCAAGTAGCCGTGCGCGGGACGGCGTATCGAGACCCCGCGTCTGCAGAACGGCGGATCTCGATACGCCCGCTGCGCGGGCTACTCGATCAGCAGGAGACGCGGGCTACTCGATCAGCAGGAGGCGGGCTTCTCGCTGGAAGCGCCGCCTTTCATGCTGGTCGAGTAGCCCCGAAGGGGCGTATCGAGACCCTGCGTCTCCAGAAGGGTGGATCTCGATACGCCCGCTGCGCGGGCTACTCGATCAGCATGCCCGGCCCGCTGCGCGGGCTACTCGATCAGCATGCCCGGCCCGCTGCGCGGGCTACTCGATCAGCATGAGCCGTCAGGCGACGCCGGCCGCGCGGCGCACGAGCACGGCGACCGTGGCACGGGTCGCGTCGTCGGCCGCGGTGAGCGCGTAGGCCGTCGGCCAGATCGTGCCATCGTCGAGCTGCGCGCCGTCCTGGAAGCCGAGGGTCGAGTAGCGGGTGCCGAACTTCGCGCCCGGCTGGAAGAAGACGATCGCCTTGCCGTCGGCGCGCGCGTAGGCGGGGAAGCCGTACCAGGTCTTCGGCAGCAGCTCGGGCGCCTCGGCGGCCACGACCTCGTGCAGCATCTGCGCGATCGGACGCTCGACGTCCGTCATCGCGGCGATCGCCGCCTCCGCGTCGGCCTTCTCCGCGGCGGTCTTGTCGGCGCTCTTCTGCCGCTTCGCCTCCTCGCGCAGCTCGGCGGCGCGCTGCTTCATCGCGGCGCGCTCCTCTTTCGTGAAGCCGTCAGCCATGGGAGTCTCCTTCGCGCGGGCCCGGGCGGTCCGTCGGGGCTCATCGTGGCAGTCGGCGGCGATCGCGGCAACGGCGGAGACGGCCGCCCGCTCGGCAGCCGTGTCGGCGGCCGCCGGTAGCGTGGACGGATGCGCCTCCTCCTGATCCGCCACGGCCAGACCCCCTCCAACGTCGACGGCATCCTCGACACCCGCATCCCCGGACCCGGGCTCACCGAGCTCGGCCGCAGCCAGGCGGCGGCCCTGCCGACGACGCTCGCCGACGAGCCGATCGGCGCGCTCTTCGTCTCGACGATGAAGCGCACCCACGAGACGGCCGCGCCCCTGGCCGCCGCGCTCGGGCTCGAACCGGTCGAGCGCGCGGGCATCCGCGAGATCGCGGCCGCGGGACTGGAGATGCGCGGCGACGAGGCCGCGGTCGAGGAGTACATGGGCACGGTCTTCCGCTGGGCGGGTGGCGAGACCTCGCTGCGGCTGGCCGGCGGCGAGACGGGCGACGAGTTCGCCGCCCGCTACGACGCGGTGGTGGCGGAGGCGGAGGCGACCGGCCACGACGTCGTCGCGCTGGTCAGCCACGGCGCCGCCATCCGCTGCTGGGCCGGGCTCCGCTCGCTCGACCTCGACGCGGACTTCATCGCCGACCACCTGCTCGACAACACCGGCATCGTGGTCCTCGAAGGCTCGGGCTCGGAGTGGTCGCTCGTCTCCTGGGAGGGCGAGCCGGTCAGCGGCGTCGGCGTCACGGCCCCGTCCGGGCCGGCGGGCGAGACGACGGACTGACGGCGGGGGATCTCGATACGCCCGCTTCGCGGGCTACTCGATCAGCATGAGCGGTCCGCTTCGCGGGCTGCTCGATCGACATGAGAGGTCCGCTGCGCGGGCTGCTCGATCATCCGGGCGCAAGCGGGCATCCGCGGGTAACGATCGGGCAACGGTGCGGAAACCGGCCCTGACCAGCACCGGAGTCGCCGCATAGCCTGGCTCTGCATCGTTGCAGAGCCCCTGATGTGGAGTCCGCCGTTTGTCCGGACGGACACCCGCGGCTACCGTGGACGGCGGTCCTCGAGACCCCGATGAATCGGTCCGCGCTCGTGCGGCGTCCTCCCCGACGTGCCGCGAGCGTACGGTCAACGGGTGCGCGAGGCGGCCCCGTGGCTGCCTCCCGGACGAACCGGAATCGCCTCCGCGCCCCCTCCGCTCACCGCGGCGGGACGCCCGCGGAGGCTGGAGAGACGGACGTCCCCCGCACCCGACCCGGCACCACGAGATGAGAGTGCAGGGATGCGTCCCTGCGCGCCGACGGAGTGCATGTGCAGCAGAATCAGCAGGACATCAGCGAGCCCGGGAACGGAGCCGGAGCCGCCACAGCGACCCTCGAGCGGGAGGGCCCGGCCCTCGAGGCGAGGAACCTCTTCAAGGTCTTCGGGCGCCGGCCCGAGGAGGTCGTGCGGCGGCTGCGCGAGGGCGCCGACCGCGCCGACCTCGCGGGCCAGGGCACCGCGGCGGTGATCGACTCCTCCTTCGAGGTGCGCCGCGGCGAGATCTTCGTCGTGATGGGGCTGTCCGGCTCCGGCAAGTCGACGCTCATCCGCATGCTCAACGGCCTGCAGGAGCCGACCGCGGGCGAGGTGCTGATCGAGGGCACCACGATCACCGGCGTCTCCGACAAGGAGCTCCGCCGCGTGCGCCGCTCCTCGATCTCGATGGTCTTCCAGCACTTCGCGCTGCTCCCGCACCGCACCGTGCTCGACAACGTGGCCTACCCGCTCGAGATCCAGGGCGTGCCGGCGGCGGAGCGCCGCGAGCGCGCGCTGCTCGCGGTCGAGCGGGCCGGCCTCGCCGGCTGGCACGAGAAGATGCCGGACGAGCTGTCCGGCGGCATGCGCCAGCGGGTCGGACTGGCCCGGGCGCTCGCCGCCGACACCGACATCGTGCTGATGGACGAGGCGTTCTCGGCGCTCGACCCGCTCATCCGCCGCGAGATGCAGGAGCAGCTGATCGAGCTGCAGCACGAGCTCGGCAAGACCATCGTCTTCATCACCCACGACCTCAACGAGGCCATGCTCCTCGGCGACCGGATCGCGGTCATGCGCGACGGCCGGATCGTGCAGATCGGCACCCCGGAGGAGATCCTCACCGACCCGGCGAACGACTACGTCGCGCAGTTCGTGCAGGACGTCGACCGCGCCCGCGTGCTCACCGCGTCCGCCGTGATGGAGCCGGCGCGCTCCGTCGTGACGCTCGCCGCCGGCCCCCGCGCCGCCCTGCGCACCATGCGCGACCAGCAGACCGCGGCGGCCTTCGTCGTGGGTGCCGGGCGGCGCCTCCTCGGCACCGTCCGCGACCGCGACGTGATCGAGCAGGTCCGCGCGGGCACGACCGACCTCTCGCTCGTCGTCACCGAGGCCGTCGTCAGCGTCGGCCCGGACACCGCGCTCAGCGAGATCATCGAGCCGGCCGTCGAGTCGGCGCTGCCGGTCGCCGTCGTCGACGAGGCGGGGCGGCTCCTCGGCGCGATCCCGCGCGTGACGCTGCTCGCGGCCCTCGGCAATCTCGGACCGCAGACCGGCGGCGTGCCGCTCGTCGAGCCGCCCGCGACCCTCCCCACCGAGATGGTCACCGCGACCCTGCACGCGACCGGCGGCCCCGTCGACGACGCCGTGCTCGCGAGCGAGGGGGGCGTGCGATGAACCCGGACCTCCGCCTCCCGCTCGGCGCTGCCGCCGAGGGCGTCGTCGACGTGCTGACGCAGACCTTCCAGCCCGTCTTCGACCTGCTCCGCACGGTCTTCGGCGCCGCCTACACCGGCGTCGACTTCGTGCTGGCGACGCCGCCGTTCTGGGTCGTCATCGCCCTGATCGCGGTGCTCGCCTACGCTGCGCGCGGCTGGGTCTTCGGGCTCGGCTCCGCGGTCGGGCTGCTGCTGATCGCGAGCGTGGACCAGTGGGACAACGCGATGGACTCGCTCGCCCTGGTGCTCGTCGCCTCCGCCGTCGCGATCGCGCTGAGCGTGCCGCTCGGGATCCTCGCGGCCCGCAACCGGACCGCCTCGACGATCCTGCGCCCGGTCCTCGACTTCATGCAGACCATGCCGGCGTTCGTGTATCTCATTCCGGCGCTGATCCTCTTCCGCGTCGGCGTCGTGCCCGGCATCGTCGCGACGATCGTCTTCGCGATGGCACCGGGCGTCCAGCTGACCGAGCTGGGCGTCCGCGGTGTCGACTCCGAGCTGGTCGAGGCGGGCGAGTCGTTCGGCTCGTCGAAGTGGCGCATCCTCCGCCAGATCCAGCTGCCGCTCGCGCTGCCGTCGATCCTGGCCGGCCTCAACCAGGTCATCATGCTCTCGCTCTCGATGGTCGTCATCGCGGGCATGGTCGGCGCGGGCGGTCTCGGCGGTGACGTCGTGGCCAGCATCGGCCGGATCGACGTGGCGCTCGGCTTCGAGGCCGGCATCGCGGTGGTGATCCTGGCGATCATCCTCGACCGGATGACGAGCGCCCTCGGCGCCCCGTCGCCGGCCCGCGTCGCCCGGGCGAGCAGCCGCAAGGCCGTCGTCGCGACCCGCACGGCCATCGCCGCGGTGTCGGTCGGCGTCGTCGCCTCACTCGGCGCCTCGGCCGTCGCCGGACCGGCGACCACCGCGTCCGTCGACAACGGCGACCGCACCGACGTCACCCTCGCCGTCTTCCAGGGCTGGGACGAGGGCATCGCCGCGTCGCGGCTCTGGGGCGCGGTGCTCGAGGAGGAGGGCTACGACGTGACGCTGCAGAGCATCGACGTGGCGCCCGGCTTCTCGGGTCTCGCCAGCGGCGACTACGACCTCGCGCTGGACACCTGGCTGCCGGTCACCCACGGCGACTACCTCGACGAGTACGGCGACCGCATCGTCGACCTCGGTGCCTGGAACGACGACGCGAAGCTCACCATCGCGGTGAACGAGGACGCGCCGATCGACACCCTCGAGGAGCTCGCGGCGAACCCCGAGGTCGTCGGGAACCGGCTCGTCGGCATCGAGCCCGGCTCGGGGCTGAACGGGATCACGACCGACGCGGTCATCCCCGGCTACGGCCTGGAGGGGATGGAGTACCTGACCTCGTCGACGCCCGCGATGCTGCAGGAGCTCTCCAGCGCGACGGCGGCCGGCGAGAACATCGCCGTGACGCTGTGGCGGCCGCACTGGGCCTACGACGCGTTCCCGGTGAAGGACCTCGAGGACCCGAAGGGACTGCTCGGCGAGGCCGAGGGGATCCACGCCTTCGGCTCCGCGTCGTTCGACAGCGAGTTCCCGACGCTGAGCAGCTGGCTGCGCGACTTCCGGATGGACTCGGACACGCTGTACTCGCTCGAGAACGCGCTGTTCAACGAGGGCGCCGACGACCAGGACGCGGCCCTCGAGTCGTGGCTGGCGGAGAACCGGGAGTACGTCGACGGGCTGACGAGCTGACGAGGGGATCTCGATACGTGCGCTGCGCGCCCTACTCGATCAGCATGATGCGGCTGTGCCGTCGGCATGAGGGGAGCGGTCGCCCGATGGGCGGCAGCCCTCTCCCCATGCTGGTCGAGTAGCGCGGAGCGCGTATCGAGACCCGCGTTCTGCAGAGGGGTGGATCTCGATACGCCCGCTGCGCGGGCTACTCGATCAGCATGGCGGACGCCCGTCGGGCGGCTGCCTCCTCATGCTGGTCGAGTAGCGCGCAGCGCGTATCGAGACCCGCCCTCTGCACGCGGGTCAGGCGCGGGCCGCCGCGTACTGCTCGCGGATGACCGGGCGGTGGTCCGGCGCCGGCTCGGCGAGGGAGGTGACCTCCCAGGTCGGCCGCGCGCCGGTCAGCGCCCAGGCGGCCTGCACCGCAGCGCCGTCGGCGACGTACTCGCCGGGCGTCGGCACGACGACAGGCACGTCGAAGACCTGCGAGGCCGCCAGCTGCACGGCGCTGTTCTGCGCCGCCCCGCCGATCAGCAGGATGCGCCGGGCCTCGACGCCCTGTGCCCGCACGGCGTCCAGGCCGTCGGCGAGGCCGCAGAGCATGCCCTCGATCGCCGCGCGCGCCAGGTTCGGCCGCGTGGTCGACGCGATCGTCATCCCGTGCAGGCTCGCCGTCGCGTCGGGCAGGTTCGGCGTCCGCTCGCCCTCGAAGTAGGGCACGAGCACGAGGCCACCGGAGCCCGGCTCCGCATCGAGCGCGAGCGCCGAGAAGGCGTCGAAGTCGCTCCCCAGCAGCCCGGCCGTCGAGGCCAGCACCCGCGCCGCGTTCAGTGTCGCGACCAGCGGCAGGAACCGCCCGCTCGCGTCCGCGAAGCCCGCGACCGTGCCCGAGGCGTCGCGCACCGGGTCGTCGGTCACGGCGAAGACGGTGCCGCTGGTCCCGATGCTCACCACGACGTCGCCGGGCCCCGCGCCCAGGCCGAGCGCCGCGCCGGCGTTGTCGCCCGCGCCGGGACCGACGACGAGACCGCTCTCGGTCGTGCCCGCCTGCTCCGAGGGGCCGAGCACGCGGGGGAGGAGCGCCCGGTGCCCGAGCGCGCGCTCGAGCAGGTCGAGGTCGTAGCCGTCGGCGCCCCAGTACGAGGTGCCGGAGGCGTCGGAGCGGTCGGTGGTCAGCGCGTCCAGCTGCGGCCCGCGCGCGGAGTCGGGGCCGTAGCCGAGCAGGCGCCAGGTCAGCCAGTCGTGCGGGAGCGCCACGGCCGCGACGCGCGCGGCGTTCTCCGGCTCGGCGTCGCGCAGCCAGCGCAGCTTGGTGGCGGTGAAGGACGCGACCGGGACGCTGCCGGTGCGCTGCGCCCACGCCTCCGCGCCGAGCTCCTCGATCAGCTCGCGCGCCGCGCCGGCACTGCGGGTGTCGTTCCAGAGCAGCGCGGGCCGGACGACCCGCCCGTCGGCGTCGAGCACGACCATCCCGTGCTGCTGCCCGCCGACCGAGATCGCAGCGACGTCGTCGAGTCCGCCCGCGTCCGCGAGCGCGATCTGCAGCGCCTCCCACCAGGCGGCCGGGTCGACCTCGGTCCCGTCCGGGTGCGAGGCGCGGCCGGTGCGGACCACGGCTCCCGTGTCGAGGTCGCGGACGACGACCTTGCAGCTCTGGGTGGACGAGTCGATCCCTGCGACGAGCGTCATCGCCGTCTCCGTTCGTTGTGGCGGGTGCGGAGGCGCGGCCTCCGCTGAAGTCGGGGTGCGGAGACGGTGCCTCCGTCGGGTGGAAGGGCGGGGGCCATGCCTCCGCGGAGGAGAGGCGGGGGAGGGCCGGAGCCGTCACCCGAGCATGCGAGAACGGACGAGACCCCCTGCCGAGGCAGAGGATCCCGTCCGTCTCAGGACGTCCCGCGGCGCACCGCGGGAGCGGCCGGGTGGGTCAGCCGCGCGCGCCGAGCAGGTGCTCGGTGGCGAGCTGCTGCAGGCGGACGAAGCCGAAGCCCTTGCCGCCGAGGTACGCGTCGGTGTCGAACGCCTCGTAGGACGCGCTGTCCGCGAGCAGGTCGTCGTAGGACTCGCCCTCGTTCAGCGTCGGGGTCGACAGCTCGCCGACCTTCGACGCCGCGAGCGCCTCCTGCACCTCGGGGTCGGCGCGGAAGGCCGCCGCGCGCTCCTTGAGCAGCAGGTAGGTGCGCATGTTGGCCGCGGCCGAGTCCCAGACGCCGGTCTCGTCCTCGGTGCGCGAGGGCTTGTAGTCGAAGTGGCGCGGGCCGTCGTAGGCCGGGACGCCGCCGGGGCCGCCGTTCTCCAGGAGGTCGACGAGCGAGAACGCGTTGTGCAGGTCGCCGTGACCGAAGACGAGGTCCTGGTCGTACTTGATGCCGCGCTGGCCGTTGAGGTCGATGTGGAAGAGCTTGCCGTGGTACAGCGCCTGGGCGATGCCGGCCGTGAAGTTCAGGCCCGCCATCTGCTCGTGGCCGACCTCGGGGTTCACGCCGACGAGCTCGGGGCGCTCGAGCGAGTCGATGAACGCGATCGCGTGGCCGAGGGTCGGCAGCAGGATGTCGCCGCGGGGCTCGTTGGGCTTGGGCTCGATCGCGAAGCGGATGTCGTAGCCCTTGTCGGTGACGTAGTCGCCGAGCAGGTTGACGGCCTCGCGGTAGCGCTCGAGGGCCGCGCGGATGTCCTTGGCGGAGTCGTACTCGGCGCCCTCGCGGCCGCCCCACATCACGAAGGTCTGCGCGCCGAGCTCGGCGGCGAGGTCGATGTTGCGGAGGACCTTGCGGAGCGCGAAGCGGCGCACGTCGCGGTCGTTCGAGGTGAAGCCGCCGTCCTTGAAGACCGGGGCGCTGAAGAGGTTGGTGGTGACCATCGGGACGATCAGGCCGGTGGACTCGAGCGCGCCCTTGAGGCGGTCGATCTCGGTCTGGCGCTCGGCGTCGGTCGAGCCGAACGCGAAGAGGTCGTCGTCGTGGAAGGTGAGGCCGTAGGCGCCGAGCTCGCTCAGCTTCTCGACCGCGTGCACGGTGTCGAGGGGCTTGCGGGTCGGGCCGCCGAACGGGTCCGTCCCGTTGTAGCCGATGGTCCAGAGGCCGAACGAGAACTTGTCGGCGCGGGTGGGGGTCAGGGACATTGATCCGAATCCTTTCCGGCGACGTCGCCGAATTGTTGTTGCGCCCAACATATCGATCGGCGGCGTGCGGCGCAACGGTCGTCGCGACGTGTCGCGTGGTGGTGCTCCTCGGTCGGCGCGACGTCTCGCGACACTGTGCTCATCGATCGACGCGACGTCTCGCGTCGATATGTGGCGTCGCCCGACGAATTCCTTGCGGAAGCGTTTCGACTGTGCGTACAGTGCTCAGCAGCAACCCGGTCGAAGCGTTTCGAAGCACTGCTCTCCCGAGCAGGGCGGAGCGGCCGGGCACCGACGACGAGGTCCGGCAGGAGGAACGATGGCGAGCATCCACGACGTCGCCCGCGTGGCCGGGGTCTCGATCAGCACCGTCTCCTACGCCCTCTCCGGCAAGCGATCGATCGCCGCCTCCACCCGCCAGCGGGTCGACGAGGCCGTCCGGCAGCTGGGCTACCGGCCGCACGCCGGCGCCCGCATGCTCGCCGGAGCGCGGACCCACATCCTCGCCCTCTCGGCGCCGATGCGCGGCGAGCTGCACCTGCCCACCCACATGCGCTTCGTCACCGAGGTGCTCGAGCGGGCCCGCGAGTCCGACTACGACGTCCTCCTCCTCGTCACGGACGAGGCCTCCAGCGGCATCGCCCGCGTCTCCTCCTCCTCGCTCGTCGACGGCGTCGTCCTGATGGGCGTCGACGACGAGGACGACCGCGCGGCCCTCATCCGCGCGGCCGGCGTCCCGGCGACCTTCATCGGCGTCCCGGCCGACGCGCACGACCTCGCCTGCGTCGACCTCGACTTCGCCGAGGCCGCCCGCCGCAGCGTCCGCCTGCTCGCCGAGCAGGGCCACCGCTCGATCGGCCTGATCGAGCACCCGCAGTCGTACACCGACCGCAACGCCGGCTTCGTCCGCCGCTTCGACGACGCCTTCGAGGCGGAGTGCGCGGCCCTCGGTCTCGCCCTGAGCGTCGAGCGCCCGCACATCGGCCGAGCGAGCGCGTCGGCGGCGGTCGACGCGCTGCTCACCGCCCCGGTCTCCGCCCTCGTGCTGCACTGCAACGAGCCGGTGGCGGAGGCGGCGATCGAGCGCCTCGTCGAGCGCGGCCTCTCGATCCCCGGCGACCTCTCGGTCCTCGCGGCCTGCGCGAGCTACGACGGCGCGGCGCTCCCGGTGCCGGTCAGCAGCATCCCTCTCCCGTTCGACGCGATGTGCCGCGCGGCCGTCGCCCGCACCCTCCAGCAGATCGACTCCGGCCGCACCACCGGCGTCGACCTCCTCCCGCCCCACTACGTCGACCGCGGCTCCGTCGCGCTCGCCGCGACCGGCGCCCCGGTGCCGGCCGCTCCCTGACCCTTCCCAGTCCTCTTCGCCCCCGCGCTCTCCGCGCCGATCGTCGAAACGCTTCGACAGCTCGGCCGGTCTCAGAGAGCGCTCTTCGACTCGCACGATCCACCACTCACAGCCCTCGTCCACAGCCCCGCGGCACCGTTTGAAGGAGAACTCCCGCTATGTCGCTTCGTCCCCGCACCGCCTTCCACCGCCCTTCCGCCGCCACCGTCGGCTCGCTGAGCCGCCGCGGCCTGATCGCCGGCGGTGTCGGCATCGGCGCGATGTTCGCACTCGCCGCCTGCTCCGGAGGCGGCTCCGACGCCGGCTCCGACGCCCTCGCCACCGACGTCGACGGCGCCGGTCGCACCCTCACCATGTGGGACTTCGAGACCCCCGACAGCGACCGCGGCATCGCCTGGCTCGCCGCCCGCGACATCTTCACCAAGGAGACCGGCGCCGAGATCGCCTACGAGTTCAAGGCCTTCGAGCAGCTGCGCACCGGTGCCAGCCAGATCTTCAACTCCAACTCCGCACCCGACGTCGTCGAGTACAACAAGGGCAACGCGACCAGCGGTCTGCTCTCCAGCCAGGGGCTGCTGACCAACCTCGACGAGGCCGTCGAGTTCTACGGCTGGGACAAGCTCATCCCGGGCGCTCTGCAGACCACGGCCAAGTACGACGACAAGGGCATCATGGGCTCCGGCTCCTGGTACGGCATCCCCAACTACGGCGAGTTCACCTTCGTCTACTACAACAAGGACGTCTTCGCGGCGAACGGCCTCGAGGTCCCGACGACCTACGACGAGTTCACCGCCGTGCTCGACGCCTTCGTCGCGAAGGGGATCACCCCGCTCGCCGAGGCCGGCGCGGAGTACCCGCTGCAGCAGCTCTTCTACCAGCTCGCGCTGCTGAAGGCCGATCGCCAGTGGATCACCGACTACCAGACCTACACCGGCGAGGTCGACTTCGAGGACGCGGCCTGGAGCTACGCGGCCGACCAGCTGCAGACCTACGTGGACAAGGGCTACTTCTCCGCGGACGCCTCCGGACTCAAGGCCGAGGACGCGGGCACCGCCTTCATCTCGGGCGAGTACCCGATCTTCTTCTCGGGCTCGTGGTGGTTCGGCCGCTTCAAGACCGAGATCACCGGCTTCGAGTGGGACACCTTCCTCTTCCCGGGCGCCGAGTTCACGATGGGCTCCGCCGGCAACCACTGGGTCATCCCCGAGACGGCGAAGAACAAGGACCTCGCCTACAAGTGGATCGACATCACGATGCGCCCCGAGATCCAGAACCTCATCGGCAACAACGGCGGCATCCCGCTGGTCGTCGACGAGACCGCGATCACCGACGAGAAGAGCAAGGCGCTGCTCTCGCAGTGGAAGACGGTCGTCGACGAGGACCAGCTCTCCTTCTACCCGGACTGGCCCACCGCCACCTTCTACGACGACCTCGTCGCCGCCTCGCAGGAGCTCATCAACGGCTCGGTCGACCCCAGCGGAATGCTGACGGAGCTGCAGGGCAAGTACGACGACGGAGTCGCGGACATCAAGTAACCGCAAGGTCGTCCCCTCCCGCGAGATGCCACTTGTGCACGCGACACGCCGTGAAAGCCGTGCACAAGTGGCATCTCGCGGCCACCCCGGGCTCCGCCGCCCCCACACGACAGCACACGTTCAAGGAGTACCCATGACGACGACCGTTCCGCGTCGCGCGGAGAGCGCCCCGCCGCCTCCCACGGCGGAGAAGCCGCCCCGCGAGAAGCGCTCCGGCGGCTACTGGCTGTACCTGATCCCGGGCTTCGTGCTCTTCGTGTTCATCGTGCTGATCCCGCTGATCTGGAACATCTACATCAGCTTCACGTCCTGGCGCGGCATCAAGCCGCCGATCTTCATCGGCCTCGACAACTGGATCGAGCTGATGGGCGACGACCAGTTCTGGACGTCGTTCCTCAACTCCGTCTACATGATCATCGCGATGGTGATCGTGCCGACGATCCTCGGCCTCCTCCTCGCCGCGATCCTCTTCGATCTCGTCGGCAAGAAGTTCGGCGGCCGGATCGCCTCCTTCCTCCGCGCGACCTACTACCTCCCGCAGATCCTGCCGACGGTCATCGCCGCCATCGTGATCGGCTGGATCCTGCGCCCGGACAACGGCGCCCTGAACTCGATCCTCGAGGCGGTCGGCCTCGGCTCGCTCGCGCACGACTGGCTCGGCAAGCCCGACACCGCGATGCTCTCGATCATGGTCGTGATGATCTGGGTGCAGCTCGGCTACCCGGTCGTCATCTTCATGGCGGCGCTGCAGCGCGTGGACCCCGAGCTCTACGAGGCCGCGGAGCTCGACGGCGCGAACTGGTTCCAGCGCTTCCGCTGGATCACCATCTCGATCATCCGGCCCGAGGTCTTCGTCGTCACCCTCACCTGCACCATCGCCGCGCTGAAGGTCTTCGGCCCGATCTACGCGCTGACCCGCGGCGGCCCGGGCGACTCGACCATCGTGCCGAGCTACTACTCCTACACCGAGTTCTTCCAGAAGCAGCAGGTGGGCTACGGCGCCACCATCGCGACCGCGCTGACCATCGTCATCGTGATCCTGGCCGTCCTCTTCATCCGCGCCCAGGAGCGCGTCGAGCGCAGCGAAGGAGCCCGCTGATGTCGGCCATCGAAGCCCTGCCGTTCACCCAGGCCGGAACCGACGACACCGATCTGACCACGCCGAAGAAGGCGCCCAAGGCCTCGAAGGGCGCGACCAAGCGCACCCTCGGCGACTGGGCGATCCTGGTCGTGGCCGTCGTGATCGGACTCGTCATCATCAGCCCGGTGCTGCTGATCCTGCTCAACTCGTTCAAGACCCCGGCCGAGTACTCGGTCGGCGGCCCGCTCGCCTTCCCGACCGGCCTCTCCTTCGACGGCCTCTCGACCTTCTGGGAGCGGGTGAACTTCCCGGAGAAGCTCGGCAACTCGATCCTGATCTCGGGCTCGGTCGCGATCCTCGCGGTCGCCCTCTCGGTGCTCAACGCCTATGCGATCGGCATCGGCCGGGTCAAGGGACGCAGCTGGATCATCATCCTGTTCCTGCTGGCGAACATGCTGCCGCAGGAGGCCCTGCTCTACCCGCTGTACTACATGTTCAAGGCCGTCGGGATCTACGACAGCCAGCTCTCGGTGATCATCATCTTCACCGTCATCCAGTCGGCGTTCGGCACCTATCTGCTCTCCAGCGTCTACGGCACCTTCCCGAAGGAGATCCTCGAGGCCGCGGCACTCGACGGCGCCTCCAAGTGGCAGGTGCTCACCCGGGTGATCGTGCCGATCTCGCGGCCGACGCTCTCGGTGCTGATGATCTTCTTCTTCATCTGGACTTGGAACGAGTTCCTCATCCCGCTGGTCTTCCTGGTGAGCGATGCGACGCAGACCGTCCCGATCGCCATCTCCAGCCTCCAGGGCGACAAGATCATGGACGTCACGACGACCAGCGCGAGCGCCCTGCTGGGCCTGCTGCCGACGCTGATCTTCTTCCTGATCTTCCAGCGCACCCTGACCCGCGGCATCACCGCCGGCGCGGTCAAGTAGCCCCTTCTCACCGCGGCGCGGGTCCTTCCACCGGGGCTCGCGCCGCTGATCCCCTCGGCATGCCCGGCCGGGAATCGAAGCGCTTCGACCTCGCTCCCGGCATCGGCCTCCCCATCAGAAAGGCACCACCCCATGAAGTTCACCGACGGGTTCTGGCAGACGAGGGCCGGATTCACGCCCCTCTTCGCGCAGGAGGCGTACGACATCCGCTCCCACGGCACCTCGCTCGAGGTGATCGCGCCGACCAAGGTGATCCAGGGCCGCGGCGACGTGCTGAACCGGCCGACGCTGACCGTCACCGTGTCCTCGCCGGCGGAGGGCGTCGCGAAGGTCCGGATCGAGCACTGGCGCGGCACCGCGACCCGCCGCGGCTTCGACCTGGTCGACGACGCGGTCGGCGAGGCGAGCCTCACCGAGACCGGCGGCGTGCTGCGCACCGGCGACCTCGAGGTGCGCGTCGCGCAGGGCGCGCCCTGGTCGCTCGAGTTCTGGGACACCGCGACGGACACCCGTCTCACCGGCTCCGGGCACAAGGCCGAGGGCTACCTCACCGGCCCGGACGGGAAGGCCTACCTGCACGAGCAGCTCGACCTCGGCGTCGGCGAGCTCGTCTACGGCCTGGGGGAGCGCTTCGGCCCGTTCGTGAAGAACGGCCAGACCGTCGACGTCTGGAACGCCGACGGCGGCACCTCCTCCGAGCAGGCCTACAAGAACGTCCCCTTCTACCTCTCCAGCCGCGGCTACGGCGTCCTCGTCAACGACCCCGGCCTGGTCTCGTTCGAGATCGGCTCCGAGACCGTCGAGCGCGTGCAGTTCTCCGTCGGCGGCGAGGCGCTGGAGTACCTGGTCATCCAGGGTCCGACCAAGAAGGACGTGCTCCGCCGCTACACCGGGTTGGCCGGCCGCCCCGCGATCGTCCCCGCCTGGAGCTACGGACTCTGGCTCACCACGAGCTTCACCACCAGCTACGACGAGGAGACGGTGAACTCCTTCATCGACGGCTTCGCCGAGCGCGAGCTGCCGCTGTCGGCCTTCCACTTCGACTGCTTCTGGATGCGCGAGTTCCAGTGGACCGACCTCGAGTGGGACCCGCGCACCTTCCCGGACCCGGAGGGGATCCTCGCCCGCCTGCACGAGCGCGGCCTGCACACCTGCGTCTGGATCAACCCCTACATCGGCCAGGCCTCGGCGCTGTTCGAGGAGGGCCGCGAGAAGGGCTACCTGCTGCGCACCACCGCGGGCGACGTCTGGCAGTGGGACCTGTGGGTCGCAGGCATGGCCCTGATCGACTTCACCAACCCGGAGGCGACCCGCTGGTTCCAGGACAAGCTGCGGGTCCTGGTCCGCCAGGGCGTCGACTCGTTCAAGACCGACTTCGGCGAGCGCATCCCCTCCGAGGGCGTCGCGTGGCACGACGGCTCCGACCCCGAGGGCATGCACAACTGGTACACCCAGCTCTACAACCGCGCGGTGTTCGAGGTGCTCGAGGAGGAGCTCGGCGAGGGACGCGCGGCGCTCTTCGCCCGCAGCGCGACCGTCGGCGGCCAGGCGCTGCCGGTGCACTGGGGCGGCGACAACACCTCCTCCTACGTCTCGATGGCGGAGACCCTGCGCGGCGGGCTCTCGCTCGCGCTCGGCGGCTTCGGCTTCTGGGCGCACGACATCGGCGGCTTCGAGGGCACGCCCGACCCGGGCGTCTTCAAGCGCTGGCTCGCCTTCGGGCTTCTCTCCTCGCACTCGCGGCTGCACGGGTCGTCCTCGGTGCGGGTGCCGTGGGCGTTCGACGAGGAGGCGGTCGACGTCACCCGGCTCTTCACCCGGCTGAAGCTCTCGCTGATGCCCTACCTCTACGCGGCGGGGGCGGAGGCGGCGCGCACCGGCACCCCGGTGATGCGGCCGATGACGCTCGAGTTCGAGGACGACCGCAACGCGGCGCACCTCGACACGCAGTACATGCTCGGCCACGACCTGCTGGTCGCGCCGGTGTTCACCCCCGACGGCTCGGTCGAGTTCTACCTGCCGCACGGCCGCTGGACCAGCTGGTGGACGGGCGAGAGCACCGACTCGGCGGGGGAGTGGCGCCGCGAGGTGCACGGCTTCGACTCGCTGCCGCTCTACGTCCGCGAGGGTGCGGTGATCCCGGTCGGCGCGCGCAGCGACGTCGCCGAGTACGACTACGTCGACGGGCTGGAGCTGCGGGTGTTCCCGGGCGCGGACGGCGAGACGGTCGTGCGGGTGCCGGCGCACGACTCCGGTGCGGAGACGGTGTTCACGGTGACCCGCTCGGGCGCCGACGTGCGCTTCGACGCGCCCGCCGGCAGCTGGACCTGGACCCGCGCGGGGTCCTGACCGGCGAGGCCCGCGCACAACATCAGCTGAGAGAGGGGTCCCTCCTCTGTGGGGCGAGGGACCCCCTTCTCAGCTGATGTTGTGCGGCCGGAAGCGCCCGCACCCGCGGATAGGCTGGCCCCGGAGAGCAGAGGAGACCGCGGAATGGCCGAGAACGCGACGCGCGGCAACAACCTCGACCGGGTCCGCCGGCACAATCTGTCCGCGCTCCTGCGCCTCGTGCACCGCGGCGGCCCGCGGTCCCGCTCGCAGCTCACCCGCCTCACCGGCCTCAACCGCTCCACCATCGCCGCCCTCGTCGGCGAGCTGGTCGAGCTGGGCGTCGTGCGCGAGCTGCAGCCCGAGACCCTCAACCAGGTCGGACGGCCCAGCCCGATCGTCGAGACCGATCCGCGGGTCGTCGCGATCGCGGTGAACCCGGAGATCGACGCCGTCACCGTCGCGATCGTCGGCCTGGACGCCGAGGTGCGCCGCCGCATCCGCCGCACCGCCGCCGTGCCGAGCGCCGAGGCCGCGGCGGCGCTCGCGGCCGGCGCCATCGCCGAGCTGGTCGCCGAGCTGCCGAGGGACGCCCGCACGGTCGGCATCGGCGTCGCCGTCCCCGGCCTCGTCCGGGACGCCGACGGCCTGGTCCGGGTCGGCCCGCACCTCGGCTGGACCGATGAGCCGTTCTCCCGGATGCTCGCCGAGGCGACCGGGCTCCCGGTGCTCTCGGCCAACGACGCGAACCTCGGTGCCCTCGCCGAGAGCGTCCTCGGCGCCGGGCGTGACGTGTCCCACCTCGTCTACCTCAACGGCGGCGCGAGCGGCGTCGGCGCCGGCGTGATCGTCGGCGGCACCCCGCTGCACGGGATCGACGGGTACGCGGGCGAGATCGGCCACACCCTCGTCAACAGCGCCGGCGTCGACTGCCACTGCGGCGCGGTCGGCTGCCTCGAGACCGAGGTCGGCCGGGCGGAGCTGCTGCGGGTGCTCGGCCTCGACGAGAGCGCCGACGTGAGCGAGCGGCTCGAGGAGGCGCTCGCCGCCTCGAGCGATCCTGCGGTGCGTGCGGAGGTGGAGCGGCAGCTCGGGCACCTCGCCGTGGCGCTGCGCAACGTCGTCAACATCTTCAACCCGCAGCTGGTCGTGCTCGGCGGGTTCCTCGGCGCGCTCGTCGGCGTCGCACCGGGCTTCCTCGAGGAGCGGCTGGGCCGCGGCGGGCCGTTCCGGGTGGCGCTCGACTCCGTGCGCATCGCCCGCACCGAGCTCGGCGCCGACCTGCTGATGCTCGGCGCGGCCGAGCTGGCCTTCGAGCGCCTGCTCGCCGATCCGCTCACCGCCGAGCTGCACCCGGCCGGCGGCGCGCGGCCGGCGGCCTGAGCAGCTCCCACCGCCCCCGCCCGATCTGGCCGTCGTCCGCCGCGGCCTCGCGCCGCTCCGTCTCCGCGCGCCCACCCGATGCGCACTCCGGTCCACGGGCTCGGCTCAGGCCCTTGCGCGACCCCCGGTCGAATTGATTCGATAGTCGGGGAATGAATCCGGTCTCCCGTCGCTTGGCGGTAGAGGCGGTGCCCTTCCGCGCTCCCCTCTCCCTTCTCCGCTCTGCGCCCCGCAGGAAGGCTCCGTGACCTCTCTCGCCCCGACCCCCACCGGCTCGATCTCCGTGCACCGGCACGCCGGCGACGCCCTGACCAACCGTCAGCGCCTCGTCTACGTGATCGTCCTCGGCGCGCTCACCGCGCTCGGCCCGTTCACGATCGACCTCTACCTCCCCGCCTTCCCGGCGCTGCAGGGCGAGCTGAACGTGTCGGAGGCGGCGGTGCAGCTGACCCTCACCGGCACGACGCTCGGCTTCGCGCTCGGGCAGCTGGTCGTCGGGCCGTGGAGCGACGTGGTCGGGCGGCGGCTGCCGATCCTGCTCGCGACCTCGCTGCACGTGCTGGCCTGCGTCGGAGCGGCGTTCGCCCCCGAGATCGTCTCGCTCGGCGTCTTCCGCTTCCTGATGGGAGCCGGCGCCGCCGCGGGCGGTGTCGTCGCGATGGCGATGGTCCGCGACCTGTTCGGCGGGCGTCCGCTCGTGAAGATGCTGTCGCGGCTCGCGCTGGTCTCCGGCCTCGCGCCCGTGCTCGCGCCGGTCATCGGCTCGCAGCTGCTGCTGGTGATGGACTGGCGCGGCATCTTCGTCTTCCTGGCCGCCTACGGCCTGCTGGTGATGCTGGCGGTCGCGCTGCTGATCGTCGAGACGCGCCCCCGGGTGGCGCGCGCCGACCGCGACTCCCGCTCGCTCGCGCAGCGCTACCGCGCGGTCCTCAGCGACCGGGTGTTCGTCGGCGTCGCGATCATCGGCGGCATGACCTTCGGCGGTCTGTTCACCTACCTCTCCAGCTCGTCGTTCCTCTTCCAGGGGCTCTACGGCCTGGACGCGCAGCAGTACGGCCTGCTCTTCGCGGTGAACTCGCTCGGCGTGGTGTCGGGCGTCCAGGCGTCCTCGTACCTCAGCCGCCGCGGCGTCGGCCCGCAGTGGATCCTCGCCATCACCACGGTCACGCTCTTCGTCACCGCCGGGCTGATCGCGCTCTTCGACGGCCTGGGCTTCGGCATCGGGGGCACCCTCGTCCCGCTCTGGTTCTTCATCGCGGCCTGCGGCTTCAGCTTCCCCTGCGTGCAGGTGCTCGGCCTGGTCAACCACGGCCGCGAGGCGGGCACCGCCGCGTCGCTGCTCGGCGCCGTGAACTTCGGCACCGCCGGCATCCTCTCGCCGATCTCCGGCCTCTTCGGCGCCGAGTCGGCCGTGCCGATGGCCGGCGTGATGATGGCCACCGCCGCCGTCTCGATCCTGGCGCTCTGGCTCGTCGTCCGCCCCCGCACGGTCCCGGCCCTGCAGGACTGATCCGCCGAGGCGACCTCCGGCTCGCGGAACCGGCTCCGACTCGCCGGATCAGCGGATTCGGGCGTGCCGGAGCGCGTTCCGCGTGCCGGGAGATGTTCGGCTCGCGGAAGCGGCCTCGGCTCGCGAAATCGCCATCTTCCGGCGTGCCGGACCCGTTCTGGCGAGCCGAAGGTGCGGGCGGATGACCTCCGGCTCGCGGATCCGGCTCCGGCTCGTCGGATGGCCCGCTTTCGACGTGCCGGACGCGTTGTCGCGAGCCGGAGGTGTCCGCGGTTGACCTCCGGCTCGCGGTATCCGCTCCGGCTCGTAAAAACGCACCGATCCGACGTGCCGGACGCGTTTCCGCGAGCCGGAGGTGATCACGGCCGATCTCCGGCTCGTCGTTCCGGCTCCGGCTCGCGAAAACGTGCCGCTTCCACGTGCCGGAAGCGATTCCGCGAGCCCGACCCCGCCGCGTCAGCCCGCAAGCCCCAGCGCGTGAACGTCCGGTGGCGCCATCATGTCCGGATGGATCCTCGCCACGACCCCCTGAAGACCGAGCCCGGCGTCGCCCAGCCCGACGCCGTGCAGCGCGAGCGCCTCCACCGGCGCGCCCCCTCGGACGACGTCGTCGCGAAGGTCCTCACCACGGAGGCCGCCCGGCACGTCTCGCGCCGCTGGCCGCTGATCTCCGCCTCGATCGCGCTGGCCGTGACGATCGTCCTCGCCGTGATCATCGCTTTCCGACCCACCAGCGCGTTCTCGTTCGACGTCGAGTGGATGGACGAGATCGTCGAGCACCGCTCGAGCGTCTGGGACGTGCCGGCGCTCATCATGAACACTGTCGGCGCCGGGATCGTCGGCACCGCGATCATCCCGGTCGCGATCATCATCGTTCTGCTGGTCTTCCGCCGGCGCTGGGCCGCCCTCTACTACGCGCTCGCCGCCCTCGTCAGCGTCGGCGCCACCCAGCTCGTGAAGGAGCTGGTCGGCCGCGCCCGCCCCGAGGACATGCTGGTGACCAGCGACTACGGCTCCTTCCCCTCCGGCCACACCGCGAACGCCTCGACCACCGCGATGGTGCTCGCCCTGGTCTTCCCGCTGCTCTGGGTCTGGATCGCCGGCTTCCTCTACAGCGTCGCGATGATGGCCAGCCGCACCTACCTCGGCGCCCACTGGCTCACCGACACCATCGGCGGCCTCCTGCTCGGCCTCGCCGTCGCCCTGATCGTCTGGGCCCCCCTGGCCGGCCGCCTCCGCACCGAGTCCGAGCTCCCTCACCCGCCCCTCTGGGTCCGCCGCACGCACTGATCCCCGCCGCGAGATGCCACTTATGAGCGCGACACGCCGCAAAAGCCGCTCACAAGTGGCATCTCGCGGAGGGGGTCAGAACGCGCGCAGGCCGTCGAGCTCGTTGAAGGTGTAAACGTGCAGGCCGGCGAGGCGGTCGCCCACGGCGGCTTCCAGCCGGCCGACGAAGGCGGACGGGTCGAAGCGGCGGCCGCGCAGCAGCCCGCCCGCCACCGACGAGCTCCGCTTGAGGAAGCCGAGCGACGACCCGACGCCGATCCGCGCGCCGAGCGACAGCAGCCGCGCCCGCTCGACCGGCCCCGGGACGCCTACCCACAGCTCCGCGTCGATCCCGTCCGCCCGCAGCCGGTCGGCGTAGCGGACAACGGCGTCCACGTCGAAGCACATCTGCGTGACGATCCCGCGGAGGTACGGCGCCCGCTCGCGCAGGTGCTTCGCGATGCTCTCGTCCGAGAGGTGCGGGTGCCCCTCCGGGTAGCCGGCGACGTCGACGGCCAGCTCGGGCCGCAGCTCGCGGGCGTCGCGGATCAGCTCGAGCGACGTCGAGTAGCCGCCCGCGGCGCTCCTCGCGTCGCCCGAGATCACGAACGCCTCGTCGATCCCCGCGTCCCGCATCCGCCCGACTGCGCGCTCCAGAGCCTCGCGCCCCTCCACGTTCCGCGCCGCGAGGTGCGGCACGACCCGGAAGCCGCGGCCGGCCAGCTCCACCGCGGAGTCGATCGTCCGCTCCGTCCCGTGCTTCGGCAGGCTCGTCACGGTCAGCGTCACCGCGGCCGGATCGGGGAACGCCCGCTCTGCCTTCTCGCCGATGCCGTCCGACGGGATGATCTCGAAGCGCGCCCTGGTCATCCGCCCAGCCTCGCACGCGCCGGTGTCGGAGGGGCGCCCTACCCTGGAGGCGGTCGTCGCCCGGCGGCCCGGGAGGGAGTCGCGTGTATCTCGAGGACGACCGCAGCGGGGGAGTCCGCCTCGTCACGAGCCCGACCGACCTCTCCTCCTGGTCGGCCTGCGAGTGGGCGGTGCTCCGCCGGCTCGACGCGACCCTCGGCCGGGCGCCCCGCGTCGTCGTCGAGGAGGACGCGATGCTGCAGCGCACCGCCGTGCTCGGCGACGAGCACGAGGTCGCCTTCCTCGCCGAGCTGAAGCGCACGCACGAGGTCCTCGAGTTCGCCCGCCCCGAGCGCGCCGACTACGCGAGGGCCGCGGACGAGGCGGTCGAGGCGATGCGCGCGGGTGTCGACGTGCTCTACCAGGCCACCTTCTACGACGGCACCTTCATCGGCTTCTCCGACTTCCTGCTCCGCACCGAGGACGGGGCCTACGAGGTCTACGACACCAAGCTCGCCCGGCACGCGAAGATCCCGGCGCTGCTGCAGCTCGCCGCGTACGCGGAGCAGATGGCGGCGCGGGGGATCCGTGTCGGCGAGAAGGTCCACCTGGTCCTCGGCGACGGCACGACCACCAGCCACGACCTCGCGATGATCGCCCCCGTGCAGCGGGTCCAGCGGGCGCGCCTGCGCGCGGCTCTGGAGGAGCACCTCGCCGCGACCGAGCCGGTGGCGTGGGGCGATCCGCGCTTCACCGCCTGCGGCCGCTGCGGCCTCTGCGCCCCCGAGGTGCAGGCCCACCGGGACCCGATCCTGGTCGCGGGCATGCGCCTCGACCAGCGCGCGAAGCTCGCCACCGCCGGCATCACCACCCTCGACGCGCTCGCGGTCAGTGAGGGGCCGGTCCCCGGGATGAGCGCCGGCGCCGCCGAGACGCTGCGCGCCCAGGCCCGCCTGCAGCTCGCCACCGAGGCCTCGGCCGACCACGTCCCCGTCGTCGAGGTCGTCGACGCCTCGGTGCTGACCGCCCTGCCCGCCCCCGACCCGGGCGATCTCTTCTTCGACTTCGAGGGCGACCCGCTGCACGCGGAGGACGGCCAGTGGGGCCTCGACTACCTCTTCGGCATGGTCGACCAGGACGAGGTCTTCACCGCGTTCTGGGCGCACGACCTCGCGGCCGAGCGCCGCGCCCTCGTCGACTTCCTCGCCCTCCTCCGCGAGCGGCGGGCGCGCTTCCCGCGGATGCACGTCTACCACTACGCGTCCTACGAGCGCAGCCACCTGCTCTCGCTCGCGCAGCGGCACGGCACGGGGGAGGAGGAGATCGACGCGCTCCTGCGCGACGGTGTCCTCGTCGACCTCTACCCGGTCGTCCGCCGGGCGCTGCGCGTCGGCTCGCGCAGCTACTCGATCAAGAAGCTCGAGCCGCTCTACATGGGCGAGGAGGCGCGCGACACCCAGGGAGTGACCAACGCGGCCGACAGCATCACCGAGTACGTCGAGGCGCGGGCGCTGCTGCAGTCGGCCGATCGGGACGCCGCGTCGGCGGAGAGGGACCCGGCGAGGGCCGAGCTCGACCGCCGCGAGGGCGAGCGCCGCCTCGCCGAGATCGGCGAGTACAACGCCTACGACTGCCGCTCCACTCTGCGCCTGCGCGACTGGCTGCGCTCGCTCGTCCCCGCCCGCGAGGAGGAGCCGCTCCCGCTCGTCGACGTCGACCTGCCCGTCCCGCGCGAGCCGGACCCGGTCGCCGTCGCCCTCCTCGCCGAGGTCGAGGGCGTCGAGCCGCGCGAGCGCACCCCCGACCAGACCGCCCTCGCCCTCGCCGGCGCGGCGATCGACTACCACCGCCGCGAGGCGAAGACCTTCTGGCAGGAGCACTTCGACCGCCTGCGCCAGCCGCTCGACGACTGGGCCGACGCCCGCGACGTGGTCGTCGTCGAGCGGGTCGAGGTCGTCCGCGACTGGTCGACGCCGGCGCGGGCGCGCACCCTCTCCCGCGAGCTGCGGATCCTCGGCCGCCTCGCCCCGGGCAGCCGGCTCGGCATCGGCGCCAAGCCGTTCCTCGTCTACGACTCCCCGGCGCCGCCCGGGGCGCCCTCGCCCGGCCCGGGGATGCGCGGAGCCTCCGACCGCGCCGAGATCCTCGCCGCGTCCGACGACGGCGAGCGGATCGTCCTGCTCCTCAAGGAGGGCCTGCGCGCGGGGGAGGACCCGCACGACGACGTCCCGATCGCCCTCGCGCCCGCACCGCCGCCCCGGGCCGCCCCGCAGCCCGAGGCGATCGCGGAGTGGGGCGGCCAGGTGCTCGACGCCCTGCCCGCACTCCTGGCAGACCCCGCCCTCGACGTGCTCCGCCGCGTGCCGCCGGCCGTCGTCGCACCGGTCGAGGGCGACGACGTCATCGCCGCCGTCGTCGAGACCCTGCTCGGCCTCGAGCGCGCGACGCTCGCCGTCCAGGGCCCGCCCGGCACCGGCAAGACCTACGTCGGCTCGCACGTCATCGCCCGGCTCGTCACCGAGCACGGCTGGCGGGTCGGCGTCGTCGGGCAGTCGCACTCCGTCGTCGAGAACGTGCTGACCGCGGTCGTCGCGAAGGGCGTCGACCGCGCCCGGGTCGCGAAGGTGCCCAAGGCCGGCAGCTCCGCGGAGGCCCTCGCCGCCGCCGCCTGGACGCCGGTGAAGAACGGCGCCGCCCTCGCGGCGCTCGCCGAGGGCGGCGGCTGCGTCGTCGGCGGCACCGCCTGGACCTTCGCCAACGCGGGCAGCGTCCCGCGCCGCTCGCTCGACCTGCTGGTGATCGACGAGGCCGGCCAGTTCTCGCTCGCGCCGACCATCGCCTCCGCGATCGCCGCCGAGCGCGTGCTCCTCCTCGGCGACCCGCAGCAGCTCCCGCAGGTCAGCCAGGGCTCGCACCCCGAGCCGGTCGACGAGTCGGCGCTGGGCTGGCTCGCCGACGGCCACGACGTCCTGCCGCCCGCCTACGGCTACTTCCTCGCGCAGACCTACCGGATGCACCCCGCGCTCGCCGCCGCCGTCTCCGAGCTCTCCTACGAGGGCGCCCTCTCCTCCCGCGCCCCGGAGGTGCGCCGGCTCGACGGCGTCGCGCCCGGACTGCACGCGGTGCCGGTCGTGCACGCCGGCGACACCACCTCCTCCCCGGACGAGGCGCGCCGGGTCGTCGAGATCGCGCTGACCATGGTCGGCCGCGCCTGGCGGGACGAGCACGGCGAGCGCGCGCTCACCGCCGCGGACGTCATCGTCGTCGCCCCCTACAACGCACAGGGCGCCCTGCTCCGCGAGGCCCTCGACGCCGCCGGTCTCGAGGAGACGCTCGTCGGCACCGTCGACCTCTTCCAGGGCCGGGAGGCGGTCGTCGCGATCGTCTCGCTCGCCGCCTCCTCCGGCGCCGACGTCCCGCGCGGCCTCGAGTTCCTGCTGCTGCCCAACCGGCTGAACGTCGCGATCTCTCGGGCCAAGTGGGCCGCCTACCTCGTGCACTCGCCCGCGCTCGCGGCGTCGCCGCCCACTTCGATGGCGGCGCTCGAGCGGCTCTCGCGCTTCATCCGCCTCCTCGAGATCGCGGAGGAGACGGCGCAGGAGTGACGGAATCCGTCGTGCGGATCCGATCCGCCTCACGATTCCCGCGGTCCGGGCCTTGAACCACGAGTGATTCCGTCGCTACGGTGGCTGCATGAGAATCCTCCTGGTCGGCGCCGGCGGCGTCGGCGACGCCTTCGCGAAGATCGCCGCCCGCCGCTCCTTCTTCGAGCAGATCATCGTCTGCGACTACGAGCTCGCCAGGGCCGAGCGCACCGTCGCCTGGATCCTCGAGCGGCACGGCGCCGACGGGGTCGAGAACCGCTTCGTCGCCGCGCGCATCGACGCCTCCGACGCCGAGAACGTCGAGACCGTCGCCCGCGCGCACGGCGCGACCCACGTGATGAACGCGGTCGAGCCGTCCTTCGTGCCGACGATCTTCGCGGGCGCCCTCGCTGCCGGCGCCGACTACGTCGACATGGCGATGAGCCTCTCCCGGCCGCACCCCGAGGAGCCGCACACCAGGACCGGCCTGAAGCTCGGCGACGAGCAGTTCGCCGCCGCCCCCACGTGGGAAGCCGCCGGCCGTCTCGCCCTGGTCGGGATGGGCGTCGAGCCCGGGCTCTCCGACGTCTTCGCCCGCTACGCCGCCGACCACCTCTTCGACGAGATCGACGAGCTGGGCGTCCGCGACGGCGCCAACCTCGTCGTCCGCGACGACTCCGGCGCCGAGATCTTCGCGCCCTCGTTCTCGATCTGGACGACCATCGAGGAGTGCCTGAACCCGCCCGTGATCTACGAGAAGGACCGCGGCTGGTTCACGACGCCGCCGTTCTCCGAACCGGAGGTGTTCGAGTTCCCCGAGGGGATCGGCCCCGTCGAGTGCGTCAACGTCGAGCACGAGGAGGTGCTGCTGATGCCGCGCTGGCTCGACGCGAAGCGGGTCACCTTCAAGTACGGCCTCGGCGCCGAGTTCATCGGCGTCCTCCGCACGCTCAACCTGCTCGGACTCGACCGCACCGAGCCGGTCCGGGTCCGCTCCGCCGACGGGCCGGTGCTGGTCTCGCCGCGCGACGTGGTCGCCGCGGGCCTGCCCGACCCGGCGAGCATCGGCCCGCGGATGACCGGCAAGACCTGCGCGGGCCTCTGGGTCTCCGGCGCCAAGGACGGCGAGCACCGCGAGGTGTACCTGTATCACGTCAGCGACAACGAGTGGACGATGGCCGAGTACGGCACCCAGTGCGTCGTCTGGCAGACCGCACTCAACCCGGTGATCGCCCTCGAGCTGCTCGCGACAGGTGCCTGGTCCGGCGCCGGGGTGCTCGGGCCGGAGGCGTTCGACGCCGAGCCGTTCCTCGAGCTGATGGCCCGCCCGCTCGACGAGGGCGGCTACGGTCAGCCGTGGCACGTCCGCGAGGACTGAGCGGGAGCGTGGTCGGCGGGGGTCGGCCGGGACGCCGGTCGATGCGGAGTGCGCGCGGATCCGGCCGGGGCGAGCCGGGCTCGGCCGGCGTCGCGACCCTAGGCTGACCCCATGATCAACGACGACGGGCTCGCCTCGGCGAGGGACGACGCACGCACGGCCCTCGAGGCCGCCCGACGGCTGCAGGCCGAGGCCGCCGAGGCACTGGCCCGCGCCGAGGCGGCTGCTGCCGCCCTCGAGGCGGTCGCCGGTCCGGAGGAGGCGGCCGCGGTCGTCGACGACGTGCGGCTGGTCGACGGCGGTCCGGGGGAGGGGTCCGCGCCCGCCGCTGCACCCGCACCGGTCGAGGCGCCCGCGTCCGCCGCGGCACCCGCACCCGTACCGTCCGCCGCCCCCACTCCCGGACCGCTCGCCGAGTCCGCCGTCGACGCCGTCCGCACCGGCTACGCCTTCACCGGCCCCGCCCTCGAGATCGGCGCCCTCGTCAACGGCGACGCCCGCGCCGACGTCCCCGTCCGCATCCCGCTCGGGATGCTCAACCGCCACGGCCTCGTCGTCGGCGCGACCGGCACCGGCAAGACCAAGACGCTCCAGGTCCTCGCCGAGCAGCTCTCCGCGCACGGCGTCCCCGTCTTCGCCGCCGACATCAAGGGCGACCTGTCCGGACTCGCGACCGCCGGCACCCCCGACGAGAAGCTGCTCGCCCGCACCCGCACCATCGGCCAGGACTGGACCCCCGAGGCCGCTCCCGCCGAGTACTTCGCACTCGGCGGCGTCGGCACCGGCGTCCCCGTTCGCGCGACCGTCACCGGCTTCGGCGCCCTGCTGCTGGCGAAGGTCCTCGGCCTCAACCACACCCAGGAGTCGAGCCTCGGCCTGGTCTTCCACTACGCCGAGAGCGCCGGGCTGCCGCTCGTCGACCTCTCCGACCTGCGCGCCGTGCTCACCTACCTCGTCGGCGACGAGGGCAAGGCCGAGCTGGCCGAGCTCGGCGGGCTCTCCAAGGCCACCGCCGGCGTCATCCTGCGCGAGCTGATCGCCTTCGCCGACCAGGGCGCCGACGTCTTCTTCGGCGAGCCCGAGATCGACACCGCCGAGTTCCTCCGCCTCGCGCCCGACGGCCGCGGCGTCGTCAGCCTGCTCGAGGTCCCCGGAGTCGCGGACAAGCCCGCGCTGTTCTCCACGTTCCTGATGTGGCTGCTCGCCGACCTCTTCAACGACCTGCCCGAGGTCGGCGACCTCGACCGGCCCAAGCTGGTCTTCTTCTTCGACGAGGCGCACCTGCTCTTCCGCGACGCCTCGAAGGACTTCCTCGCGGCCATCACGCAGACCGTGCGGCTGATCCGCTCCAAGGGCGTCGGCATCGTCTTCGTGACGCAGACCCCGAAGGACGTGCCGAGCGACGTCCTCGCCCAGCTCGGCTCGCGGATCCAGCACCAGCTGCGCGCGCACACCCCCGACGACGCGAAGGCCCTGCGCGCCACGGTCTCGACCTACCCCGAGAGCGACTACGACCTCGGCGAGGTGCTGCAGGCGCTCCCCATCGGCGAGGCGATCGTCACGGTGATGAACGAGCGCGGCGCGCCGACCCCGGTCGCGTGGACCCGACTGCGCGCGCCGCGCGGCTCGATGGCGCCGACCCCCGAGGCCGAGCGGGAGGCGAGCGTCCAGCGCTCCCCGCTGCTCGCCCGCTACGGCACCCCGCTCGACCGCGACTCGGCCCGCGAGATCCTCACCCGCCGCCTCGACGCGGCCGCCGACGCCGAGGAGGCCCGCGCCGCCGCCGAGGAGCAGGCCGAGGAGGACGCCCGCCGCGCGAAGGAGCAGGCCGCCGAGGCCGCCCGCAGCGCCAAGGAGCAGGCCGCCGACGACGCCCGCCGCGCCAAGGAGGACGCCCGCGCCGCCGCCCAGCGCGCCAAGGACCGCGCCGCCGCCGAGCGCCGCGCCGACCAGGCCGCCGAGCGCTCCCGCCGCCGCACCGCGCCCACCACCCGCTCCCGCTCCACCCGCCGCGACAAGACCGTCGTCGAGGAGGTCCTCGGCTCCTCGGTCGGGAAGACCTTGTTGCGCGAGGTCGTCCGAGGCATCTTCGGCACGGCCCGCCGCGGCCGCTGACACCACCGTCTGCGGCGTTGTCGTCAGTCGCGATACCGCCGGTATCGCTCCTTCCTCCGCCTTGCAGCCGGCGGCGTCAGCGCCCGCGGCCTGCGGGTGCTGACGGGGCGATCTGCGGCGTTGTCGTCGGGCGCGATACCGGCGGTATCGCTTCCTCCTCCGCCTTGCAGCTCATCCCGTCAGCGCCCGCGGCCCGCTCGGGCTGCGCCGCGCTGCCCCAGCTGATCGAGTAGCCCACGCAATGTTCCACACAGTGGAATTCCATGCTGATCGAGTAGCCCGCGCAGCGGGCGTATCGAGCGGAGGGGGCGCCTCCGGCGCCATCGCAGGGCGGGGAAGAGGCCGACGTCCTTGGGGTGCGCGGGTCTCGATACGCCCCTGCGGGGCTACTCGACCAGCATGTCTGCGGGCGTCTCTTCCAAGTAGATCCACGTCACCAGCACGCGCCGTGCTCGTCCGCTAACGCCGCCGTGTTAGCGTCGTTACTCGTGACCGAGAGCCCGACGACCCGCGACCGCATCCTCAGCGCGACGGCGGCGCTGCTCGCGGAGGGCGGCCGCGACGCCGTCTCGACCCGGGCGATCAGCTCGGCGGCCGGCGTCCAGGCGCCCACCATCTACCGCACCTTCGGCGACCTCCGCGGCCTGCTCGACTCCGTCGCCGCCGCGGGCTTCGCCGCCGCCCAGGCCGAGTTCGACGCCGTCGACGCACCCGCCGACGCCGTCGACGCCCTCCGCGCCGCCTGGGACCACCACATCGCCTTCGGACTCGCCGAGCCGCACCTCTACGCCCTGATGTTCACCGGGCGTCCGGGGGAGGAGTCGGAGGCGGCCCGCCTCGCCCGCGGCGTCCTCGCCGCCCACGTCCGCGCCGTCGCCGAGGCCGGCCGCCTGACCGTCGAGGTCGAGCACGCCGCCCGCCTCCTGCAGTCCGCAGCCCTCGGCTGCACCCTCACCCTCGCGTCCGCGCCGGACGACGAGCTCTCCGCCCGCTCCCGCGAGGCCGTCCTCGCCGCGATCACCACGGCGGAGGCGGGCCCGACCGACCCCGCCGCCCGCGCCTTCGCCGCCCACGCGGTCGCCCTGCGCACCGCGCTGCCCGGAGTCGACGGCCTGACCGCCGCCGAGTCCGCCCTCCTCGACGAGTGGCTCCTGCGCCTCACCCGCTGACGCGCGCACTGAGTCGCCCGAGAAGGCGCGTTCTCCGCACCGGGAACGAGCCGTCTCGGGCGACTCGGCGGGGGAGGCGCCATGCGCCGGGAAACACCACGCGCCGGAAAGCAGAGAACGGCGCCGCAGCTGGCGAGAGCGTGCGGCGCCGTTCGGCGGAGGATGGGGGATTCGAACCCCCGAGGGCTTGCACCCAACACGCTTTCCAAGCGTGCGCCATAGGCCACTAGGCGAATCCTCCTGGCGCGACCGTGGCCGCGACTCATCGATACTAGCCGGTACCGGCGCCCTCCGCTGACCACGGCACCGCGACGGCCGTGCCCGCACCCCGCCGGCGTCGGTTAGACTGTCTCCCGGCTCCCCGCGTGGCGCCATCCAGGCCAACTCCCCCAGGGCGGAAACGCAGCAAGGGTAACCGGGCTCTGGCGGGTGCGCGGGGGGTCTCTTCCGTTAAGCGGCGCGAGCGCCTGTGCGCCGCCCGAGGGCGGCGCCGCCCTGCGGGCGCCTGGCTCCGGAACGCCGCAGGCTCACAGCAGTCGACGCACGGGCTCGGGCGTCGACTGCGGCCCACCTCTCCTCCCCACACCGCCGCTCCTGCACGCTCTCCCATCCGGGGCACCCGCCCAGCCTCCGGAGGGCGCCCGTCGCTAGGCTTGCGCCGATGGTTCAGAGCATCTACATCTCGTCCGCCGAAGGTCATTCGGGCAAGTCCACGGTCGCCCTCGGCGTCCTCGACCTGCTCAGCAGTCAGGTGCAGCGGGTCGGCGTCTTCCGCCCGATCGCCCGCTCCACCTCCGAGCGCGACTACGTGCTCGAGATGCTGCTCGGCCACTCCGACTCGGGTCTCGCCTACGACGACTGCATCGGCGTCACCTACGAGGACGTGCACGCCGACGGCGAGGCAGCCCTCTCCCGCATCGTCGAGCGCTACAAGGCCGTCGAGGCGCAGTGCGACACCGTCGTGATCCTCGGCTCCGACTACACCGATGTCGGCAGCCCGACGGAGCTCGGCTACAACGCCCGCATCGCAGCGAACCTCGGCGCTCCCGTCCTCCTCGTCCTCACCGGCCGCGACCCGTCGCGGAGCGAGCAGCTCGGCCAGGCTCCCGCCCGGACGCCCGACGAGATGCGGCAGATCACCGAGCTCGCCGCGGTCGAGCTGCGCACCGCGCACGCGAGCCTCATCGGCGTCGTCGCCAACCGCGCCGACCCGGGCACCTCGGAGCAGGCCGTCGCCGCGATCCGCGAGGCCCTGCCCTCCGGCGCCCCGGTCTGGGCGATCCACGAGGACCCGTCCCTCGTCGCCCCGAGCGTGTCGCGCATCATCGACGCCGTCGACGGCGTCTTCGTCGCGGGCGACCCGGAGCTGCTCGGCCGCGAGGCGCTCGGCGTCGTCGTCGCCGGCATGTCGATGGTCAACGTGCTGCCGCGCCTGATGGAGGGCGGAGTCGTCATCGTCCCCGGCGACCGCCCCGAGGTCGTGCTCGCCGTGATCATGGCGCACGCCTCCGGCAACTTCCCGACGGTCTCCGCGATCATCCTCAACGGCGGCTTCGAGCTGCAGGAGCCGATCGTCCGCCTGATCGAGGGCGTCGACAACCGCCTGCCGATCGTGATGACCGAGCTCGGCACCTACGACACCGCGGTGCGGGTCACCGCCGCACGCGGTCGCCTCGCCGCCGACTCGCCGCGCAAGCGCGACACCTCCCTCGCCCTGTTCGCCGAGGCGATCGATCCGGTCGAGCTGCTCACCCTCCTCGACGTCGGCCGCTCCGAGGTCGTCACGCCGCTGATGTTCGAGTACGGCCTGATCGAGCGCGCCCGCATCGCCGACCGGCACATCGTGCTGCCCGAGGGCGGCGACGACCGCATCCTCCGCGCCGCCGCGACCGTGCTCAAGCGCGGCATCGCCCGCCTGACGATCCTCGGCGAGGAGGTCGAGGTGCGCTCCCGCGCCGCGAGCCTCGGCCTGGACATCGACGGCGCCCGCGTCCTCAGCGTCCTCGACCCGGAGCACCGCAACCGCTTCGCCGAGGAGTACGCCCGCATCCGCGCGCACAAGGGCATCACCTTCGACCACGCCTACGACACCGTCACCGACGTCTCCTACTTCGGCACGATGATGGTCCAGCTCGGCCTCGCCGACGGCATGGTCTCGGGTGCCGCGCACACCACCGCGCACACCATCCGCCCCGGCTTCGAGATCATCAAGACCAGCCCCGGCGTCTCCGTCGTCTCGAGCGTGTTCCTGATGGCGCTGGCCGACCGCGTCCTCGTCTACGGCGACTGCGCCGTGAACCCCGACCCGACCGAGGCGCAGCTGGCCGACATCGCGATCTCCTCCGCCGAGACGGCGCAGCAGTTCGGCATCGACCCGCGGATCGCGATGCTCTCCTACTCCACCGGCGAGAGCGGAGCGGGCGCCGACGTCGAGAAGGTCCGCGCGGCCACCGCGCTCGTCCGCGAGCGCCGCCCCGACCTGCTCGTCGAGGGCCCGATCCAGTACGACGCCGCCGCGGACGCGGCCGTCGCCGCCTCGAAGATGCCCGGCTCGCAGGTCGCGGGACGTGCGACGGTGTTCATCTTCCCCGACCTCAACACGGGCAACAACACCTACAAGGCCGTGCAGCGCTCGGCCGGCGCCGTCGCCATCGGGCCGGTCCTGCAGGGCCTGCGGAAGCCGGTCAACGACCTCTCCCGCGGCGCCCTCGTGCAGGACATCGTCAACACCGTCGCGATCACCGCGATCCAGGCGGCGACCCAGGCCATCGTCCCGCCGACCTCCGCCATCCCCGTCGTGCGCTGAGGGCCACCCGCCCGAGCGCCCCGTCCGACCCCGAACCCCCAGGAGTCCCACCGTGTCCGTCGTCCTCGTCGTCAACAGCGGCTCGTCGTCCTTCAAGTACCAGCTCATCGAGATGACGACGGAGGAGACGCTCGCGAGCGGCCTCGTCGAGCGGATCGGCGAGGAGACCGGCCGCACGAAGCACAGCCACGACGGCGACACCGTCGAGTTCGAGACGCCGATCCCGGATCACACGGCCGGCTTCGACGCGATGATCCGCGCCTTCGCCGAGCACGGCCCGAGCCTCGACGAGTTCCCGCCGATCGCCGTCGGCCACCGCGTCGTGCACGGCGGCAAGCGGTTCTACGAGCCGACCGTCGTCACCGACCTCGTCAAGATCAACATCGAGGACCTCAGCGACCTCGCGCCGCTGCACAACCCCGCCAACCTCGAGGGCATCGAGGCCGCGCAGAAGGCCTTCCCGAGCGTCCCGCACGTCGCCGTCTTCGACACCGCGTTCCACCACACCATCCCCGCGGCGGCCTCCACCTACGCGATCCCCGCCGAGCTCGCCGACAAGCACCGCATCCGCCGCTACGGCTTCCACGGCACCTCGCACAAGTTCGTCTCCGAGGCGGCCGCCGCGTTCCTCGGCCGCCGCCGCTCCGACCTCAAGACGATCGTCCTGCACCTCGGCAACGGTGCCTCCGCCTGCGCGATCGACGGCGGCGCGTCCGTCGAGACCTCGATGGGCATGACCCCGCTCGAGGGCCTCGTGATGGGCACCCGCTCCGGCGACCTCGACCCGGCCGTCGTCTTCCACCTCGCCCGCAAGGCCGGCCTCTCCACCGACGAGCTCGACGCCGTCCTCAACCGCCGCAGCGGACTCCTCGGCCTCTCCGGCCGCGGCGACATGCGCGACGTGCAGGACGCGGCCGAGTCCGGCGACGAGACCGCGATCGCCGCGCTCGAGGTCTACTACCACCGCCTCCGCCACTATGTCGGCGCCTACTACGCCCAGCTCGGCCGCGTCGACGCGATCGTCTTCACCGCCGGAGTCGGCGAGAACGTCCCCGCCGTCCGCGCCGGCGCCCTCCGCGGCCTCGAGGGCCTCGGCATCGAGCTCGACCCCGAGCGCAACACCGCCCGCGACCGCGGCCCCCGCCGCATCTCCACCGACGACTCCCGCGTCGCCGTCCTCGTCATCCCCACCAACGAGGAACTCGAGATCGCCCGGCAGTCCTTATCGGTCGTGTAGCGGCGCAGCCGCTACACGACTCGCGGTCGGCTTGCACAGGTGGGAGCGTTCTGTGGAGCGGGTCGCGTCGGGCTGCCCTGAATCGCTGGCACGCGATTCCGGGTCGCGGCCCTCTGCCCTGCCCGTGCAAGCCAGGTGCGGCCGACGTCCTCGGTGGTCGCGTGAGCAGCGGTGGGGCCGCGCTGCCGCGCGAGCTGCTTCCGGCGACGGCGCCGGTGAACGTGCGAGCAGCGGAAGGGCCGCGCTGACGCGCGAGCTGCTGCCTTCCACGTCGCCGATGAACGTGCAAGCAGTGGGAGGGCCGCGCTCGCGCGCGGGCTGCTGCCATCCGCGGTCGCCGTCCTGTGCATGCTGGTCGAGTAGCCGCGGGACGCGGCGTATCGAGACCCACCCTGCCCGAGCTTGCAGACCGAGACCCGCCGGCGTCAGTCTGCGGCGAGGCGGGCGTCGCCCGCGTAGACGTTGAAGCCGGCGCCGCGGCTGAAGCCGATGAGGGTGAGACCCGCGTCGCGGGCGAGGTCGACGGCGAGCGAGGACGGGGCGCCGACGGCCGCGAGGAGGGGGATGCCCGCCATCACGGCCTTCTGGACGAGCTCGAACGAGGCGCGGCCCGACACCTGCAGCAGCGTGCCGCGCAGCGGCAGCCGGCCCTCGCGCAGGCCCCAGCCGACGACCTTGTCGACCGCGTTGTGCCGCCCCACGTCCTCCCGCAGCGCCAGAAGCGAGCCGTCCGAGTCGAAGAGGCCGGCCGCGTGCAGGCCGCCGGTCCGCTCGAACACCGCCTGCGCCTCCCGCAGCCGGTCCGGCAGCGACACGAGCAGCTCGGTCGACACCCGCAGCGGATCCTCCGCCACGCTCCACGCGGACTCCGTCGCGACGGCCTCCAGCGACGCCAGCCCGCAGACCCCGCACGAGCTCGACGTGTACACCGAGCGCTCGCGGTCGAGCAGGATCTCCGCGCGGCCCCCGCGCACCGTCGCGTCGATCACGTTGTAGGTGTTCTCGCTCGGCCCCGCGCCGCTCGCGCAGTAGCGCATCGCCGCGAGCTGCTCCGTCGAGGTGAGCACCCCCTCCGACACCAGGAACCCGGCGACCAGGTCGAAGTCCTCCCCGGGAGTGCGCATGGTGACGCTGAATCGCCGCCCGCCCACGCGGATCTCGAGCGGCTCCTCGACGGCCAGCACGTCCTCGCGGCGGCGGGTCGGCTCCCCGGCGCGGACGGCGATCAGGCGGGTCCGGGCGACGGCACGGCTCATGGGGTCCTCCTCGACGCGGCTGGCGCACCGCCCCGCGACCTGAGAGCCCGGACGGCCGGCGCTCATCCTCCCACCCGCTCCCCGACGTAGCATGCAGGAATGGTCGATGACGCCGAAGCCCGTGAGAACCCGATCGACGAGAGCGCCGTCACGGTCGGCGCCCCGAAGAGGCGGGCCGTCGGCATCCCCGGCGTCGCGCACGCGCTGCAGATCTCGCTCAAGCAGATGGGTCCGCTGCGCAGCGCCGAGACGCTCCTCCGGGTGAACCAGAAGACCGGCTTCGACTGCCCCGGCTGCGCCTGGCCCGAGGGCGACAAGCGGCACGTCGCGGAGTTCTGCGAGAACGGCGCGAAGGCGGTCGCCGAGGAGGCGACGCTGCGCACCGTCACGGCCGACTTCTTCGCCGCGCACTCGATGACCGAGCTCGAGGGCTGGGACGACTACCAGCTCGGCCAGCAGGGCCGCCTCACGGAGCCGATGCTCCTGGACGAGGGCGCGACGCACTACCGCCCGGTCGGCTGGGACGAGGCGCTCGACGTCGTCGCGGACGAGCTGCGCGCCTGCGCCGATCCCGACCAGGCGATCTTCTACACATCGGGCCGCACCTCCAACGAGGCCGCGTTCGTCTACCAGCTGCTGGTGCGCGGCTTCGGCACCAACAATCTGCCGGACTGCTCGAACATGTGCCACGAGTCCAGCGGGTCCGCGCTGACCGAGACGATCGGCATCGGCAAGGGCTCGGTCAGCCTCCGCGACGTCGAGCGGGCGCCGCTGCTGATCGTCGCCGGCCAGAACCCGGGCACCAACCACCCGCGGATGCTCACCGCGCTCGAGCGGGCGAAGCGCGCGGGCGGCACGATCGTCGCGATCAACCCGCTGCCCGAGGCGGGCCTGCTGCGCTTCGAGAACCCGCAGACCGTGCGCGGCATGATCGGCGGCGGCACGGCGCTCGCCGACCACTTCCTCCAGGTGCGGCTGGGCGGCGACCAGGCGCTCTTCCAGGGCTTCGGCAAGGCGCTCCTCGACGCGGAGGAGGCGCGCGGCGGTGTCTTCGACCGCGCCTTCATCGCCGAGAGCACCGACGGCCTCGAGGGCTACCTCGACGAGATCCGCGGCACCGAGTGGTCCGAGATCGAGCGGGCGAGCGGGATCGACGAGGCCCGCATCCGCGAGATCGCCGAGCTGATCGCGGCGAGCGAGGGCACCATCGTCTGCTGGGCGATGGGTCTCACGCAGCACGCGCACTCCGTCGCGACCCTCAAGGACGTCGTGAACGTCCTGCTGCTGACCGGCAGCATCGGCAAGCCGGGCGCGGGCGTCTGCCCGGTGCGCGGCCACTCGAACGTGCAGGGCGACCGCACGATGGGGATCTTCGAGCGGATGCCGGACTCCTTTCACGACGCGCTCGACCGTGAGTTCTCCTTCGCCTCGCCGCGCGAGCACGGCACCGACACGGTCGCCGCGATCCGCGCCATGCGCGACGGCAAGGCGCGCGTCTTCATGGGCCTCGGCGGCAACTTCGCCCGCGCGACGCCCGACACCGGCGTCACCGAGGCCGCGATGCGCTCGCTCGCGCTCACGGTGCACGTCTCGACCAAGCTCAACCGCTCGCACGTCGTCACCGGCCGCCGCGCGCTGATCCTGCCGACTCTCGGCCGCACCGACTCCGACAAGCGCGCGACGGGGGAGCAGCGGGTCACCGTCGAGGACTCGATGAGCGCCGTGCATGCCTCGCGCGGGCGGCTCGCGCCGCCGAGTCCGGTCCTGCAGTCCGAGGTCGCCATCCTCACCGGCATCGCGGAGCGCCTGCTCGCCGACCGCCCGAACACGCCGGTCGTCGACTGGGCGGCGCTGCGGGAGGACTACCGCCTGATCCGCCGGCACATCGCCGCCGTCGTCCCCGGCTTCGAGGACTTCGAGCGCCGCGTGAACGAGCCGGGCGGCTTCGTCCTGCCCAACCCGCCGCGCGACGAGCGGCGCTTCGCCACCGCGACCGGCCTCGCCCGCTTCACCGCGAACCCGCTGCAGTACCCGAAGGTCCCGGAGGGGCGCCTGCTGCTGCAGACGCTGCGCTCGCACGACCAGTTCAACACCACGATCTACGGCAAGGACGACCGCTACCGCGGCATCCACGGCGGCCGCCGCGTCGTCTTCGTGCACGCCGACGACATCGCCGAGCAGGGCCTCGCCGACGGCGCGATGGTCGACCTGGTCTCGGAGTGGGAGGACGGCCTCGAGCGCCGGGCCCCGTCCTTCCGCGTCGTCGCGTACGACACCCCGCGCGGCTGCATCGCGGCCTACTACCCCGAGACGAACGTGCTCGTCCCGCTCGACTCCACCGCGGCGGTCAGCGGCACCCCCACCTCGAAGTCCGTCGTCGTCCGCCTGGAGCCGGCCGCCTGACCCGCCCGGTGGATCTCGCTACGCCCGCTGCGGAACATGCTGGTCGAGTAGCCGCGGAGCGGCGTATCGAGACCCACCCTTCCTGACGCCGGCGGATCTCGATACGCCCGCTGCGCGGCCTACTCGATCAGCATGAAGGCAGGCCGCTCGCTACGCCCGCTGCGCACCATGCTGGTCGAGTAGCCGCGGAGCGGCGTATCGAGACCCGCCCCGTCAGCAGTCCGGTCGCGCTCACCACGGCAGCCGAAGCAGCCGCACCCTCTCCCCGGCCGCGGCACCGCCCGCCGGAACGACGGCGACAGCCTCCGCCACCGTGAGCCCCGAGAGCATGTGCGAGCGGATCCCGTGCACCGCCCGCCAGACGCCGTCCGCCTCGACGACCGGCACGAGCACGGTCGACCCGGCGCGGCCGAGCGGCTCGCCCAGCACGCCCTGACGCAGCACCGGCGCGGCGGCCCCGCTCGCCGCGTCCAGCGCCGGCGGCAGGAACGACAGTGCCGCGAGGAACGCGGCGAGCGGATTCCCGGGCAGCGCGAGCACGACCGCCCCGCCGGGCAGCGACGCGATCACCGTCGGATGCCCCGGCCGCATCGCGACCCCGTCGACGATCAGGGTCGCCCCCGCGATCCGGAGCGCCCGCCGCACCGCGTCCACCCGCGACCGCCCGGTCCCGCCCGTCGTGATCTGCAGTGGAGCCGTGCTCGCGAGCAGCGCGCGGGCGATCGCCTCGTCGTCGTCGCCGAGCCGCCGCACCGATCCCACCGCACCCCCGCCGCGCGCGACGAGCGGCGGCAGCAGCGGCGTGAACGCGTCGCGGACGCGCCCGGCCCTGGGCATCCCCGCGGTGTCGACCTCGTCACCGGTGAAGAGCAGATCGACCGTCGCCGGCCGCCGCACGACGAGCTCGTCGAAGCCCGCGATCGCGAGCAGCGCCAGGTGCGCCGGCCGCAGCCGCACGCCGGAGTCGACGAGCGCGGTTCCGGCCGGGGCCTCGTCGCCCGCGCTGCGGATGTGCCGCCCGAGCGGCACCGGGTGCTCCGAGGAGAGCACGTCCCCGGTCACCCGGCCGCGCTCGCTCGGGAGGACGCCCTCGCACCACTCCGGCACGACCCCGCCGGTGACGATCGGCTCGGCGCTGCCCGGTCCGAGCCGCCAGGGCGACGCCCCGCGGACGGCCCAGCCGTCCATCGCCGAGGAGTCGTAGTGGGGGAGCGGTCGCGGAGCGAGCACGGCGCTCGCTGTGACGGAGCCCTCCGCCTCGAGCAGTGGGACCGTCGCGAGCGGCCCGGGAGCGGTCGCCGCGGTGATCCGCGCGCGAGCGCCGTCCCAGTCGATGTCGCTCATCCGTCCATTCTGGTCGCGCCCGCGCCGGGCCGGCGACGGCGCCGGATCCGAGGACCCGGCGCCGTCGGCGGGCTCAGCCGAGGTACCCGTTCGGGTTCAGCACGAACTTCTTCGCGGCGCCCTTGTCGAAGTCGGCGTAGCCCTGCGGCGCCTCGTCCAGCGTGATGGCCGTGGCCTGCACCGCCTTCGCGATCTGCACCTTGTCGTGCAGGATCGCCATCATCAGCGAGCGGTTGTACTTCATCACCGGGCACTGGCCGGTCGTGAAGGACAGCGACTTCGCCCAGCCCAGCCCGAGGCGGATCGAGAGCGAGCCCTCCTGCGCGGCCTCGTCCACTCCGCCCGGGTCACCGGTGACATAGAGCCCCGGGATGCCGAGCGCGCCGCCCGCCGCGGTGATCGACATCAGCGAGTTGAGTACCGTGGCCGGCGCCTCGGTGCCCGAGTCGGCGCCGTTGCCGTGCGCCTCGAAGCCCACGGCGTCGACACCGCAGTCGACCTCCGGCACGCCGAGGATCTGCTCGATCTGGCCGGCCGGGTCGCCCTTGGAGACGTCGACGGTCTCGCAGCCGAACGAGCGCGCCTGGGCGAGCCGCTCCTCGTTGAGGTCCGCGACGATCACGACGGCCGCGCCGAGCAGCTGCGCGCCGACGGCAGCGGCCAGTCCGACGGGCCCGGCTCCCGCGACGTACACGGTCGAGCCGACCCCGACGCCCGCGGTGACCGCGCCGTGGAAGCCGGTCGGGAAGATGTCCGAGAGCATCGTGAGGTCGAGGATCTTCTCCAGCGCCTGGTCGCGGTCGGGGAAGACGAGCAGGTTCCAGTCGGCGTAGGGGACCATCACGTACTCGGCCTGCCCGCCGACCCAGCCGCCCATGTCGACGTAGCCGTAGGCGCTGCCCGGGCGGTCCGGGTTCACGTTCAGGCAGATGCCGGTCTTGCGCTCCTTGCAGTTGCGACAGCGGCCGCAGGCGATGTTGAACGGCACCGAGACGATGTCGCCGACCTTGTCGAACTCGACGTCCGGCCCGACCTCGACGACCTCGCCGGTGATCTCGTGCCCGAGGACCAGATCGGCGGGAGCGGTGGTGCGCCCGCGGACCATGTGCTGGTCCGAGCCGCAGATGTTGGTCGAGACGGTGCGGAGGATCGCGCCGTGCGGCAGCTTCCTGCCGATGTTCGCCGGGTTCACGCCCGGCCCGTCCTTCAGCTCGAAGGTCGGGTAGTCGATGTCGATGACCTCGACGACGCCGGGGCTCTTGTAGGCGACTGCTCTGTTGCCTGACATGCGGTTCTCCTTCACGGGATGCGACCGCGGTGCGTGAGCGCCCGCGGGAGCCGCGCCGCGATCGTCCGGAGGAGGGCCGCGGCGGCGAGGCTCGAGCGAACCGTACGCCCGGACCCTGGTGCCGGATCGAGGGGGAGGGAGTAGCGTCTCAGGATTCGTGCGTTCGCATGCGAATGGCCTCCAGCGACGTCCGCACCGCCGCGTCGAGCGCCGCCCGGTCGCCGCCCTGCAGGCCCGCCGCGTAGCCGGCGAGGAACGTCGTCAGCGGAGCGGCCGGCCGCACCACGCCGTGCGCCGCGTCGCCGGCCAGGGAGAGCAGGGCGTCGCGCTCGACCGGCACGTCGGCGAGCCCGAGGGCGGCGCTCAGCTCGTCCCACCAGGCGGCGAGCAGTGCGGCGGTGTCCTCGCGGGCGTCCGGGGCGGAGGAAGGGGTCGCGTTCGTGTCGTGGGTCACGCGTTCAGTCTGCGCCCGGTTCGGATTCTGCGCCCCGCGCGCTCTCCGCGCCCGGCACGGCGATGCCGTGGCGGCGGGCGTCGGCGCGGTCGTCGACGTCCGCGGTCGATCCGGCCGGCACCTCGACGAGCCGCACGGCCAGCCCCGCCAGGAGTGCGCGGACGGAGGCGCCGTCGACCGCGGGGAGCCGGGTCACGGCGGACGTCAGCGCGGCTCGGCGGTGCAGGCCGAGGAGGAGCTGCGTGCGGCCGTCCCCGTCGACGGCGAGCAGGGCGTCGGTCGCGGGATCGGCGGAGGCGGCGTCCGCCAGCAGCCGGTCGAGCGCGGGGGCCGGATCGACCAGGTCGGCCGCGAGCACGGCGATCCAGCCGGCCGCGTCGTCCCGCGCGAGCAGGGGCAGCGCCGCCGCGAGACCGGCGACCGGTCCGCCGAACGGGGGCCGCTCCTGGACGAGGAGCGCCGCTCCGACTCCGCCGCGGAGCTCCGGCGGTCCCGCGACCACGACGCGCCGGGCGCCGGCGACAGCGCTCAGCGCGTGCGCGAGCAGCGTCGAGCCGTCGTGCTCGAGCAGCGGCTTGGCTGCGCCGCCGAGGCGCTCGCCGCGTCCGCCGGCGAGGACGACGGCGTCGAACGGGGGAGTGCTGGGGCGGCCGGTCACGGCCTCGAGGCTACGGGAGGCGGCGGCTCCGGCGACCCGCGTCCGGTGTCGGAGGTCGCGGCTACTCTTGTCGGGTGGTAGCAGCCCTGTATCGCCGGTACCGGCCGGAGACGTTCGCCGAGATGATCGGCCAGTCCCAGGTGACCGATCCGCTCATGACGGCGCTGCGCACCAACCGCGTCAATCACGCCTACCTCTTCAGCGGCCCGCGCGGCTGCGGCAAGACGACGTCGGCGCGCATCCTCGCCCGCTGCCTCAACTGCGCCCAGGGCCCGACGGACACCCCGTGCGGCGTCTGCGACAGCTGCGTCGAGCTCAGCCGCGACGGCCAGGGCTCGCTCGACGTCGTCGAGATCGACGCTGCGAGCCACAACGGCGTCGACGACGCGCGCGACCTGCGCGAGCGGGCGATCTTCGCCCCGGCCCGCGACCGCTTCAAGATCTTCATCCTCGACGAGGCGCACATGGTGACGCCGCAGGGCTTCAACGCGCTGCTCAAGATCGTCGAGGAGCCGCCGGAGCACGTGAAGTTCATCTTCGCGACGACCGAGCCCGACAAGGTCATCGGCACGATCCGCTCGCGCACGCACCACTACCCGTTCCGGCTCGTCCCGCCGGCGCAGATGCTCGACTACACGCAGGAGCTCTGCGAGCGCGAGAAGGTGAGCGTCGCCGCGGGCGTGCTCCCGCTGGTCGTCCGGGCCGGCGGCGGCTCGGTCCGCGACACCCTCTCGCTCCTCGACCAGCTGATGGCCGGCTCCGAGGACGAGACGGTCGAGTACGAGCGCGCGGTCGCCCTGCTCGGCTACACCCACGGCGCGCTGCTCGACGAGGTCGTCGACGCGCTCGCCGAGCACGACTCCGCCGAGGCGTTCGGCGCCGTCGACCGGGTCATCCAGACCGGCCAGGACCCGCGCCGCTTCGTCGAGGACCTGCTCGAGAAGCTCCGCGACCTCATCGTCGTCGCCGCCACCGGAGGCGCGGCCTCCGCGGTACTCCGCGGCGTGTCCCAGGACGAGCTCGACCGGATGGCCGGCCAGTCGCGCGCCCTCGGCCTCGGCGAGCTCTCCCGCATCGCCGACATCGTCAACGACGCGCTCACCGAGATGACGGGCGCGACCTCGCCGCGGCTGCACCTCGAGCTGATGATCGCGCGCACGCTGGTGCACGGCTCCGGCGCGTCGGCCGCCCCGGCGTCCGTCGTGGTGCCGGCGCCGTCGCAGGCCGCCCCGGCGCCGACGCGGCCGTCCGCCGACTCGCGTGCTCCGGAGCCGCGCGGGCCCGAGTCCCGTGCCGCCGCCTCCCGCGCACCCGAGACCCGCGCACCCGAGTCGCGCATGCCCGAGCCGCACCTCGCGACGCACGCCGCGACGCCGGAGTCGGTGCCGGAGTCGATCGCGGCGGCCCCGCGCGTCGAGGCCCCGGTCGTCTCCGCGGCGTCGGTCGATGCCGGCTCCGGCACGGCCGCGGCGTCCTCGGCGCCCGACGCCGTCCCGAGCGCCGCCGCCGACTCGACTCCCGCTGATTCGACTCCCGCCGACGCGACTCCGGCCGGCACCGCGGCTCCGCGCCCGGCCGTGCCCGCCGCAGCGCCCCACCCCTCCGCGGCCGACGAGCCCGGCGGTGTCACCCTGCAGCGGATGAAGGACAGCTGGCCCGAGATCCTCGAGGTCGTGCAGAAGGCCCGGATGACGGCCTGGCTCGTCGCCTACACCGCGCAGGTGCGGGCGCTGAAGGACGACGTCCTCACGCTCTCCTTCCCGAGCCAGAACGACGTCGACTCGTTCAAGATGGCCGGCAGCGCCGGTCAGCCCGGCGTGAGCGAGCACCTGCGCCAGGCGATCCAGCAGGTCCTCGGCCTCCGGGTGAAGTACATCGCCCGCGTCGAGCCCCGCGCGACCGCGCCCGAGGCCGAGCGCGCCGCCGTCGAGGCGACCCCGCCGCCCGCCGCCGAGCAGCCCGCCGCGCAGCAGCCCGCGGCGGCGACCGCCCCCAGCGACCCCGACGAGTGGGCGACGGTCGCCATCCCGGCCGACCCGGCCCCCGCCGAGGTCGCCGCCGAGCCCGCGATCGAGACGGTCGTCGCCCCGGAGCCGACCGACGTGCCGGTCCTCGCCCCGTCGCCGCGCTCGACGCCGGTCGTCCCCGAGCAGGAGCCGCCGGTCCGCCCGGCCGCCGCATCGGCCGAGCCCTCCGACGACGAGCCGCCGTTCGACGAGGAGCCGCCCGAGGAGGACATGCCGCCGGTCGAGCCGCCGATGCCCGACTCCTGGGCGACCGTCGCGCCCGCCGGCGAGCCGTCCGCACCCCCGGCGCCCGTCGCTCCCGCGCCCGTCCGTGCCCGCGAGCGGCCCGAGCCGGCGCCCCGCCCGGTGACCCGCACCACCCGCTCGGCCACGGCCGACGGCCGCCAGCGCTACGGCGAGGCCGTGGTGCGCGAGATCCTCGGCGCCCAGTTCATCGAGGAGCAGCCGCACGTCCCGCGCGGTCCGCGGGTGACCGGCGCATGACCGTCGCCCCGCTCCTCGCTCCCGCACTCCTCACCCCTGAATCCGCATCCCGAGAGGAGGCGACCGCATGTACGAAGGCATCGTCCAGGAGCTGATCGACGAGCTCGGCCGGCTCCCCGGCATCGGCCCGAAGTCGGCCCAGCGCATCGCGTTCCACATCCTGCAGACCGAGACGTTCGACGTCACGCGTCTCGCCGAGATCCTGCTGGAGCTGCGCAACCGCGTGCACTTCTGCGACATCTGCGGCAACGTCGCGGAGGAGGCCACCTGCGGCATCTGCCGCGACCCGCGCCGCAGCCGCGCCGTCATCTGCGTGGTCGAGGAGGCGAAGGACGTCCCCGCCATCGAGCGCACCCGCGAGTTCCGCGGCCTCTACCACGTGCTCGGCGGCGCGATCAGCCCGATCGACGGCATCGGCCCCGACCAGCTCCGGATCCGCCAGCTGCTGCAGCGCCTGGCCGACGGCGAGGTCCAGGAGGTCATCATCGCGACCGACCCCAACCTCGAGGGCGAGGCCACCGCGACCTACCTCTCCCGCATGCTGAGCACCCTCGGCATCCGCATCACCCGCCTCGCCTCCGGCCTCCCCGTCGGCGGCGACCTCGAGTACGCCGACGAGATCACCCTCGGCCGCGCCTTCGAGGGCCGCCGCCTCGTCGAGAACTGACACGGGCCGCCCCCGCCCCTCATCGCCCACCTCCGGCTCGCGGATCCACGTCCGGCTCGTGGTCTTGGTCGGTCCCGGCGTGCCGAGCCTGTTTCCGCGTGCCGGACGTCCCCGGACCGGACCTCGGGCTTGCGGAATCACCTCCGGCTCGCGGTTCCGGTCGGTTCCGGCGTGCCGTGCCTGTTTCCGCGTGCCGGACGTCCCCGGATTGGACTTCGGGCTTGCGGATTCATCTCCGGCTCGCGGTTCCGGTCGGTTCCGGCGTGCCGTGCCCGTTTCCGCGTGCCGGACGTCCCCGGATCGGACCTCCGGCCCGCGGATCCACCTCCGGCTCGCGGTTCCGGCGTGCCGAGCCTGTTTCCGCGTGCCGGACGTCCCTGTATCGGACCTCGGGCTCGCGGATTCATTTCCGGCTCGTGGTTTCGGTCGGTCCTGGCGTGCCGTGCCCGTTTCCGCGTGCCGGACGTCCCTGTATCGGACCTCGGGCTCGCGGATCCACCTCCGGCTCGTGGTTTCGGTCGGTTCCGGCGTGCCGTGCCCGTTTCCGCGTGCCGGACGTCCCCGGATCGGACCTCCGGCCCGCGGATCCACCTCCGGCTCGTGGTTCCGGTCGGGTCCTGGCGTGCCGTGCCCGTTTCCGCGTGCCGGACGTCGCTGGATCGGACCTCGGGCTCGCGGATCCACCTCCGGCTCGTGGTTTCGTTCGGTTCCGGCGTGCCGAGCCTGCTCCCGCGTGCCGAACATCTCCGAATCGGATCTCAGGCTCGCCGAAGTACCTCCGGCTCGTGGATTCCGTCGGTTTTGCCGTGCCGGGCCAATTCCCGCGTGCCGAACGTCTCCGAACCGGATCTCCGGCTCGCGGATTCATCTCCGGCTCGTGGTTTCAGTCGGTTCCAGCGTGCCGAGCCTGTTCCCGCGTGCCGAACCTGCCCGGACGAGAACGTCCGGCTCGCGGAACCACCTCCGGCTCGTGGAGTCGGTCGGTTCTGCCGTGCCGAGCCCGTTTCCGCGAGCCGAACCTTCGCAGACCGCACCTCCGGCTCGTGGATTCACCTCCGGCTCGTTGAATCCGCCCGTTCCCGCGTGCCGGAGCCGGTTCCGCGTGCCGGAGCCGGTTCCGAGTGCCGAAGGCACCTCACCGGCCCGCCCCGAGGACACCCCGACAGCCGCCGCCGCAACATGACCCCTCGCGCATGCGCCCGCCGGTAGACTCCTGCGTCGGGTCGCCACGGCCCGAGCCACTGACCCGGGAGTAGCGCGTGAGCCTGATCGTCCAGAAGTTCGGCGGGTCCTCCGTCGCCGACGCGGAGAGCATCAAGCGGGTCGCGAAGCGCATCGTCGCGACGAAGCAGGCGGGCAACGACGTGGTCGTCGCCGTCTCCGCGATGGGCGACACCACCGACGACCTGCTCGAGCTGGCCCACCAGGTCACGCCGATCCCCGCGCCCCGCGAGCTCGACATGCTGCTCTCCTCCGGCGAGCGGATCTCGATGGCGCTGCTCGCCATGGCGATCAAGAGCATGGGCTACGACGCCCGCTCCTTCACCGGCAGCCAGGCCGGCATGATCACCGACGCCCAGCACGGCGCCGCCCGCATCGTCGACATCACCCCGGTCCGCCTGCGCGCCGCGCTGGACGAGAACGCGGTCGTCATCGTCGCCGGCTTCCAGGGCTTCAACCGCGACACCAAGGACATCACCACCCTCGGCCGCGGCGGCTCGGACACCACCGCCGTCGCGCTCGCCGCCGGCCTCGGCGCCGACACCTGCGAGATCTACACCGACGTCGACGGCGTCTTCACCGCCGACCCGCGGGTGGTCAAGAAGGCCCGCAAGCTCGACCGCATCTCCAGCGAGGAGATGCTCGAGCTCGCCGCCGCCGGCGCGAAGGTCCTGCACATCCGCGCCGTCGAGTTCGCCCGCCGCCACGGCGTCACCCTGCACGTGCGCTCGTCGTTCAGCCCCAACGAGGGCACCATCGTCTACAACGCCGTGCCCGGCGAGGACGCCCCCGGAAGCACCGAGAAGAATGGACAGCCCGTGGAAGAGCCGATCATCGCCGGCGTCGCCGCCGATCTCAACGAGGCCAAGATCACCGTCGTCGGCGTGCCCGACATCCCGGGCAAGGCCGCGCAGATCTTCACGATCGTCGCCAAGACCGGCTCGAACATCGACATGATCGTGCAGAACGTCTCCGCCGCCGCGACCGGCCGCACCGACATCTCCTTCACGCTGCCCAAGGCCGACGGCCAGACCGTCCTCACGGCGCTCAACGCAGAGAAGGACGAGGTCGGCTTCGAGTCGCTGCAGTACGACGACCAGATCGCCAAGCTCGCCCTCGTCGGCGCCGGCATGCGCACCAACGCGGGTGTCTCGGCCAAGCTGTTCCGCTCGCTCTACGAGGCCGGGATCAACATCGAGATGATCTCCACGAGCGAGATCCGCATCTCGGTCGTGACCCGCGCCGACACGGTGAACGACGCCCTCCGCGTCGTGCACACCGCCTTCGGCCTCGACGCCGAGGACGAGGCCGTCGTCTACGCCGGCACCGGTCGCTGACCGCCGAACGCCCTCGCGATCCCGCCGATCGCACCCTCCGGCCCCGTCGACTCCGCCGTCGTTCGGTACCGTCTCCGGGGAGCCCGCCCCGGCCCTCCCGCCAGCACCCCTTCGTGCCGCTCCTCCCGCGAGCGGCCCACGGACGAAAGAGCCCAGCATGAGCAGCACCCCCCTCCACGTCGGAGTCGTCGGCGCCACCGGCCAGGTCGGCACCGTCATGCGCCGCCTCCTCGAGGAGCGCGACTTCCCGATCGCGTCGATCCGCTTCTTCGCGACCGCCCGCTCGGCCGGCACGACCCTGCCGTTCCGCGGCGAGGACGTCGTGGTCGAGGACACCGAGACCGCCGACCCCTCGGGGCTCGATATCGCGCTCTTCTCGGCCGGAGCGACGGGGTCGCGCGCGCAGGCACCGCGCTTCGCCGCCGCGGGCGCCCTCGTCATCGACAACTCCAGCGCTTGGCGGATGGACCCCGAGGTCCCGCTGGTCGTCAGCGAGGTCAACCCGCACGCGATCGAGCAGGCCGTGAAGGGCATCATCGCGAACCCGAACTGCACCACGATGGCCGCGATGCCGATCCTCAAGGTCCTCGACCAGGAGGCCGGGCTCACCCGCCTCATCGTCAGCACCTACCAGGCCGTCTCCGGCAGCGGCCTCGCCGGCGCGAACGAGCTGGCCGGCCAGGTCCGCGCGGCCGTCGCCGACGAGCACCTGCTCGACCTCGTGCACGACGGCTCGGCGGTCGCCTTCCCGGCGCCGGACAAGTACGTCGCGCCGATCGCCTTCGACGTCATCCCGTTCGCCGGCAGCCTCGTCGAGGACGGCCTGAACGAGACCGACGAGGAGAAGAAGCTCCGCAACGAGAGCCGCAAGATCCTCGAGCTGCCCGGCCTGCTGGTCTCGGGCACCTGCGTGCGCGTGCCGGTCTTCACCGGCCACTCGCTCTCGGTGAACGTCGAGTTCTCGGCGCCGCTCAGCCCCGAGCGCGCCCGCGAGCTGCTCGCCGACGCCCCCGGAGTCGCGCTGCGCGAGGTGCCGACCCCGCTCGAGGCCGCCGGCAGCGACCCGAGCTACGTCGGCCGCATCCGCGCCGACGAGGGCGCCCCGGAGGGCCGCGGCCTCGCCCTCTTCATCAGCAACGACAACCTCCGCAAGGGCGCGGCGCTCAACGCCGTCCAGATCGCCGAGCTGATCGCGGCGAAGCAGCCCGTCGCCTGACCCGGCGCGGACCGCCATGCCGGTCGAGTAGCCGCGGAGCGGCGTATCGAGACCCACGTCGCCCGAGCGGTGGCTTCAGGCCGCCGTCTCTGCGACGGTGGATATCGATACGCCCTCTGCGAGGGCTACTCGATCAGCATGGGGCGCCCGCCTGCGCGCCGCTGCGCCTGCGTGGGGGGCGCTCGCCTGCGCGCCGCGGCGGTTGCATGCTGGTCGAGTAGCCGCGGAGCGGCGTATCGAGACCCACCCGCCCGAGCAGCGGCCGCCGCCGCCGCCCGCCGACGGGAAAAGCCGTCAATTTGATGGGGGAGTGGCCCCCCGGCCCGCCTCCCGCCCGGCGCCCGACGGTAAACTCGACTCTCGTGAACTCCTCGGAACCGGTCGACGTCGCCCTCATCGGTGGGGGCATCATGAGTGCCACCCTCGGTGCACTCCTCACCAAGCTCCAGCCCGACTGGACCATCGCCGCGTACGAGCGCCTCGGCGACGTGGCGCAGGAGTCGTCGAATCCCTGGAACAACGCGGGCACGGGCCACGCCGCCCTCTGCGAGCTGAACTACATGCCCGAGGCGGCCGACGGCTCCGTCGACCCCGCCAAGGCGATCCAGATCAACGAGCAGTTCCAGATCTCGCGCCAGTTCTGGTCGAGCCTGGTCGAGGCCGGCGACATCCGCGAGCCCTCGAGCTTCATCAACTCCGCTCCGCACATGACCTTCGTGCACGGCGAGGCCAACGTCGAGTACCTCCGGAAGCGCTACGAGGCGCTGAAGGACCAGCCGCTCTTCGCCGGCATGGAGTTCACCGAGAGCACGAAGACCATCCACGAGTGGGCGCCTCTGCTGATGGAGCAGCGCCCCGCCGGCGGTGGACCCTACGCCGCGACGCGCATCCCGGCCGGCACCGACGTCGATTTCGGCGCGCTCACCCACCAGCTCTTCGACCACGTCGTCGCGCACGGCGGCACGCTCGACACCGGCCACGAGGTCACCGGCATCACCCGGCAGAAGGACGGCACCTGGCGCCTGGACCTCAAGCAGAAGGTCGGCGGCACGCCCAAGAAGGTCGTCGCCCGCTTCGTCTTCGTCGGCGCCGGCGGCGGGGCCCTGCACCTGCTGCAGAAGTCCGGCATCCCCGAGATCAAGGGCTTCGGCGGCTTCCCCATCTCGGGGCAGTTCCTCCGGACCGACAACCCGGCGATCGTCGCCCGGCACCAGGCGAAGGTCTACGGCAAGGCCGCCGTCGGCGCCCCGCCGATGTCGGTCCCGCACCTCGACACCCGCGTCGTCGACGGCCAGGCCTCGCTGCTGTTCGGCCCGTACGCCGGCTTCACCCCCAAGTTCCTCAAGCGCGGCTCCTGGCTCGACCTGCCGCTGTCGATCCGCCCGCACAACATCGGCCCGATGCTCGCCGTCGCCCGCGACAACCTCGACCTGATGAAGTACCTGCTCGGCGAGGTGCTGGCCGGTCGCGACAAGAAGATGAAGGCGCTGCGCGAGTTCCTGCCCACCGCCCGCTCCGAGGACTGGTACCTGATCACCGCCGGCCAGCGCGTCCAGGTGATGAAGAAGGACGAGAAGAAGGGCGGCGTGCTGCAGTTCGGCACCGAGGTCATCACCGGGGCGGACGGCACGATCGCCGGTCTGCTGGGCGCCTCGCCCGGCGCCTCGACGGCGGTGCCGATCATGCTGGACATCGTCAAGCGCTGCTTCCCCGACCGGATGAAGGCCTGGGAGCCGCGGATCCGCTCGCTCGTCCCCAGCTACGGCTCGACGCTCAACGACGCCCCGGAGACGGCCGAGCGCACCGTCGCCGCCACCTCGGAGGCGCTCGCGCTCCGCGCCTCCGTCTGAGCACCGAGGGCGCGAAGCCGCATGCTGATCGAGTAGCCCGCGCAGCGGGCGTATCGAGATCCGCCATCGTCAGAAGACGGGTCTGCAGACCCGACCTGCTGAGGACGGTGGGTCTCGATACGCCGCTTCGCGGCTACTCGACCAGCATGGAGGCGGGCGGCTCGACCAGCATGACTCCACCGAAACGTTCGAACACATGTTCTAATGGACGCATGAGGTGGAGCGGACAGGCGATCGGCGCGGCGGACGAGGCCGCGCTCCCGGGCCTGGTGAAGCTCACTGAGCTGGTCCGCACCGTCCGCACCCCCGAGTTCGACGGCATCACCTTCTACGAGGTGCTCGCCAAGTCGGCGCTGAACCGGGTGCACTCCTCCTCGAAGATGCCGTTCGGCTGGACGATCAACCCGATGCGCGGCTGCACCCACGCCTGCACCTACTGCTTCGCCCGGCCCACCCACGAGTACCTCGAGTTCGACGGCGGGCGCGACTTCGACTCGCAGATCGTCGTCAAGGTGAACGTCGCCGAGGTGCTCACCCGGGAGCTCGCCCGGCCGAGCTGGGAGCGGCACCCCGTCGCGCTCGGCACCAACACCGACCCGTACCAGCGGGCGGAGGGCCGCTACCGGCTGATGCCCGGCATCATCGCCGCGCTGGCCGCCTCCGGCACCCCGATCTCGATCCTGACCAAGGGCTCGCTGCTCCGGCGCGACCTGCCGCTGCTGCGCGAGGCCGCCGAGCACGTGCCCGTCGACCTCGGCGTCTCGATCGCGGTCTTCGACGAGGATCTGCAGCGCTCGATCGAGCCCGGCGCTCCGTCCGCCGCGGCCCGGCTGGCGACCGTCACGGCCGCCCGCGAGGCGGGCTTCGAGTGCTCGGTCTTCCTGATGCCGATCCTGCCGTTCCTCACCGACACCCGCGCCCATCTGGACGCCTCGCTCCGTGCCTGCCGCGAGGCGGGGGCGAGCAAAATCATGTACTCGACCCTCTACCTCAAGCCCGGGGTCAAGGAGTGGTTCCTGCAGTGGCTCGCGCAGGAGCACCCCGAGCTGCTCGACCGCTACCGCTCCCTGTATCCCGGGCGCTCCGCCTACGCGCCTGCGGAGTACCGCCGCTGGCTGTCCGCCCGGATCCGCCCGCTGATGCGCGACCACCGGCTGGAGGAGGGGGAGGCCGACCCGGCGACCGGCTCGATGCGCTCCTCCGCGCTCGGACCGACCGCGCGCGGCGCCTCGGCGCTGCCCTCGCTCGGTGTGCTGCGGACCCTCGGCGGCGAGCACGGCCGCCCGCAGGACGGTGACGAGCCGGCCCGGCACGCCGGCCTCCGCGGCGGCGGACTGATCCTCCGAGAGCTGGGCGAGGACGGCGCCTCGGTGCTGCCCGGGGTGGGCCAGCCGACGCTGTTCTGAGAGGGCCGCGGAGGCGATCCGGGCCGCGGCTAGGATCGTCGCATGCTCCCTCGCCCCGGTGAGCCGACGTCCGGCTCCTCCGCCCGGGCCGCAGAGTCCCGGTCCGTCGAGACCCGGTCCGCCGAGACCCCCTCCGCCGACGGCGGCGTGCGACCGGTCCGGCTCGGCATCCTCGACGACCACGAGCTGCTCCTGGACAGCATGAGCAGCTGGATCGCCGCGAACGCCCCCGACTTCGAGCTCGTCGTCAGCGCCGGCACCTGGATGGAGCTGGTCACCAGCACGGTGTTCCCGACGCAGGTCGTCCTGATGGACTTCGAGCTGAGCGAGCCGATCTCGATCGAGGCGCGGATCCGCACCTGCCGTGCCGCGGGCGCGACCGTGATCGTCCTCGCCGAGCGCGAGGACGACGAGATCCGCGAGCGGTCGCTGCGGGCCGGCGCCGCCCGGCACCTCACGAAGGCGCAGTCGATGCAGGACGTGATGGAGGCGGCGCGCTCGGCCATGGCCATGCGCTCGACCGCGGGGTCCGCCTCGCAGTGGCGTCCGCTGCCGATCGGGGTGGCCGCGCAGCAGCGTCCGCGGCTGAGTGCGGGGGAGCTCGAGGCGCTGCGCCACTACGTCGCCGGCGCCAGCACTCCCGAGGTCGCCGCGAGGATGAACGTGCAGTTCGAGACGGCGAAGACCTATCTGCGCCGCGTCCGGCAGAAGTACGCCAAGATCGGCCGCCCGGCCAGCCGGCGCGCCGACCTGATCCGGCGGGCGGCGGAGGACGGCCTTCTCGAGTGACCGGCACGACCGCGGACGGCACGACGATCACCACGACCACCACGACGACCACGACCACCACGACCGCGCCGGGCGCGGCCCGCGGGCACCGCCCGCCCACGAGCAGAGACAGGACCTGATGGCGAAGCTCTACTTCCGCTACGGCGCGATGAACAGCGGCAAGAGCACCTCGCTCCTGCAGGCCGCGCACAACTACGAGGAGCGCGGGCACCGGGTGCTGCTCGCGAAGCCGGCCGTCGACACCAAGGGCGACGAGCTCATCGTGTCCCGCCTCGGCGTGACCCGTCCGGTGGACATCCTGTTCGAGCCCGACGGCGATCCGGTCGCCGTCTTCTCCGCCGCGCGCGCCCGCGTGCTCGCCGAGACGGCCCGCGACGTCAGTGCACTGCTCGTCGACGAGGCGCAGTTCCTGCCGGAGTCGCACGTCGACGATCTGCTCCGGATCGCGATCCTGGAGAACGTCCCCGTCCTCGCCTACGGCATCCGAACCGACTTCCGGACCGCCGCGTTCCCCGGAAGCAGGCGGCTCCTCGAGATCGCGCACAGCCTCGAGGAGCTGAAGACGATCTGCCGCTGCGGGCGGAAGGCGATCTTCAACGGCCGGGTGGTCGACGGCCGATTCGTCTTCGACGGGGACCAGGTCGCCATCGACGGGGCCGAGGTCACCTACGAGTCGCTCTGCGGCTCGTGCTACCTGCAGGAGAGCCGCGGACGCCTGCGCGGCTAGCAGTGTCGAGCAGTGCTCATCGGGCGTGACCCGAATGAAACAGGGAAGTGGGTAGCCTTGCGGGCGTGACATCACCGGAAACGCACGCAGGCCTTCCGACGCAGCACGCGAGACCGGGGGGTTCGATGGCTTCGCAGGAGACTCCGCCGAAGCGCCGCCCGTCCTGGGAGCAGGACTACCGCCGGCGCCTCCTCGCCACCGATGTCGTCGCGATCCTCGTCTCGGTCTTCGGCACGCAGCTGTTCTGGTTCGATCTCGACCTGAACTCCGACGTGGGCTTCAACAACCCCGTGGACATCGCCGTCAGCTACACCTGGGTGTCCGTCGTGCTCTCGATCGGCTGGCTCCTCGCCCTGCAGGTCTTCGACACCCGCGACCGCCGCATCGTCGGCACCGGCTACGTCGAGTACCGGCGGATCGTCGACGCGTCCATCTGGCTGTTCGGCATCGTCGCGATCATCGCCTACCTCCTGCAGATCCTGCTGGCGCGCGGCTACATCATCACGGCGTTCCCCGCCGGGATCCTGCTGATCTGCGTCGGCCGTCTGGTCTGGCGCTCCTGGCTGACCCGTCAGCGCAAGGTCGGCCGCTTCTCCAGCCAGGTCGTCCTGCTCGGCTCCCGCGCGAGCGTGCTGCACACCGCACGCGAGCTCCGGCGCGGCACCGAGGCCGGCTACAAGCTGGTCGGCGCGGTCTCCACCTCCGTCGGCGGCGCCGAGGCGCTCACGAGCGAGGCCGAGCTGGCGGGCCTCTCGCTGCACGGCTTCTCCGGGATCGACGGCGTGCGCGCTGTGATGGACGCGACCGGTGCCGACACCGTCGTCGTCACGAGCTCCGACGAGCTGGCCCCGCAGCGCATCCGCGAGCTCAGCTGGACGCTCGAGCCCGGCCGCGAGCACCTCGTCGTGGCGCCGAGCCTCACCGACATCGGCGGCCCGCGCATCCACACCCGGCCGGTCGCCGGCCTGCCGCTGATCCACGTCGAGACCCCGCGCTTCGACGGCCGCCAGCGCTTCGCGAAGCGGCTCTTCGACATCGCCGCGTCGACGATGCTGATCATCCTCAGCGCTCCGGTGCTGATCGTCGTCGCGGTGCTGGTGAAGACGACCAGCCCGGGCCCGATCCTGTTCCGCCAGGAGCGCATCGGGCTGAACGGCTCGACCTTCGAGATGCTCAAGTTCCGCTCGATGGTGGTCGACGCCGAGGCGCGCCTGGCCGAGCTCGCCGCCCAGCAGCGCGACGAGGGCAACAGCATCCTCTTCAAGATGGCCAAGGACCCCCGGGTCACCAAGGTCGGCACCGTCCTCCGCCGCTTCAGCCTCGACGAGCTGCCGCAGTTCCTCAATGTCTTCCGCGGCGACATGTCGCTGATCGGCCCCCGCCCGCCGCTGGCGCGCGAGGTGGAGCAGTACGAGGAGCACGTGCACCGCCGCTTCCTGATGAAGCCCGGCATCACCGGCCTCTGGCAGGTGAGCGGCCGCTCCAACCTGTCGTGGGAGGACACCGTCCGCCTCGACCTCTACTACGTCGAGAACTGGTCGATGACCGGCGACATCGTCATCCTCTTCAAGACCGCTCGCGCGGTCCTGGCGAGGGACGGGGCGTATTGAGCTCCTCCGTGCAGACGGGTGCCGACCAGCCCGGTGACGAGCGATCCGGACCGCGCAGCATGTCGCTGGCGATCCTCGAGGTCCCGTTCCGCGTCGAGTTCGGGCCCGGACTGTCCGACGAGGACGTGGCGCGGATCCGGAGCAGCTGGCGCTCCTGCGCCGCCGCCGACAGCGCCGACGCGCGCGTGATCTCGGCCGATGTGCCGCGTCCCGGCGCGGTCCCGCCGGATGGCGCGCGGGTCCTCTCGCACTCCGTCGCGCAGCTCGAGGAGTCGCTCACGTCGACCCTCACGCTCGAGGCCATCGGTGAGCGCCGCGGCGACCTCCTGATGCTGCACGCCTGCGGCGTCGCCGCCGACGACGGCCGCGTGCTCGCGTTCGTGGCCGCCTCCGGCACCGGCAAGACGACCGCCTCGCGGGTGCTGGGCGAGCGCTTCGGCTACGTGACCGACGAGACGGTCGCCGTCACTCCCGACGGCACTGTGCTGCCCTATCCGAAGCCGCTGTCGGTGAAGCCCGCGACCGGCAGCGCGCCGAAGGCCCAGCTCTCGCCGGTCGACCTCGGTCTGCGCCCCGTTCCGCAGGCGCCGCTCGTGCTGGCCGGGATCGTCCTGCTCGAGCGCCGTGACGGCGTCGACGCGCCCCGCCTCGAGCAGGTCGAGCCGACCGTGGCGATCGACGCCCTGGTGCCCCAGACCTCCTACCTCGCCGCCCGGCCCAGGGCTCTCTCGGCGCTGGTCCGCACGATCGCCTCGGTCGGTGGCGCGAATCGACTGGTCTACTCCGAGGCGGCGGACGTGCTCGATCTCGTCGACGGTCTGCTCGCCGCTCCGGCCGAGCCGGCGCCGGCGGTCTGGCACGACGTCGTCGCGCTTCCGCTGGAGGCGGAGGACGCGGCCGCCGGCGGCTCCCTGCGCCGCGCGGAGGTCGACGACGCGCTGGCGCTGCCCAGCGGCGAGCTGCTCGTCTTCCGCCAGAACACGGTGATCCGGCTCGCCGGGATCGGGCCGGTCCTCTGGCGCTCCGCGGCCGGCGGCGCCGATCTGCCCGACCTCGTCGCCGCGGTGCTGGCCGAGCTCGGCGGACCGCCGGAGGGGATCGACGCCTCGGCCGCGGTGTCCGCCGCCGTCGACGAGCTGCTCGGGCTCGGCGTGATCGCGAGAGCGACTCCGCTCCAGCCCACCCCGGAAGGGGTGCACGTCTGACGGTCCCCGAAACGGGGCCGATACACCGGCGTGCAATGATTCTGAAGCCCGTCTCCGGCAGTCGCCGATCGGTCCGGACCAGTGAAGGAACTTGACACTGTGGAACTTAGAGACGTCCTCCGACTTCTCCGCGATCACTGGATCGCCCTCGTCGCAGCCGTGCTCCTGGGCACCCTCGTCGCCTACGGCTGGTCGCTGACCCAGAAGCCGCGCTACGCCGCGGAGGCCCAGGGCCTCGTCTCGGCGGCCGTCGCCGATGCCGGGGGAGACCCGAGCCAGGCGATCTACCTGCGCCAGATCGCGGACTCCGTCGCGAAGTCGAGCACCCTCACCTACGTCCCGATCGCGAAGTCGCGGAACGTCGCCGAGATCGTCATCGGCAACCTCGGGCTCGACGTGACCGCGGAGTCGCTGATCACCGCCGTCCAGGTCACTCCCGATCCGGAGTCGCCGATCCTCAACGTCCGCGCGACGGCGTCCACCCCGGAGGGCGCCCGCACCCTCGCCGACGCCTGGATCGACGCGATCGCCGTCCGCATCCAGCAGGTGAACCAGGAGTCGGGAGCGGGCGACACCGTCAGCCTCTCCGGCGTCCAGTCCGCTGCTCTGCCGTCCTCCCCGGAGTTCCCGAACGTGCGCCTGGTGCTCGGCGTCGGCGCGCTGGCCGGCCTCGTGCTGGGCCTCGTCTACGCCTTCGTCCGGAACACCCTCGACCGCCGCATCCGCACCGCCGAGGTGGTGGAGCGGCTGTTCGACCTCCCGGTCGTCGGCACGCTCCCCGTCGACAAGCGCCTGAACGAGACCAACCGCATCGTGCCCGAGGCGGACACGACCGACTACGTGAAGTCCGACGGCAAGCACGCGCTCGCCGAGGCGCTGCGCGAGCTGCGCACGAACCTGCAGTTCATGAACGTCGACAGCCCGCCGCGGATCATCGTCGTGACCAGCCCGCTGCCCTCCGACGGCAAGTCGACCGTGACCGCGAACCTCGCGGTGACGCTCGCCGCCTCCGGTCAGCGCACGGTCGTCGTGGACGGCGACCTCCGCAAGCCCACCGTCGCGAAGTCCTTCGGCCTCGTCCCCGGGGTCGGCCTCACCGACCTGCTGATCGGCAAGGCCGAGCTGCAGGACGTGCTCCAGCCCTGGGGTCCGTCCGGCAACCTCTGGATCCTCGGCGCGGGCTCGATCCCGCCGAACCCGAGCGAGCTGCTCGGCTCGAACGGCATGGACATGCTCCTGCACGAGATCGCCCGCGAGGCCATCGTGCTCGTGGACGCCCCGCCGCTGCTGCCCGTGACCGACGGTGCGATCCTCACCGCCCGCACCGACGGCGCCCTCGTGGTCATCTCGGCCGGCCGGACGACGACCGACGAGCTCGGCAAGGCGATCCAGAACCTCGAGCGCGTCAGCGGCCACACCCTCGGCGTCATCCTCAACCGCGTTCCCCCGCGGGGCCAGGTCGGCCGCGGCTACGGCTACTACTACACGAGCTACTACGGCTCGCAGAAGTCGGGCGCGCGTCCGGACACGGCAGCCGCTCCGGCTCCTGCCCCGGCCCCCAGCGCGGTCTGAGCGGCCGCGGATGACGTTCCCGGGAGACGACGGCCTGCGGCGCGCCCGGCGCGGCTGGCGCCCCGGTGAGGCGGCCTCGACGCCCGCCGCTCCGGTCTTCACCGTCCTCTCGGTCTGCACCGGCAACATCTGCCGCTCGCCGATGGCGGAGCAGCTCCTGCGGGCGCAGCTGGGCGACCTCACCGCACCGAGCGGAGCGGGGCTCCTCGCCTTCCGCAGCGCGGGCGTGCAGACGCGGGACGGCTACCCGATGGAGCCGACCTCCGCGCGCCTGTCCGCCGAGCTCGGCGGCGACCCGTCCGGCCACCTGAGCGCGAAGCTCTCCGACGCCCTCGCGGGCGAGGCGGACCTGATGCTCGCGATGACCCGCGACCACCTCGTCGACGCGTCGCGGAGCCACCCGCCGCTCCTGCTGCGCGGCTTCACCCTGCGCGAGTTCGCCCGCGTGCTCCCGTTCGTCCTCGCCGAGGTGCCGATCCCCGCGGTCGAGGACCCCGCCGCTCGACTGCGCTCGGTGGTGCGGCTCGCCGCGGCGAACCGGGGCCGGGCGCCCCGCGGCGAGGGCGACGACATCGACGATCCGATCGGCCGCAGCGAGAGCACGCACGTCCGCGTCGCTCAGGAGATCGCCGCGGCCGTCCACGACATCTCCCGGGATCTGAGAGCATTGGCGCGGAGCTGACCTCGCGCGTGCCGCGCGGGCTCCCTCCGCTCCACCCGTTCCTCCCTCCTGCAGTCGCCGACGCGACATCGACCCGCCTACGATTCGGAGAAATCCCGTGAAGCTTTCTGTCATTGGTTGCGGCTACCTCGGAGCCGTCCACGCCGCCGCGATGGCCGAGCTCGGCCACGACGTCATCGGCATCGACGTGGACCCCGCGAAGATCGAGGCGCTCTCCGCCGGCACCGCTCCGTTCTTCGAGCCCGGTCTGCCCGAGCTGCTCTCCTCGGGCGTGGCCTCCGGCCGCCTCCGCTTCTCGACCGACACGGCCGACGCCGCCGACGCCGCCGTGCACTTCATCGCGGTGGGAACGCCGCAGAAGAAGGGCGAGAACGCGGCCGACATGACCTACGTCGACGCCGCGATCGACGGCATCCTGCCGCTGCTGACGGCGGACTCGCTCGTCGTGGGCAAGTCGACCGTTCCGGTCGGCACCGCCGCCCGCCTCGCCGAGCGGATCGCCGCCAGCGGCGCGACGCTCGCCTGGAACCCGGAGTTCCTCCGTGAGGGCTTCGCCGTCGAGGACACGATCAGCCCCGACCGCCTGGTCTACGGCGTGCCCGCGGGCGCCGCCGGCGAGGCCGCCAAGGCGACCCTCGACGAGGTCTACGCGACGGCGCTGGCCGCCGAGACGCCGCTCGTGGTCACCGACTACGCGACCGCGGAGCTCGTCAAGGTCTCGGCGAACGCCTTCCTCGCCACCAAGATCTCGTTCATCAACGCCATTGCCGAGATCGCGGAGGTCACCGGCGCCGACGTCACGCAGCTCGCCGACGCCATCGGCTACGACGTCCGCATCGGCCGCCGCTTCCTGAACGCCGGCATCGGCTTCGGCGGCGGCTGCCTGCCCAAGGACATCCGCGCCTTCTCGGCCCGCGCGGACGAGCTCGGCGTGGGCGACTCGGTCGCCTTCCTCAAGGAGGTCGATGCGATCAACCTGCGCCGCCGCCAGCGCGTGGTCGACCTCGTCACCGAGGGCCTCGGCGGCTCGGTCGAGGGCAGGAAGATCGCCGTTCTCGGCCTCGCGTTCAAGCCGGAGTCGGACGACGTCCGCGACTCGCCGTCGCTCGACGTCGCGACCCGCTTCCACGACCTCGGCGCCGACGTGGTCGCGACCGACCCCGAGGCGATCGAGAACGCGCGCCGCCGCTACCCCGACATCACCTACACGACCGACATCGACGAGGCCCTGCGCGGTGCCGACGCCGTCGTGGTCGTCACCGAGTGGAAGCAGTTCCGCGCGATCGACCCCGTCGCCGCGGGCGAGAAGGTGGCCGGGAAGTTCGTGGTCGACGGCCGAAACTGCCTCGACCAGGACGCCTGGCGCGCCGCCGGCTGGGAGTACCGCGGCCTCGGCCGCTGATCCACGGCAGCTGACGGCCGCCCTGACCGGCGGCCGCTCCGTTCCACCCGGGGGATCGACCCCTGTCACGCCGGAGGGCGGCGGAGCGGGACACGTGCGCGAGCGCGGTCCCGCTCCGCCGCCCTCCGGCGTCGTCGTGCCGGGAGTCGTCGGCGCAGGACGACGCCGAGGACCGCGCCGATCGCGGCGCCCGCGGTGTTCGCCAGCACGTCGTGCACGTCCGCGTGGCGCTGGGGCAGCAGCAGGAGCTGCACGGTCTCCACAGCGGCGCTCGTCGCCGCGCCGAGCAGGACGGCGAGCCACGCCCGGTGCCCGCGGAGGCGCAGCACCGCGAGCAGTCCGAGCGGGACGAAGAGCAGCACGTTCGCCGTCGCCTCGATCCCGCCGTAGCCGAGGAGCCCGAGGCTCTGGGCGCGGGGCTGGGCGAGGACCTGCTTCAGCTCGCCGGCGTGCCCGCCGTCGACCGGTGTCGGCCAGAAGACCACGGCGGCCAGGACCAGGGCGTAGGCGAGGGCGACGACGACGGTGAGCCGGGTCGGGGGTCGAGGCACGGTTCTCGTCTCGGCGAGGGTCGCTGCGGCGACGGGAGGGAGCGCGTCGTCAGCGACGGCGAGAGCGCTTCAGTCTTCCCGGCCGAGTCGGGCTCCGACGGCCCTGGCGCCGGAACATCGGCTCTCTGGCGCCGTCCGTCCGTCCGCACCGCGGCGTCGCTCCGTCCGTCCGCACCGCGGCGTCGCCCTGTCCGTCCGCACCGCGACATCGCTCTGTCCGTCCGCACCGCGGAACGACGAAGCCCGGCCGGATCATCGATCCTGGCCGGGCTTCTCACCGGTCGGGGTAGCGGGATTCGAACCCACGACCTCCTCGTCCCGAACGAGGCGCGCTACCAAGCTGCGCCACACCCCGGTGGACTGTTCGCGGTGAACCGCTCACGAGCCTCGTCAATAGTAGCCGATTTCCGCGGCGGTGTCGGACACCGGTCGCGGCGCCTCGCGCGGGACTCCTCGAGCGGGACCGCTCAGGCCACCGGCTCGAGCGTCAGCAGGCTGACCTCGGGGCGGCAGGCGAAGCGCACCGGCGCGTAGATCGAGGTGCCCACTCCCGCGGAGACGTTGAGGAAGGAGCTGTGCAGGCCGTTGTCCCAGCTGGAGAAGCCGGAGACCTTGTCGCGGGGGATGTCGCAGTTGGTCACCAGCGCGCCGAAGCCGGGCACGCAGACCTGACCGCCGTGGGTGTGGCCCGCGAGGATCACCTCCGCCCCCCGCGCGACGAAGTCGTCCAGGACGCGCTGATAGGGCGCGTGCGCGACGCCGATGCTCACGCCGGCCGGCTCCTCGGCCGAGGCCCGCAGTTCGTCCACAGCACCCGCCACGAGGTCGATGCGGTCCAGGCCGATGTGCGGGTCGTCGACGCCGAAGAGCTCGACGCGGGTGCCGCGGACGGTGAGGGCGTGCGCGGTGTTGTTGAGGTCCTGCCAGCCGAGCTCGTCGGTGAAGAACCCGGTCAGTGCTGCGGTGTCGAGGTCGCTGGCGTTGCGCGCGGGGTTCTTCGACGGACCGCGGAAGTAGCGCAGCGGGTTCTTCACCCGGGGGCCGAAGTAGTCGTTGGAGCCGTGGACGAAGACGCCGGGCACGCCGGCGAAGGGCTCGAGGGCGCGGCGGATGCCGAGCACGCCGTCGCGGTGGCCGAGGTTGTCGCCGGTCCCCACGACGAGGTCGGGGGCCAGGGCGGTGAGCGAGCGCAGCCAGTCCTGCTTCTTCGTCTGCCACGGCGCCATGTGCAGGTCGGAGAAGTGCAGGATCCGGAGCGGTGCGGAGCCCGCGGGCAGGACGGGCACCGACTCGTGGCGGACCGTGAACATCGTCCGCTCGACGGCGATGCCCCAGACGGCGGCGGCGCTCCCGACGGCGGCGACGGCCGCGAGGGCCGTGGTGAGGGGGCGAGCGCTGCTGCGTCCGGTCATGGATCCTTCTCTCGTCGGGGCGGGGCTGCGGGAGCGGCCGCGTACAGTCTGCCCGACCCGGCCCGGGGGACGACCCGGCGTCAGCCGCGCGGCGGCGGGGTGGACGGACCGGCGCTGATCTGCAGTGCGATCGGGGCCCCGCGGGAGAGGCGGGAGCCGGCCGGCGGGTTCGTCTGCGCGACCGAGCCCGCGGGTCGATCGGACGGCACGCGGTTCGGGTCGACCGTCACGACGAAGCCGAGCTCGCGCAGGCGCGCGGTGGCGGCGGCGGGGTTCTGGCCGGTCACCTCGGGCACCGCCTGCTGGGGCGCGTCGACGAGCGACTGCTGGGGCGAGGGGAAGGCCGAGCCGCCGTACTTCTGATCGGCGACGCGCATGATCCGCGGCCAGATCTGGTGGCGCACCTGCCCGGCGTTGACGCCGCTCAGCGTGAAGCCGCGCATCGAGGTGAAGCCGCTGACGTTGCCGACCCAGGTCGCCGTGGCGACCTCGGTGCTGGCGCCGACCATCCAGGTGTGGACCGCGTTGTCGGTGGTGCCGGTCTTGCCGATGTGCGGGACGCCGGTGCCGGTCGCGGAGGCGCGGCCGGTGCCGCCCGTCATCACCTGCTGCAGGGCGAAGTCGGCGGTCGCGGCGACCTCCTCGGACATCCCCTGCGTGCAGGTGCTCGCCGGCGGGGCGACATCGGCGCCGCCGCGGTCGACGATCCGGTCGATCGCGATCGGCGTGCAGACGCTGCCCTTGTTCGCGAAGCCGGCGAACGCGGTCGCCATCGTCAACGGGGCGATCTCGTTGGTGCCGAGGATGGTCGGCGCGAACTTCTGCAGCTCGGTGCCGTCGGCGCGGTGCACGCCCATCGCGAGCGCGGTGTTGCGGATGCCGCAGAGGTCGAGCTGCTGCGCCATCGCGGCGAAGCCGGTGTTGATCGAGCCCTTGGTGGCGTCGAGCGCGGAGTAGACGCCGCCGTTGCCGCCCTCGTCGTTCTTGGGGTCCCAGGGCTCGCCGTAGTAGGTGCCGTCGGGCTCGCAGCTGTCGCGGAAGGTCGTGTACGCGCGCCGGGTGCCGTCGACGGTCTCGTTCAGCGCGCGGCCCTCCTGCAGCCACTCGGCGAGGGTGAAGACCTTGTAGGTCGAGCCGACCTGGAAGCCGCTCGAGCCGCCGTAGCCGAAGTCGGTGCTGTAGTTGACGCTGGTGTAGTTGGCGCCGCTGACGTCGGGGTCGTTCGAGTAGTCCTTGTTCTGCGTCATCGCGAGGATGCGCCCGGTGCCGACCTCGACCGAGACACTCGCGCTGCCGATGTTCACCCGGGCCATCGACTTCGGCACCCAGTCCTCGGTGGCGGCGACCGCGGCCTCCTGCAGATCGGAGTCGAGGGTCGTGTAGATCTGGTAGCCGCCGCGCTTGAAGGTCGCGTCGCGCTCGTCCTGGCTGGCGCCGAAGGCGTCGTCGTTCTTGATCACCCAGGTCACGTAGTCGCAGAAGTAGGCCGCGATGCCGGCGGTCTGGCAACCGGTGCTCGGCTCCGTGATCACGGGGACGACCGGCGTCGAGGCGGCCTCGCCGATCTGCTCGGGGGTGACCTTCGACTCGATCCCCATCCGCGTGAGGATGTAGTTGCGGCGGTTGAGCGTCTCGGGGAAGCCCTCCACCGCGAGGTTGGCCGGGTCGTCCGGGCGATCGAAGCGGAACTTCTCGGGGTTGTTCACGATGGCGATCAGGGCGGCGGACTGCGCGAGGGTGAGGTCGCGGGCACTGGTGTCGAAGTAGTACCGCGCCGCCGCCTCGATGCCGTAGACGGTGCCGCCGAAGAGCGCGATGTTGAGGTAGCCGAGCAGGATGTCGTTCTTCGGGTACTCCTTCTCGAGCCCGATCGAGAGCCGCATCTCGGCGACCTTGCGCTCGGCCGTGGTCTCGGTGGCCTCGCGGTAGGCGGCGTCGCGCTCGATCGGGTCGGAGAGCGCCTCCGCCTTCTGCACGAGCACGTTCTTGACGTACTGCTGCGTGATCGACGAGCCGCCCTGCACGTTGCCGCCGGAGGCGACCGTGGCCGCGGCGCGGATCGTGCCGAGCAGGTCGATGCCGCCGTGCTCGTAGAAGCGCGGGTCCTCCGAGGCGACGACCGCGTCCTTGACGAAGGGCGAGATGTCGTCCCAGCCGACCTCCACCCGGTTCTGCGCGTAGAACGAGGCGAGGAGCACGTCCTGGCCGTCGGCGCCCTTCGCGTAGACGTCGCTCTTCTCGGCGAGCGTGCCGATCTCGAGGTAGCCCGGGAGGTTGTCGAACATGGTGACCGTGTTGTTCGCGGCCATCCCGCCGAGCGCGATCGCCGGAGTGACCGACGCCGCGACGAGGACTCCGGCGATGACGCTCATGGCGACGATCCCGATCAGTCCTCCGACCGCGGCGCCGATGGACGTGACGACCCTGTTCCCGACTGCCCCCGACATAGAATCAGCGTAACCGCCGCTCCTGACACCGGACGCGGCGCTCGACCCGCCGGCACCGACTCCTCCGGGTGCGGTGCGCCCGGCATCCGCACCCCTGCCTCACGAGGAGAGCCATGTCCGTCCCCCGCTGGGAATACATCACGACGCCGCTGATGATCCACAACACCACCGCGATCCTGAACACCTGGGGCTCCGAGGGCTGGGAGCTGGTCCAGATCGTCACCGGTCCCGAGGGCGGGCTCGTGGCGTACCTGAAGCGTCCGGTCGCCGAGGTCGGCGCGTGATCGCCGAGCGCCTGGCCGAGCTGGGCATCGAGCTCCCCGCGGTCGCGGTGCCGGCCGGCGCCTACATCCCGGCCGTCGTCGAGGGGAACCTGGTCTTCACGGCCGGGCAGATCCCCTTCGTCGACGGCGCGCTGCCCGCGACCGGCAAGGTCGGCGCGGGCGTCGAGCCCGAGGTCGCGAAGGACCTGGCCCGCGTCTGCGCCCTGAACGCGCTGGCCGCGATCGCCGACGTGATCGGCTCGCTCGACCGCGTGACCCGGATCGTCAAGGTGACCGGCTTCGTCGCCTCCGCACCCGGCTTCAACGGCCAGCCCGGCGTCATCAACGGCGCCTCCGAGGTGCTCGGCGAGATCTTCGGCGAGGCGGGCAGGCACGCCCGCTCGGCCGTCGGCGTGGCGGAGCTGCCGCTCGACGCACCGGTCGAGGTCGAGCTGATCGTCGCCTTCGCCTGAACCGGGTCCCGGCTCGACGCCGAAGGGCGCCGCTCTCCCCTCTCGGGAGGCGGCGCCCTTCGGCGTCGAGGCTCAGTGCGCTGAGGGTCGGTCCTCGGCGGCTCGGCCCTCGGCGGCTCAGTCGTCGGCGGCGACCGCGGAGGAGATGACGGCCATCACCTGCGTGTCCGCCAGCGTGGTCGTGTCGCCGACGGCCCGGCCCTCGGCCACGTCGCGCAGGAGCCGGCGCATGATCTTGCCGGAGCGGGTCTTCGGCAGCTCCTGCACGATGAAGATGCGCTTCGGCCGGGCGATCGCGCCGATGTGCTCGGCGACGTGCGCCTTGAGCGTCGCCTCGAGCTCGTCGTGGCCGCTGGCGAGCGCCTCCGCCTGGCTCGCCTTGGCGATGACGAAGGCGACGACGGCCTGGCCGGTGGTCTCGTCCGCCGCGCCCACCACGGCCGCCTCCGCGACCACCGGGTGCGAGACGAGGGCCGACTCGATCTCGGCCGTCGACAGGCGGTGGCCGGAGATGTTCATCACGTCGTCGACGCGGCCGAGCAGCCACAGGTCGCCGTCCTCGTCGAGCCGCGCGCCGTCGCCGGCGAAGTAGCGGTCGCCGAACTTCGACCAGTAGGTCTCGACGTAGCGGTCCGGGTCTCCCCAGATGCCGCGCAGCATCGACGGCCAGGGCTCGGTGATGACCAGCAGCCCGCCGGAGCCCGCGCCGACCGGGGCGCCGGAGTCGTCGACGACGTCGATCGAGATCCCGGGGACGGGGACCTGCGCCGAGCCCGGCTTCAGGGTCGTGACGCCGGGCAGGGGCGAGACCATGATCGCGCCGGTCTCGGTCTGCCACCAGGTGTCGACGATCGGGGTGCGGCCGCCGCCGATGACGTCGCGGTACCAGATCCAGGCCTCGGGGTTGATCGGCTCGCCGACGGAGCCGAGCAGGCGGAGGCTCGAGAGGTCGAAGCGCTGCGGGATCTGCCGGCCGAGCTTCATGAAGGTGCGGATCGCCGTGGGGGCGGCGTAGAGGATCGTGACGCCGTGCTTCTCGATGATCTCCCACCAGCGTCCGGGGTGCGGGGTGTCGGGCGTGCCCTCGTACATCACCTGGGTGGCGCCGTTCGCGAGCGGTCCGTAGACCACGTAGCTGTGCCCGGTGATCCAGCCGACGTCGGCGGTGCACCAGTAGACGTCGGTCTCGGGCTTGAGATCGAAGACCGTGCGGTGGGTGTATGCGACCTGGGTGAGGTAGCCGCCGCTGGTGTGCAGGATGCCCTTCGGCTTCCCGGTCGTGCCGCTCGTGTAGAGGATGAACAGCGGCTGCTCGGCGGGGAACGGGCGCGCGACGTGGTCGGCGTCCACCGCGACGATCTCCTCGTGCCACCACAGATCGCGGCCCGCACTCCACTCGACGGTGTTGCCGCCGCGGCGGACCACGAGGACGTGCTCGACGCTCGACGTGCCGCCGTCCAGCGCCAGCGCCGCGTCGACCGCGGGCTTGAGCGGGAAGACCGAGCCCTTGCGCCAGCCGCCGTCGGCGGTGACGACGAGCTTCGCCTCGGCGTCGTCGATCCGCGCGCGCAGGCTCTCGGCGCTGAAGCCGCCGAAGACGACCGAGTGCACGGCGCCGAGCCGGGCGACCGCGAGCATCGCGATGACGGCCTCGGGGATCATCGGGAGGTAGATCGCGACGCGGTCGCCGGCCTGCACGCCCAGGCTCGTGAAGAGGTTGGCCGCCCGCTTCACCTCGGCGGTGAGCTCGGCGTAGGTCAGGTCGCGGCTGTCGCCGGGCTCGCCCTCCCAGTGGATCGCGACGCGGTCGCCGTGACCGGCCAGCACGTGCCGGTCGAGGCAGTTGTAGGCGACGTTGAGCTCGCCGTCGTCGAACCAGCGCGCGAAGGGCGGCTCGCTCCAGTCGAGGGTGCGCGTGAACGGCCGGTGCCAGTGCAGCAGCTCGCGGCTGCGGTCGGCCCAGAAGGCGAGGCGGTCGGCGGCGGCCTGCTCGGCCTGCCCGGCGGTCGCGGCGGCGTCGGCGGCGAACTCGGCGGGCGGCGGGAAGCGGCGCGTCTCCTGCTGGAGGCTGTCGATGGCGCTCGAGCCTGCGGCCCCGGACGCGTCGAGGGGTGTGGACATCTGCGATTCGCTCCTTCGCGAGTGCGACGTGCGCCGGCCGGCGTGGTCGGTTCCGGACCACCGTAGCGTCCGGCTCTCGGGTGGGGAGGGGACGACGCGAAGCTGACCGTCCGGCGGGGTTTCGTGAAGAGTCGGCTCAGAACGCGGATCCGACTTGGCGAAATCGCCTCCGTGCCCTAACGTTGCATACGGCCGAATGAACTTCGGCTCAGCGGCGCGAGTGATTCCCCCCAATCCAGCGCCGCCGAGGCGGCACCTGTTCCCCCCAATGGGTGCCGCCCCCTTCTCTTCCCTCCGCTGATCGAGCGTTCCGCTCCCCGGAGGATCCGCACGGCCGGGCCGCAGTTGGGCGGCTGCACCTCCGGCTCGCCAGAACACGCTGGGCGCGCTGGATCGGCCGATTTCGGCGTGCCGGAGCACGGATCGCGTGCCCGAGTGTCGACTGCTGGATCTCCGGCTCTCGGAAACACATCCGGCACGCCCGATCGGCTGGTTCCGGAGTGCCGGGGCTCGAATCGCGTGCCCGAGCTTGGGCTGGTGGACCTCCGGCTCGCGGAAACGCTTTCGGCACGCTGGATCGGCTGGTTCCGGCGTGCCGGGGTTCGGATCGCGTGCCCGAGCTTCGGCTGCTGGACCTCCGGCTCGCGGAAACGCTTTCGGCACGCTGGATCGGCTGGTTCCGGCGTGCCGGGGCTCGAATCGCGTGCCCGAACTTCGGCTGCTGGACCTCCGGCTCGCGGAAACGCTTTCGGCACGCTGGATCGGCTGGTTCCGGCGTGCCGGGGCTCGAATCGCGTGCCCGAGCTCCGACCGGTGGACCTCCGGCTCGCGGAAACGACGCCGATCCCGAGCTCGTCGCTCCTCCCCAGGGGCGTCCTCGGCCCTGCCGTCCACCGATGCGGTCGTCCGCGCGCCACCGGAGGGCGCGCGCTCCTAGCGTTCCCGGATGACCACAGGTTTCGTCCCGCTCGTTCCCGCCGCCTACCGCCCGGACGCACCTCGCCCGCCGGGGGAGGACGCCGGCGAGGCACCGCGGCCCGCGCCGGTCCGTCCGGCGGCGGCGGCGCTCGGCCTGCTCGCGCCGTTCGCCGCCGACCCGGCGGTGACCGACCTCTTCGTCAACGGTGACTCCGGTCTCTGGCTCGACCGCGGCGGCGGCGCGGTGCGGGAGCCGTCCTGGACCCTCGACGCCGCGGGGGCCCGGCGGCTCGCGGTGTCGCTGGTCGCGGCCGGCGGACGGCACGTCGACGAGGCGAGCCCGTGCGTGGACGTGCGGCTGAAGCACGGGGTCCGCGTGCACGTGGTGCTGCCGCCGGTCGCGACCGCGGGGACGCTGATCTCGGTGCGCGTCCCGCGGGCCGACGCCTGGAGTCTCGACGAGCTGCACGCGGCGGGGATGCTCGACGACCCGGGTCGCAGTCTGCTGCGCCGGGCCGTCGAGGCGCGCTGGAACCTCCTGGTCACCGGTGCCGGCGGATCGGGCAAGACCACGCTGCTCGGCGCCCTCCTCGGCTGCGCGCCGTCGCACGAGCGCCTGGTCGTGATCGAGGACGTCGGCGAGCTGCGTCCCGCGCATCCGCACGTCGTCTCGCTGGAGGCGCGCCAGCCGAACCTCGAGGGAGCGGGCGGGGTCGGCCTCGACCGTCTCGTCCGCGAGGCCCTGCGGATGCGGCCGGACCGGCTCGTCCTCGGCGAGTGCCGCGGAGTGGAGCTGCGCGATCTGCTCTCGGCGCTGAACACCGGGCACGACGGCGGCGCGGGGACGCTGCACGCGAACTCGCTCGCCGACGTGCCCGCGAGGCTGGAGGCGCTCGGCTCGCTCGCGGGCATGGGCCCGGAGGCGGTCGCGCGGCAGACGGTCAGCGCGATCGATCTAGTGCTGCACCTCGAGCGGCGGGGCGGCCGGCGCCGGCTCGCGGCCTCGGGCTGCTTCCGGCTCGACGGCGCCGGGCGGCTCCGGATCGAGGAGGGCGCCGTGCCGCAGCGGGGCTCGCCGTGAAGCGCGGGGAGGGGGTCGACGAGGTGGCGGCCGTGGTGCACCGCCTCTCGGTGCTGCTCGCGGCGGGCGTCGCGCCGGCGTCGGCGCTGGCGCACCTCGCGGCGTCGGACGACTCGGAGGCGGCGGGTGCCGCACGTCGTCGTCGGCTGCTGCGCGCGGTGGCGGTCGAGGCGGCGCGCGGCGGGGACGTGACGGCGGCGCTCCTGCGGGGTGTGCCCGCCTCCCGCCGAGAAGAGGGGCGGCAGGAGCGGGAGCGGGTCCCTCGCCTCAGGGGAGGCGCCGTGCGGCCTTCGCGTGATCGCGGCGAGGAGACGGCCTGGGCGGCCCTGGCCGCCTGCTGGCGGGTGGCCGCGGACTCCGGAGCGCCGATCGCCGCGGCCCTCGCCGAGCTGGCCGATTCCCTCCGGGAGCTCGGCCGGGCGCGGCGGGACATCAAGGTCGCCCTGGCGGGCCCGCTCGCGACGAGCCGGGTGGTCGGCGGGCTGCCGCTGGTGGCGCTCGGCTTCGGCACGCTGCTGGGCTTCGATCTGCTGGGCGTGCTGATCGGGACGGTGCCGGGACTCGCCTGCCTGGTGGGCGGGCTCGGGCTGATGCTCGGTGCCGTGGCGTGGACGCGCCGGCTCGTCCGCGGCGCCGGCCCGGGGGACCCGGCACCGGGGCTGGCGCTCGACCTGCTCGCCGTCGCGCTCGCGGGCGGAGGATCGATCGGTGGCGGGCGGGAGCGGGTGCTGGCGGCGCTCGCCGAGTGCGGGCTCGCGTCGGGGCCGCCCGCGCTGGCCGCGGCAAAGCCCGTGCTCGCGCTCTCGAGCGCGGCGGGGGTCCCGGCGGGCCGGCTGCTGCGCAGCGAGGCGGCACTGGCGCGGGTGCGGGCCGCGACCGAGGCGCGGGAGCGGGCGGCGAGGCTCGGCGTGACGCTGCTGCTGCCGCTCGGAGTCTGCGTGCTGCCGGCGTTCCTCCTGCTGGGCGTGGCTCCGATGATGATCTCGGTGCTGCTCTCGACCTTCGCGGGGCAGCGGTGAGCGGTCCCGCGGGAGCTCTCCACAGGCCGCTCCTCTCTCCTCTTGTCCACCGTTCGCGAGCTGCCCACCCCGACCGGCTCCGGGCTCGGCGATCCTCGAGTGGGGGCAGTGACGACGAACGGAGCGAGCGGATGAACGGCAGTCGGAGCAGCGGTGCGGGGACGATCGGACGAGTGCGGGGCGGTGCCGGGCGGGAGCGCTTCCCGGGCCCTGCCTGGGAGGCGGGGTTGCTGAGCGGATGGCGCGACGAGGAGGGCTCGGCCACGGCCGAGTACGCGATCGCGACGATGGCCGCGGTCGGCTTCGCGGGTCTGCTGGTGGTGATCCTCAAGGGCGACGAGGTGCGCGGGATCCTCACGGACCTGGTCACCCGGGCGCTCACCTCGGGGGGATGAGCGGTGCGGTACCCGGGTGGTGCCCGCGCGGCGACGAGAGCGGAGGAGGCCGGGATGCGGACCGGCGACGGCGGTCGAGGCGAGGACGGCTCCGCGACGGCCGAGCTGGCGGTCGTGCTGCCGGCGGTGGTGGTCGTGCTGGCGCTCTGCTTGGGCTCGGTGGCGGCCTCGGCGCAGTACGTCCGGCTGGTCGACGCCGCGGCGGACGGCGCCCGGTCGCTGGCGCGGGGGGACGATCCGGGTCGGCCCGTCGCGCGGGTCGAGGCGGGAGCGAGCGTCGCGACCTCCGCGGACGGCGGGCTCGTCTGCGTGGACGTCGCCGCGCGGCTCCGGCCGCTGCCGGCGCTGGAGCTGCCGGTCTCGGTCCGGTCCTGCGCGCTGGGCGGAGGGCGGTGATCCCCCGGCCGGAGCCGGACCGCGCAGGGGAGGACGGCTCGGCGGCGGTCGTCGCGGTCGGCGTCGTCGCGGGGACGATCCTCGTGACCGCGGCCGTGCTCGCCGGATGCGGGGGAGTCGCGGGGCACCAGCGGGCCGTGGCCGCGGCGGATGCGGCGGCGCTCGCCGCGGCGGACGTGGCCTCCGGGCTGCTGCCGGGCGAGCCGTGCGGGGCGGCCGAGCGTGTCGCGGGGGCGATGCGGGCGACCGTCGCGGGCTGCGCGGTGGAAGGAGGAGTGGCGACCGTCGAGGTCGTCGTGTCCGTCGGGCCGCTCGTGCTCCCCGCCCGGTCGCGCGCCGGGCCGCCGCCGTGACGCTCCTCCCGCGCCGGGGACGGCGGCGACGGCTCCCGCCGCGCCCGGGGCGCAACGGCAGTGCGCTCCCGCGCTCGGTCGGGTCGCCGGTGTCCGACCCGCCCGGTGGGACCGGGGCTCAGTCGGCGCTGACCCGCAGGTAGCGGTAGGCCGCGGCGGTGGGCAGCGCGCCCGCTCCCTCGTCGTGCTCGAGCGCGCCGGCGAGGAGATAGAGGTAGCGGGTGCCCTCGCGGGCGGCCGGGATCTCGAGGCGGCCCGCCGGGGCCGTCGCCTCGCCGTAGGAGCGGCGGAGCGTCTTGCCCTCGAGCGGCCCGTCGAGGAATTTCGCGGTGTAGGCGGAGGTGGTCGGAGCGGAGGTGGTGTGCGTCGTTGCCATGCCCCTCATCATGCGCCGATCGCCGCGATCCGTCACCGGGTGCGGTCCTCCCGATTCGGCGGATTCCCGGGCGGCGGCCGGAGTGCTCCCAGCCCGCGGCGAGCGGACGACGGCGAGGGATGCCCGGAGTCAGTGTGTATGGTGTGCCTGTCGGGCGCCCCGAAGCCGACGCGAACGGATCGTCGTTCCTCCTGCGGACGCCGCGCACCGCCTCCCCGCCGAAGGGGACCCGTCGGACTCGCTGAGCGTCCGATCCGACAGCATCAATCGAGGAGAACTGTGTCCGGCACGAAGAAGCTGGTGATCGTCGAGTCGCCGGCGAAGGCCAAGACCATCGCCCAGTACCTGGGCGAGGGCTACGAGGTGCTCGCCTCCGTCGGGCACATCCGCGACCTCATCGAGCCGAAGAACCTGCCGCCCGAGCTCAAGAAGGGCGGGCTGGGCAAGTTCTCCGTCGACGTCGACAACGGCTTCGAGCCCTACTACGTCGTCTCCGATCAGAAGAAGAAGACGGTCGCCGACCTCAAGCGCGCACTGAAGAACGCCGACGAGCTCTTCCTCGCGACGGATGAGGACCGCGAGGGCGAGGCCATCGCGTGGCACCTCCTCGAGGAGCTCAAGCCCAAGGTCCCCGTCAAGCGGATGGTCTTCCACGAGATCACCAAGGACGCGATCCAGACGGCCCGCGACAACACCCGCGACATCGACACCTCCCTCGTCGACGCGCAGGAGACCCGCCGCATCCTCGACCGCCTCTACGGCTACGAGATCTCCCCGGTCCTCTGGCGCAAGGTCGGGCCCGGCCTCTCCGCCGGCCGCGTGCAGTCCGCCGCCACGCGCCTCGTCGTGGACCGCGAGCGCGAGCGCCTCGCCTTCGTCTCCGCCTCCTACTGGGACCTCGCCACGGTCCTCGCCCCCGAGGCCGACGCCTCGGCGGCGTTCGACGCCCGCCTGGCGCGCCTGGACGGCAAGCGGATCGGAAGCGGCCGCGACTTCGACGACCGCGGTCAGCTGAAGGGGGACGTCACCGTCCTCGACGAGGCCTCCGCCGGTGCCCTCGCCGAGGCGCTGCGCGACCCGAAGACGCTCGTCCGCGTCTCGAACCTCGAGTCCAAGCCCTACTCGCGGCGCCCCGCCGCCCCGTTCACCACCTCGACGCTCCAGCAGGAGGCGGCGCGCAAGCTCCGCTTCTCGGCGCGCCAGACGATGAGCGTCGCGCAGTCGCTCTACGAGAACGGCTTCATCACCTACATGAGGACCGACTCGCCGAACCTCTCGCAGCAGGCGCTCAACGCTGCCCGCTCGCAGGCGGCCTCGCTCTACGGAGCCGAGACGGTCCCCGACAAGCCGCGCCTCTACTCCGGCAAGAACAAGAGCGCGCAGGAGGCGCACGAGGCGATCCGCCCCGCGGGCGAGACCTTCCGCACCCCGGACCAGCTCGCCGGCACCCTCCGCGGGAACGACCACCGCCTCTACGACCTGATCTGGAAGCGCACCGTCGCCTCGCAGATGGCCGACGCCAAGGGCTCGACCGCGACGGTCACCCTGCTCGCCAACCCGGCCGGCGACACCGAGCGCACCGCCGAGTTCACCGCCTCGGGAACGGTCATCACCTTCCGCGGCTTCCTGCTCGCCTACGAGGAGGGCCGCGACGAGGAGCGCCACGGCGCCCGCGACGAGAAGGACGCCAAGCTGCCCGTGCTCGAGGTCGGCCAGAGCCTCGTCGTCGCCGAGGTCGAGGCCAAGGGCCACGAGACCTCGCCGCCCCCGCGCTACACGGAGGCGAGCCTCGTCAAGTCGCTCGAAGAGCTGGGGATCGGGCGCCCCTCGACCTACGCCTCGATCATCACGACGATCGTCGACCGCGGCTACGTCACTCCGCGCGGCACGGCGCTCGTTCCGAACTGGATCGCCTTCTCGGTGGTGCGCCTGCTCGAGGAGTTCTTCTCCGACCTCGTCGAGTACGACTTCACCGCCGCGATGGAGGGCGACCTCGACCGCATCGCCGGCGGCGAGGAGGACCGGGTCGACTGGCTGAACCGCTTCTACTTCGGCGGCGGCGACCAGCCGGGCCTGCGCCACGTCGTCGACAACCTCGGCGAGATCGATGCGAAGAGCATCAACTCGGTCCGGATCACCGACGACATCACCCTGCGCATCGGCAAGTACGGGCCCTACCTCGAGGTCGCGCAGGAGGAGGGGCAGGAGACGCCGCGCCGCGTCAACCTGCCGCTCGAGCTGGCCCCGGACGAGCTCACGCCCGCCAAGGCGCAGGAGCTCGTCGACGCCCCCGTGCAGACCGACCGCGTGCTCGGCAGCAACCCGGACTCGGGCAAGACCGTCGTCGTCAAGGACGGCCGCTTCGGCCCGTACGTGACCGAGGTCGACCCCGAGCCCGAGAGCACCGCCGACCCCGCCACCGGTGAGGTCGTCGAGCCTGCGCCGGCGAAGCGCGGTGCGAAGAAGGCGGCCGCGGTCAAGCCGCGCACCTCCTCCCTCTTCAAGTCGATGGACGTCGCGACCGTCGACCTCGCCACCGCTCTGCGCCTGCTCGACCTGCCGCGCACCGTCGGCGAGGACCCGGAGTCGGGTGAGCCGATCACCGCGCAGAACGGCCGCTACGGCCCGTACCTGAAGAAGGGGACGGACAGCCGCTCGCTCACCAGCGAGGACCAGATCTTCGAGGTCGACCTGCCGACCGCGCTCGAGGTGTTCGCCCAGCCCAAGTACGGCGCCAAGCGCGCCACGAGCGCCCTCGCGGAGTTCGAGGCCGACCCGGTCAGCGGCAAGCCGATCCGGATCCGCGACGGGCGCTTCGGCGCCTACGTGACCGACGGCGAGACCAACGTCACGATCCCCAAGGGCCAGCCGATCGAGGAGATCGACTTCGAGCAGGCGGTGCAGATGCTCGCCGACAAGCGGGCGAAGGGTCCGGCGCCCAAGAAGGCCCCGGCCAAGCGCGCCCCGGCCAAGAAGCCGGCGGCGAAGACGACGGCGGCGAAGGCGACGGCGACGAAGACCACCGCCGCGAAGACCACGGCGGCGAAGGCGACGACGGCGAAGACCACGGCGGACAAGACCACGGCGGCGAAGACGACGGCCGCCAAGACGACGGCGGCGAAGACCACCGCCGCGAAGAAGCCGGCCACCACCCGCGCCCGCAGCACTGCGGCGAAGGCGACGGGCTCGACGGAGTCGTGACCGGGCTGTTCGTCACCCTCGAGGGCGGGGACGGCGCGGGCAAGACCACGCAGGCCCGGCTGCTCGAGGAGTGGCTGGGCTCGCGCGGTGAGACCGTGCGGCGCACCCGCGAGCCCGGCGGCACCGAGGTGGGCGTGCAGATCCGCGAGATCGTGCTGCACCACCGCGGCGAGATCGATCCGCGGGCCGAGGCGCTCCTCTACGCCGCCGACCGCGCGCAGCACATCGGGACCTTCGTCCGGCCCGCGCTCGAGCGGGGCGAGGTCGTCGTCCAGGACCGCTACATCGACTCCTCCGTCGCCTACCAGGGCGCCGGCCGGGTGCTGGACGCCGCGGAGGTCCGCTCCCTCTCGGAGTGGGCGACCCGCGACCTCCGCCCCGACCTCACCGTCCTGCTCGACCTCGATCCCGCCGTCGCCCGCACCCGGCTGGACGCCGCGCGCACCCGCTACGACCGGCTCGAGGCGGAGAAGGCCGAGTTCCACGGCCGCGTCCGGCAGGCGTTCCTCGACCTCGCCTCGGACGACCCGGAGCGCTTCCTCGTCCTGGACGCGAGCCGTCCCGTCGAGGAGCTCGCCGCGGCCGTCCGCGCCCGCGTCGAGCCGATGCTCAGCGCCGGTCCCCAGGGCGCGCGGCCCGCTGTCGGACCTCGCGGTTAGCCTGGATCCGTGACCGTCTGGAGCCAGCTCGTCGGCCAGGAGCACGCCATCGGCGCCCTGCGCGACGCCTCGACCCCCCGCGATGAGAGGGGGCACGAGTCGACCTCGATGACCCACTCCTGGCTGATCACCGGGCCGCCCGGCTCCGGCCGGTCGAACCTCGCCTACGCCTTCGCCTCCGCACTGCTCTGCCGCCGCGGTGGCTGCGGCGAGTGCCCGGACTGCGCGCAGGTCGCCGCCCGCTCGCACCCCGACCTCGCGGTCCTCGCCACCGAGCGCGTCATCATCTCGATCGAGGAGGTGCGCCGTCTCGTCTCGTCCTCGCAGTACTCGCCGTCGGTCTCGCGCTACCGGGTGATGGTCATCGAGGACGCCGACCGGATGAGCGAGCGCACCTCGAACGTCCTGCTGAAGGCACTCGAGGAGCCGCCCGAGCGCACCGTCTGGATCCTCTGCGCGCCCAGCGAGGCCGACCTGCTGCCGACGATCCGCTCGCGGGTGCGCTCGGTGCGCCTGCGCGTCCCCAGCGTCGAGGACGTTGCCGGCCTGCTCGAGCGCCGCGACGGCGTCGACGCGGAGACGGCGGAGCGCGCCGCCCGCCAGGCCCAGAGCCACATCGGCATGGCGCACCGGCTCGCGACCGATGCGAACGCCCGCGAGCGGCGCGAGGAGACCCTCCGGATCGCCCTGAGTCTGCGTGGGGTGTCCGACGCGGTGCTCGGTGCCGCGCGGATGATCGAGGTCGCCACCGAGGACGCGAAGGCCTACACGCTCGAGCGCGACGAGGTCGAGCGCCAGCAGGCGCTGCGCTCGCTCGGTGTCGAGCCCGGCGGCACGATCCCCGCCCAGCTCCGCTCGCAGCTGCGCACTCTCGAGGAGGACCAGAAGCGCCGGGCGACGCGCAGCCTCCGCGACGGCCTCGACCGCATCCTCGTCGACCTGCTCTCGCTCTACCGCGATGTCGTGCGCCTCCAGCTCGGCGCCCCCGGCGGCGTGATCAACGAGGAGGTGCGGAGCGAGATGACGGCGCTCGCCTCGGCCACCGCCCCCGAGCGCACGCTCGCGGTGCTCGACGCCGTGGCGGAGGCCCGGCAGCGCATCGACGCGAACGTCTCGCCCGTCCTCGCCCTCGAGGCGATGCTCGTGGTCGCCGCGCGGCGCCCGGTGGCCGCGTGAGGCGCCCGGGCCGCTGGTCGGCGCTCGCCGCGGTCGGCGCCGCGGTCGCGCTGCTCTCCGGCTGCTTCGCTCCCGGACCCTCGCCCGAGCGCACCTCGACGCCCGCCCCGCAGGCGGTCGACGCCGATCTCGAGCAGTACTACGGCCAGGTCCTGGTCTGGGACGACTGCGGCGAGGGCATGCAGTGCACCGACGCGACAGTGCCGCTCGACTGGGACGCCCCGGCCGGCGAGACCGCCTCGATCGCCCTGGTCCGCCACCCGGCGACGGGCGGGGACGCGATCGGCTCCCTCCTGGTCAACCCGGGTGGGCCCGGCGGGTCCGGGGTCGACCTCATCCGCGACAGCCTGGACTTCGCCGTGGACGACGAACTCGCCGCCCGCTTCGACGTGGTCGGCTTCGACCCGCGCGGTGTCGGCGCCTCGACCGCGGTGTCCTGCCTCGACGCCGCCGGCCTCGACTCCTACCTCTACGACATCGTCCCGGGCGAGCGCGGCAGCGACGAGTGGATCGCCGCCCAGCGCACCGCCTCGGCCGCCTTCGCCGCCGCCTGCGAGGAGCGCAGCGGCGCGCTGCTGCCGGAGGTCGGCACCACCAGCGCGGCCCGCGATCTCGACGTGCTGCGGGCGGCGCTCGGCGACGAGTCGCTGCACTACCTCGGCTACTCCTACGGCACCTTCCTCGGCGCCACCTATGCCGGCCTGTTCCCCGATCGCGTCGGCCGGCTCGTGCTCGACGGCGCGATCGATCCGGCCGCGACCTCGCTCGACGTCGTCCGCGAGCAGGCGATCGGCTTCGAGAGCGCCCTGCGCGCGTATCTCACCGCCTGCCTCGGCGGCGAGGGCTGCCCCTTCACCGGCACGGTCGACGAGGCGATGGCGCAGGTCGCCGCGATGCTGGAGCGGGTCGACGCCTCGCCGATCCGCGCCCAGGACGGCCGGCAGCTCGGCTCGAGCACGCTGCTCACCGCGATCGTCTACCCGCTCTACTCCGCCTCCTCCTGGGGCGGGCTGAGCGAGATGCTCACGGACGTGCGTCAGGGCGGCGCGGAGATCGCCTTCCAGTACGCGGACGCCTACAACGGCCGGACGGCCGACGGCGACTACAGCGACAACGCGACCGAGGCCTTCCTCGCGATCAACTGCGTCGACTACGCCTACGACGCCGAGACGGAGTCGATGCGGGCGGACGCCGCGGAGCTCGAGGCGGCGGCGCCGACGCTCGGCCGCTACCTCGCCTACGGCGACATCCTCTGCGGCGAGTGGCCGGCCGCCTTCGAGGGCTCGCGGGCGCCGATCACGGCGGAGGGCTCGGGCCCGATCCTCGTGGTGGGCACCACGAACGACCCGGCGACCCCCTACGTCTGGGCGCAGGCACTGGCGGAGGAGCTGTCCGACGGGCACCTCGTGACCTTCGACGGCGAGGGCCACACGGCCTACAACAAGTCGAACTCGTGCGTGAACGACGCGGTCGACGCGTACCTGCTCGAGGGCGTCGTCCCCGAGGAGGACCCGCAGTGCTGACCGAGCAGGAGCGCCGCGGCGCGCCGGAGCAGCCGGGCCTCCGGGAGCGCAAGCGCCTCGCGACCCGGCGCGCGATCGAGACCGCGGTGCTGCGGCTCGCGAGCGAGCGCGGGCCGGACCGCGTCACGATCGAGGACGTCTCGCGGACGGCCGACGTCTCCACGCGCACCTTCTTCAACTACTTCGCCTCGAAGGAGGACGCGCTGGTCGGTGGCCTCCCGGTGATCTCCGACGAGACCGCGGCCGCGTTCCTGGCGGGCGAGGCGCCGCTCCTCGTCGACCTGCAGGCGGTCTTCGTCGCGGCGGCGGAGGTCCCGGGGGAGGAAGACCGCGAGCTGCACCTGCTGCGGCGCAGCCTCTTCCGCGAGCACCCGCAGCTCGTCGGCCTCAAGATCGCCGGCATGCGGGAGTTCGAGCTCGCGATCGAGGACCTGGTCGCCGAGCGCCTCACTCGTGGCGGGACGGACGCCGAGGCGGTGCGCAGCCGGGCCCGGATGCTCACCCTGCTCGGCCTCGCCGCCATGCGGCACGCCTGGGCCGGCTGGGTCGACCACGACGGTCGCGACGCGCTCCCGGGACTCATCGTGCACTCGTTCGAGGAGCTGCGCGGCGCGCTCGCCGAGTAGCCGGCGGGCCCCGCGCCTCGATTCACGCCCCGGCCCGCGAGCAGGCTATGCTGTGTAATCGTGTCCGGGGCCAGCGCCTCGCGAGCACGCCGCCTTAGCTCAGTCGGTAGAGCGTCTCACTCGTAATGAGAAGGTCGTCGGTTCGATTCCGACAGGCGGCTCCGCATTTTCCCCCGTGGTGTAGCCGCGAGTGCAGCCATCGCCCCCAGGCCTCGTCGATCCCGGCCGGTTACCCTTGTTCGGATGACCGACACCCCGCCCCGCCGCCGACCGCGCGCCCTCGTCGTCGCGGCGGCCGCCGTCGCCGTGCTGCTGGGCGTCGGAGCGTTCGGCGCCGGGACCGCCATCGGCCGCACGGCGACTCCTGTCGCAGCACCCTCGACTTCCGCGCCCGCGCCGACGACGACACCGCCCGCCGCGCGGCCCGCCGGCACCGAGACCGCCGAGGCGCTGCGCACCTGCTCCGTCGCCGGGCTCGCCGCGGATCCGCGCCTCGGCTCGATGCAGGCGCGGGTCGTCGACGCAGCGACCGGCGAGGTGCTCTTCGACCGCGGCGGCACGACCGCCTCGCGCACCGCCTCCGCGCTCAAGATCCTCACCGCCGCCTCCGCGCTCGCCGTCCTCGGCCCGGACACCCGCATCGCCACGACCGTCGTCGCAGGTGACGCGCCCGGCAGCGTCGTGCTGGTCGGCGGGGGCGACCTCACGCTCAGCCGGCTGCCGAGCGGTCAGGAGTCGGTCTACGCCGGTGCCGCGCACCTCGACGACCTCGCCACGCAGGTCGAGGCCGCCTGGGACGCCGACCCGGCGACCGCGGGCACCGCGATCTCGTCCGTCGTGCTCGACGCCTCGCTCTACTCCGGCGACACGTGGCAGCCGAGCTGGAACCGCAAGGAGCAGACCGACGGCTACATGCCCGAGATCACCGCCCTGCAGGTCGACGGCGACCGGGCGGATCCGACCGCCGCCACCTCCCGCCGCGGCGAGGACCCGATCGGCCGGGCGGGCGACGCCTTCGTGGACGAGCTGTCCGGCTCGCCGACCGTGAGCACCGGTACCGCGACGGCGGGCGCGCGGGTGCTCGGCACCGTCGAGTCCGCCCCGGTGAGCACCCTCGTGCAGCAGATGCTGCTCGTCTCGGACAACGCGATCGCCGAGATGCTCGCGCGGCTGGTCGCGATCCGGAGGGGCTCCGGCAACGACTTCGGCGCCGAGCAGGCGGGCGTCCTCCAGGGCCTCGCCGGCTACGGAGTGGACACGGCCGGCATCACGATCGTCGACGGCTCGGGACTCAGCGACGACAACGCGGTGGCACCGGCGTACTTCACGAGCCTGCTGCGGAAGATCCAGGCCCGGGAGGGGCAGCTCGGCATCCTGCTTGACGGCCTCCCGGTCTCGGGGCGCACGGGCTCGCTCTCCTACGCCGACCGCTTCGCCGGCGACAACGCGGTGGCCGACGGCGCCGTCCGCGCGAAGACCGGCTGGATCGACACCGGCTACACGCTCGCCGGCGTCGTCGACGCCCAGGACGGCACCGCGCTCACCTTCGCCGTGTACGCGCTCGGCGACGTCTCCGACTCGGCGAAGCCCGCCATCGACACGCTCGTCACCGGCGTCTACCGCTGCGGCGGCGCGCTCTCCGACTCCTGACCGCACCGCCCGCACCGCTCCCGCTCCCGCTCCGAGAGGACCACCATGACCACGGCACTCCTGATCGTCGACGTGCAGAACGACTTCACCGAGGAGGGCGCCCTCGCCGTCGCCGGCGGCACCCGTGTCGCCGAGGGGATCACCGCGCACCTCGCCGCGAGCGCCGGCCGCTACACGACGGTGCTCGCCTCGCGCGACTGGCACGACGGCGACTCCGACAACGGCGGGCACTTCGCCCCAGAGCCCGACTTCGTCGACACCTGGCCGGTGCACTGCGTGGCGGGGACGGCCGGCGCGGAGTACCACCCGGCCCTCGCTGTCGACGCGGTCGACGTGCACATCCGCAAGGGCCAGGGCCGGCCGTCCTACTCGGCCTTCGAGGGGACGGCGGACGACGGCGCGCCGGTTCCGGCGCTGCTCGAGCGCCTGGGCGTGACCGAGCTCGACGTGGTGGGGCTCGCCACCGACTACTGCGTGCGGGCCTCGGCCCTCGATGCGCGCGCGGCCGGCCTGGAGGTGCGCGTGCTCTCCGACCTCGTCGCCGGGGTCTCGCCCGAGGCGAGCGCCGCGGCGCTGCGCGAGCTGGCCGAGGCGGGTGTGCGTGTCGAGGCGTCCTCCACCGTGCTTCCCTCCTCCACTGTGCTTCCCTCCTCCACAGGGGCCGGTCCGTCCACAGGGGTGACCGGCTCCTGAGGTGCGTCCGGGGGCGGTCGTAGACTGAGAAGCATCGTCGTGCGGGGTCCGCGCGACTCGATCCGCACAGGAAGAGTGTTCTCGTGAGTGATTCCGTCGTTCGAAGCGCCGCCGAGGCGGCCCTGCTCGCCCGCGTCCCGTCGCAGCTGCTCATCGGCGGCGCCTGGGTCGACGGCTCGGGCGGCGGCACGATCGACGTCGAGGATCCGGCCACCGGCGAGGTGATCCGCACCATCGCCGACGCGACTCCGGAGGACGGCCTGCGGGCGCTCGACGCCGCCGTCGAGGCGGGGCCGGCCTGGTCCGCGACCGCACCCCGGAAGCGCGCGGAGATCCTCCGCCGCGCCTTCGACCTGCTGCAGGAGCGCAAGGACGACTTCGCCCTGCTGATGACGCTGGAGATGGGCAAGCCGTTCGCCGAGGCGCTCGGCGAGGTCGCCTACGGGGGAGAGTTCCTCCGCTGGTTCAGCGAGGAGGCGGTGCGCATCTCGGGCCGCTACGGCGTGAACCCGGAGGGCACGGGGCGGATGATCGTCTCGCAGCACCCGATCGGTCCGTGCTACCTGATCACCCCGTGGAACTTCCCGCTCGCGATGGCGACCCGCAAGATCGCCCCGGCCCTCGCCGCCGGCTGCACCGTCGTGGTGAAGCCCGCCGAGCTGACGCCGCTGACGACGCTCGCCTTCGCCGCCCTGCTCGCGGAGGCGGGGGTGCCGGACGGCGTCGTCAACGTGGTCACCACCTCCTCGGCCGGCGCGGTGTCGGAGCCGATCCTGTCGGACCCGCGGCTGCGCAAGCTCTCCTTCACCGGCTCGACGCCGGTCGGGCGGACGCTGCTGCAGCAGGCGGCCGAGGGCGTCCTGCGCACCTCGATGGAGCTCGGCGGCAACGCGCCGTTCGTCGTCTTCGAGGACGCCGATCTCGACCGCGCGGTCGAGGGCGCGATGCTGGCGAAGTTCCGCAACATCGGGCAGGCCTGCACGGCCGCGAACCGCTTCTTCGTGCACGAGTCGATCGCCGAGGAGTTCGCGGCCCGCGTCACGGAGCGCGTCCGCGCGCTGACCGTCGGCCGCGGCACCGAGGCGGGCATCACGATCGGTCCGCTGATCGACGACCGCGCAGTCGAGAAGGCGGCCTCGCTGGTTGAGGACGCTGTCGAGCGCGGCGCCGAGGTCCGCGTCGGCGGGCACGGCATCGACGGAGCGGGGCACTTCTACGAGCCGACGGTGCTCGCGGGGGTCGCGGCCGGCAGCGAGATCCTGCGCACCGAGATCTTCGGCCCGGTCCTCGCGATCGTGCCGTTCCGCGACGAGGACGAGGCGGTCGCTCTCGCCAACGACACCGAGTTCGGGCTGGTCTCGTACGTCTTCACCCGCGATCTCGCCCGCGGCCAGCGGATGATCGAGCGGCTCGCCACCGGGATGATGGGGCTGAACGTCGGCGTCGTCTCGAACGCCGCGGCACCGTTCGGCGGCGTCAAGCAGTCGGGGCTCGGCCGCGAGGGCGGGCTCGAGGGCATCCACGAGTACCTCAGCACCAAGTACACGCTCACCCCCGACCCCTTCGCCTGATCCGTGGAGCTGATCGAGGTCCGCTCTCTCGAGGACCCGCGGCTGCGCGACTACGCGCACGCCACGGACGTCGCGCTGAAGAACGCCCGCGGCCCGCACGGGCTCTATCTCGCGGAGTCGGCGCTGGTGCTCGAGCGGGCGCTCGCCGCCGGCCACCGGCCGCGCTCGGTGCTCTCGCTCGGCGGCTCGGTCGAGGAGGCCGAGCGGTTGCTCGGCGACCGGGACGTGCCGGTCTTCACCGGACCCGGTGAGCTGCTGGCCGAGCTGACCGGCTACACGCTGCACCGCGGTTTGATCGCCGCGCTGGACCGGCCGGTGCTGGCCGACCCCGCGGAGCTGCTCGCCGGCGCGCGCCGCGTGGTCGTGCTCGAGAACGTGGTCGACCCGACGAACGTCGGCGCGATCTTCCGCTCGGTCGGCGCGATCGGCGCCGACGCCGTGCTGGTGACGCCGCGCTGCTCCGACCCCTTCTACCGCCGGGCGATCCGCGTCAGCATGGGCACGGTGCTCCAGGTGCCGTGGACGCGGGTGGGCGACTGGCCGAGCACGCGCGCGCTGCTGCACGGGGCCGGCTTCACGATCGCCGCGATGGCGCTGACCCCGGAGGCGGTGCCGCTGCGCGACTTCGCGGCGGCCGCCCCGGAGCGGGTCGCGCTCGTGCTCGGCACCGAGGGGGAGGGGCTCACCGCGGAGGCGCTGGCCGCCGCGGACGTCGCGGTGCAGATCCCGATGCGGCACGGGATCGACTCGCTGAACGTCGCGGCGGCGAGTGCGGTCGCGATGTGGGCGCTCGCGGCGCCCTGACCCCCCGTCAGGGCCGCGGCCCGTCGTTCCGCGCACCCCGGACGCCCCGGTCCGAGCGCCTGCGCTACGCTCGCCACCAACCCGGCCGGCACCGCTCCTCCGGCGCCGTGCCGTCCTCCGCCGTCATCCACTCCCGAGGTCGTCCATGCCCGAGCGCTCCCGGCTCCGAGCCGCCCGCCTGCCGTCGGCCGTCGCGGCCGTGCTGCTGCTGCTGGCCCCGCTCGCGGGCTGCGCGCTGGACCCGGCCGAGGTGCCCGACTCCGGTGCCACGCCCGCGCGGACGATCCGCGCGACCGAGCCGACGCCCGTCGCGACCGGAGCGGTGACCGAGGGTGATGAGGTCTCCCAGCTGATCACCCGGTGCCTCGCGCGCTACGGCCTGAACGAGCGGCCCGCCGCCCCGGACGGCTCCCTGAGCGAGTCGGAGTGGCTGGCCGCGCAGGAGGCGATCGCCGACTACGACCGCACCCTCACCGACTGCTCCGCCGAGGCGCTCTCCACCGACGCGCCCGCCCCGACGATCGCGCCCTGATGCGGGTCGAGGACTGCGCGGCGCTGGTCTCCGGGGGAGCCTCGGGGCTCGGAGCCGCGACGGCGCGGGCCCTCGCCGAGGCAGGAGCGCGGGTCGTCGTCCTCGACCTGCCGGCGGCGCTCGACAGCGCCGACCTGCCGGAGTCGGTCCTGCGGATCCAGGGCGACGTCCTCGACGCCGACGCGGTCCAGCGGGCCGTGACGGCCGCCGAGGGGCTGCGGATCGCGGTGACCTGCGCCGGCGTCGCGACGCCGGGCCGGCTCCTCGGTCGCGACGGGCCGCTGGCGCTCGACGCCTTCGAGCGGGTCCTCCGGATCAACACCGTCGGCACGCTGAACGTCCTGCGGCTCGCGGCGGCCGTCATCGCCGAGGGCGAGCCGATCGACGGCGAGCGCGGGGTCCTGATCACCACGGCGTCGATCGCCGCCTTCGAGGGGCAGATCGGCCAGGCCGCCTACGCCGCGTCGAAGGGTGCCGTGGCCGCGTTGACCCTGCCGCTCGCGCGCGAGCTCGCCTCCGCGCTGATCCGCGTCGTCTCGATCGCACCCGGCACCTTCGACACCCCGCTGCTCGCAGGTCTGCCGGAGGCGGCGCGCGCCGCCCTCGGCGAGGCGGTACCGCACCCGGCCCGGCTCGGCCGGCCGTCGGAGTTCGCCGCGCTCGTGCGCCACGTGATCGAGAACCCGATGCTCAACGGCGAGGTGATCCGCCTCGACGGCGCGCTGCGGATGCCGCCGCGCTGACCGGGCGGGGGCCGCGCTCAGACCAGCAATTGGTGCTTGGCCAGGTCGCGGTAGAGCGGCGTCGACTCGACGAGCTCGGAGTGCGTGCCGATCCCGACGACCTCGCCCTTCTGCAGCACCACGATCTGGTCGGAGTCGACGACCGTCGAGAGGCGGTGCGCGATGACGAGCAGCGTGCGGTTCTCGGCCACGGCGTCGATCGCGAGGCGCAGGCGCTGCTCGTTGAGCCCGTCCAGGCTCGAGGTCGACTCGTCGAGCAGCAGGATCGGCGGGGCCGCGAGGAGCGCGCGCCCGATGGCGAGGCGCTGGCGCTCGCCGCCCGAGAGCATGACGCCGCTCTCGCCGACGGGGGCGTTCAGGCCGAGCGGGTTGCGCTCGAGCACGTCGGTGAGGTTCACGGCCTCGAGCACCCGCAGGCAGTCCTCGTCGGAGGCGTCGGGGCGGCCGAGCACGAGGTTCTCGCGGAGAGTGCCGGCCAGCACCGGCGCGTCCTGCTCGACGTAGCCGATCTGGGCGCGGAGTGCGTCGCGGTCGATGGCGGTGATGTCGACGCCGCCGAGCCGGACCACGCCGGCCTCGGGGTCGTAGAAGCGCTCGATCAGCGCGAGGATCGTGCTCTTGCCGGCGCCGGACGGGCCGACCAGGGCGGTGCGCTTGCCGCGCGGGACGGTGAAGGAGACGCCGCGCAGGACGGTGCGGTCGCGGGCGTCCTCGTCGGCGTCGAGGGCCTTCGCGTCGTAGGAGAAGACGACGTCGTCGAACGCGATCGCGGAGTCCGCGACGCCCGGGCCGAGGCCGCCGCCGTCGCGCTCGCCGTCGCCCTCGATCGGCAGGTCGATGATCTCCTGGATCCGGCCGAGCGCGCCGAGCGCCGAGTTGACCGAGGTGATCGCGCCGATGAAGTTGCCCAGCGGCATCACCATCATGAAGAGGAAGAGGATGAACGACACCAGCTGGGCGATGTCGATCGCCCCGGAGGCGACGCGATAGCCGCCGACGCCCAGCACGGCGAGGAAGGCGACCTGCATCGCGATCCCGGCGACCGGGACGACGAGCGCGGAGATGTGGGCGACGCGGATGCCGAGGCGATAGGCCTCGGTCGCGTGGGTGTCGACGACGGCGATCTCGCGGTCGGTCGCGCCGGCGGCGCGGATGGTGCGGACGGCGCTGATCGCGCGCTCGACGGCGGCGGCGAGGTCGCCGACCTTCTCCTGCGCCTTGCGGCTCGCGACGCGGATGCCGCGACCGAGGGTCAGCGCAGCGCCGAGCGCGACGGCGACGACGACCACGATGATCAGCAGCAGCACCCAGTCGATGATCGCCATCGCGACGATCGCGCCGACGAAGAGCAGCGAGCCCGCGATCGAGTCGACGAGGCCCTGGGTGAGCACGGCGCGCAGCAGCGTGGAGTCGGAGCCGACGCGGGAGACGAGGTCGCCGGTGCGGCGGGCGTCGAACTCGCGGATCGGCAGGCGGAGCAGCCGCGCGACGAGCCGGCGGCGGCTGGAGAGGACGATCCCCTCGCCGGTGCGCTGGAGCAGGTAGTGCGCGAAGCCGGAGATGAGGCCGGAGGCGACGACGAGCACGAGGAGCGCCCAGACCAGCGGGCCGAGGTCGAGACCGTCCTGCACGCGGGTGATGACCTGGCCGACGACGAGCGGCTGCGCGAGGCTGGCGGCGGCACCGAACAGGCTGAGCACCACCACGACCGAGAGGATGCCGCGGTGCTCGAGCAGGTAGGGGACGAGCTGCGAGAAGGAGGCGCGGGGTCCGTCGTCCTTGCCGCGGCGGGGCCGCCGTCCGCCGCGCGTGCTCTCCGTGGTGCTGCTCATCGCTCGTTCGTCCTCGCTCATGCCCTGCCGTACTTCTTGTGGACCGCCGTCCATCTTGCCCCTTCGTGGCTGCGAACCGGCCCCCGATCGGGACGGGACGCCATGCTGATCGAGTAGCCCGCGGAGCGGGCGGATCGAGATGCACCGGCGTCAGAACGCGAGTCTGCGGACCGGCCCTGCTGACCACGGTGGGTCTCGATACGCCCCTGCGGGGCTACTCGACCAGCATGAGAAGGGTCGACCAGCATGAAAAGGGTCGACCGGCATGAAGGGCCGCCGCCGCGTCCTGTCGCACGGGCCCGGAGACGGGTCCGGCCCGCCGGGGGAACCGACGGGCCGGACGTACAGGGCAGGAGCGTCCTACGACACGTTGTCGTGGTACGCCGTGTGCTGCGTCTCCTTCGAGAGCAGCAGAGCGATCAGCGTCAGCACCGCCGCGGCACTGAGGTAGAGGCCCACCAGCAGCGTGCTGCCGCCGGCCGACTGCCAGAGCGCCACCGCGATGATCGGCGCGAGCGCCGCTCCGAGGATCGACGCCAGGTTGTACGACATCGCCGAGCCGGTGTAGCGGACGTTGGTCGGGAACAGCTCGGGCAGGACGGCGCCCATCGGGCCGAAGGTGAGGCCCATCAGCGTGAAGCCGAGGATCAGCACCGCCATCACGCCGGCGAAGCCGCCGCTGAACAGCGGGACGAAGAGCAGGCCGAAGACGAGGATCGCCGAGGTGACGACGAGCAGCGTGCGGCGGCGGCCGAACTTCTCGGCCAGCGGGCCGGAGACGAGCGTGAAGATCCCGAAGAAGACGACGCCGACGATCAGCATGATCAGGAAGTCGTTGCGGCTGTAGCCCAGGCCCGGGGTCGCCGCGTCGGAGGGCGTGGTGCCGTAGGTCAGCGTGAACGTGGTCATCAGGTAGAAGAGCACGTAGGTCGCCAGCATGATGAACGTGCCGAGGATGAGCGGGCGCCAGCTCGTCTTGAAGACGCGGGCGAGCGGCAGCTTGGCCACCTCGCCGTTGTCGACGACCTTCTGGAACGCGGGGGTCTCGACGAGCTTGAGGCGCACGTAGAGGCCGACGATCACCAGCACGGCGCTCGCGAGGAACGGCACGCGCCAGCCCCAGGCCGCGAAGGTCTCATCGCTCATCGTGCTCGCGAGCACGAGGAAGAGCACGTTCGCGACGATGAAGCCGATCGGGGCGCCGAGCTGGGGGAACGTGCCGTAGATGGCGCGCTTGTTCGCGGGGGCGTTCTCGGTCGCGAGGAGGGCGGCGCCGGACCACTCGCCGCCCAGGCCGAGGCCCTGGCAGAAGCGCATCACGACGAGCAGGAACGGAGCGAGGAACTCCCAGCCCGGCGTGAGGGCGGTCGGCAGGCAGCCGATCAGGAAGGTCGCGATGCCCATCGTGAGCAGCGAGGCGACGAGGGTCCCCTTGCGGCCGACGCGGTCGCCGAAGTGGCCGAAGATGATCGACCCGATCGGGCGGGCGATGAAGGCGACGCCGAAGACCGCGAAGGAGGCGAGGAGGGCGACCGCCGGGTCCTCGTTGACGAAGAAGAGCGACGGGAAGACCAGGACGGCGGCCGTCGCGTAGGCGTAGAAGTCGTAGAACTCGATCGAGGTGCCGATGAGGCTCGCCAGGATGACCCGGCCCCGGGAGTTCTGCGGGGCGGCGGCGGGAGCGTCGGCTGCGGTACGGGAAGAAGACATGGAAGAGGGCTGCTCCGGTGGAGGGGTCTCCCGGTGCCGGCGGGGGCGGCGTCGATCGGGCGCTGCGGGCCGCGGGGGCCGAGGGGGAGGGAGGGTAGGGCCGCTCGTGACGACCCGTCCACTTTACTCCGGGTCTTCTCAGCAAGAGCGCCTCTCCGCGAAGTGCGCCGACGCCCCCGACAAGGGGGGCGTCGGCGCTCGGGGTCGCGGCTAGCCGCGCAGCTCGCGGAGGACGAGCGCGGTCGCGATCGCCGCCTCCGCCGCCTCGCGGCCCTTGTCCTCCTTCGAGCCGGGCAGGCCGGCGCGGTCGATGCCCTGCTGCTCGGTGTCGAGGGTGAGCACGCCGAAGCCGACCGGCTTGCCGGTCTGGATCGAGACGTTCGTCAGGCCCGAGGTCGCCGCGTCCGAGACGTACTCGAAGTGCGGGGTGCCGCCGCGGATGATGACGCCGAGGGCGACCACCGCGTCGGCGCCGGCCTCGAGGGCGGCCTTCGCGGCCACCGGCAGCTCGAACGAGCCCGGGACGCGCACGAGCGACCAGGAGGCGCCGGACTCGTCGAGCGCGGCCTTCGCGCCGGCGATCAGCCCGTCGCTGATCTGCTGGTGCCAGGTCCCCGCGACGACGACGACGCGGAGGCCGCTCCCGTCGACGGGGGATGTGGTGGGGGCGCCGCTACCGGCCATGGCTTACTCCTTCGGTGTCGCGCCGGAGGGTCCGGCGTCGAGGGGGTCGAGTCCGACGAGGGGGTCGAGATCGCTGAAGTGGCCCATCCGGTCGCGCTTGGTCGCGAGGTAGCCCTGGTTGAAGGCGCCGACACCGGCGACCAGCGGCACGCGCTCGGACACGGTGATGCCGCGGTCGGTGAGCTGGCGCACCTTCTCCGGGTTGTTGGTGAGCAGGCGGACGTCGGTGACGCCGAGGTCCTCGAGGATGCCGACGGCGGCGCCGTAGTCGCGGGCGTCGGCGGGCAGGCCGAGGGCGAGGTTGGCGTCGAGGGTGTCGAGCCCGTCCTCCTGGAGGCGGTAGGCGCGGAGCTTGTTGATCAGGCCGATGCCGCGGCCCTCGTGCCCGCGGAGGTAGATCACGACGCCGCCGTCGCGCTGGATCGTGTCGAGCGCGGCGTCGAGCTGCGGTCCGCACTCGCACTTCAGCGAGCCGAAGGCCTCGCCGGTGAGGCACTCGGAGTGCACCCGCACGAGCGTGCCGTGACCGTCGCCGATGTCGCCCGCCACGACGGCGACGTGGTCGGCGCCGGTCTGGCGGTCGCGGTAGGCGCGCAGCCGGAACGGCCCGTGCGTGGTCGGCACGGTCGTCTCGACCTCGAAGATCACCCGCGGGGTGTCCCGGGCGGGCTCCACGCTCGAGGCGTCCAGCTCGGCGTGGTGCTCCTCGAGGTAGGCGATCAGGGCGGCCACCGTGGTCACCGGCACGCCCTCGCGCTCGCCGAGGGCGATCAGGCCGGGGAGGCGCATCATCTCGCCGTCCTCGGCCACGATCTCCGAGATGGCGCCGACGGGCTCGAGCCCGGCGAGCTTCATCAGGTCGACCGCCGCCTCCGTGTGCCCGTCGCGCTCGCGCACGCCGCCCTCGACGGCGCGCAGCGGCAGGATGTGGCCGGGCCGATGCAGTCGCGCCGGAGTCGCCTCCGGGTCGGCCAGCACGCGGAGCGTGTGCGCGCGATCGGAGGCGCTGATGCCGGTGGAGAGGCGGTCGGCGGCGTCGACCGAGATCGTGTACGCGGTGCCGCGCGGGTCCTCGTTGTCGACGACCATCAGCGGCAGATCCAGGCGGTCGGCGATCTCGTTCGTCATCGGCGCGCAGATGAAGCCGGAGGAGTGGCGCACCATCCAGGCGATCGTCTCCTGGCTGGCGAGCTGGGCCGAGACGATGACGTCGCCCTCGTTCTCGCGGCCCTCGTCGTCGGCGACGATGATCGGCCGGCCGGCGCGGAGGGCCGCGACGGCCTCGGGGATCGTGGCGAGGCTCATGCTCGGCCTCCTTCGTCGGCGGCGGACCGCAGCGCGAGCATCCGCTCGACGTGGCGGGCGAGGATGTCGGTCTCGATGTTGACGCGGTCGCCCACGGCGCGGGCGCCGAGGGTGGTGGCGGCCAGGGTCTCGGGGATGAGCGAGACCTCGAACCACTGCTCCGGCTCGGTGGCGGGGCTGATCGCCGAGACCGTCAGCGAGACGCCGTCGACCGCGATCGAGCCCTTGTCGGTGACGAGCGGGGCGGCCTCGGCGGGGAGGGAGAAGCGCAGCACGCGCCAGGCGTCGCCGGGCGTGACCGCGAGCAGCGTCGCGGTGCCGTCGATGTGGCCCTGGACGATGTGGCCGCCGAGGCGGTCGCCGACCAGCGCCGCGCGCTCCAGGTTGACGGGGTCGCCGACCGCGACGCCGTCGAGCGTGGACATCCGCAGGGTCTGCGCCATCACATCGGCGGTGAAGCCGTCCGCCGACTGGTCGACGACGGTGAGGCAGACGCCCGAGACCGCGATGGAGTCGCCGTGCCGGGCGCCCTCGACGGCCAGGGGGCCGCGCACGGTCAGGCGGATCGCGTCGGTCCCTGCCGAGACGGCCGTGACGACGCCGACCTCCTCGATGATTCCGGTGAACATCAGGACTCCTTCTGCGGGGCGGGCTGCCGGCGGGCGGGGGAGCCCGGCCGGGCGGTGACGAGGAGGTCGCCGCCGAGGACCTCGACAGAGCGGAGATCGAGGCGGTGCGCGCCGGCGATGCTCGCGACGCCGAGGTCGTCGAGGGCGAGCCGCGGGCCGCCGAGCAGCGCCGGGGCGAGGTAGACCAAGAACTCGTCGACGAGTCCGCCGGCGACGAGGGCGGAGGCCAGAGTCGGGCCGCCCTCGACGTAGACGTGGCGGATCTCGGCGTCGTAGAGGCGGTCGAGGACCGCCGCGAGGTCGTGCGTGCGCTCGAGGACCGGGGGGCGCGGGTGCTCGAGGACGCGGGCGCCGGCGGGGACGCCGCGCTCGCCGACGACGACGGGCAGCGGCTGCTCGGCGAGGAGCTCGCCGGCGTCGCCGCGGGCGGTGAGGCTCGGGTCGTCGGCGAGGACCGTGCCGGTGCCGACGAGGATCGCGTCCGCGGCGGCGCGCTGCTCGTGCACGCGCTGCCGGGCCGCGGCGCCGGTGATCCAGCGGCTGCTGCCGTCGGCGGCGGCGGTGCGGCCGTCGAGCGTGGACGCCCACTTGAGGGTCACCCAGGGGCGGCGGCGGCGGGTCGCGGCGAGCCAGACGTGCAGGAACTCCTCCGCCTCCTCGGCGAGGACGCCCTCGATCACCTCGACGCCGGCCGCGCGCAGGGTGTCGCCGCCGCCGGCCGAGCGGTCGCCGGGGTCGCCGACGGCGTAGACCACGCGGGCGACGCCGGCGTCGATCAGGGCCCGGCTGCAGGGGCCGGTGCGGCCGGTGTGGTTGCAGGGCTCGAGGGAGACGACGGCGGTGGCGCCGGTCGCGGCGCCCGGGGCGAGGGCGGAGAGGGCGTCGACCTCGGCGTGAGCGGTGCCGGCGCCGTGGTGCCAGCCCTCGGCGAGGACGGTGCCGTCGGGCGCGAGGAGGACGCAGCCGACGCGCGGATTCACGCCGCGCGAGGGGCCGCGCTCGGCGAGGGCCAGCGCCCTGCGCATCGCGTGCTCGAAGTCGATCGTCATTCCCGGTTCCGTTCGTCGCCGAACTCCGGGGTGCGAGCGGCGGTGCGCGGGCACCGTCGTTCAGCGCCGCGCTCGCGCGCGACGCTCGTGCTGCCTCCCATCCGGACTTTCACCGTCGGTCCCGGAATTCCACCAGGTCAACCGCCTCCCACCGAAGTGGTCAGCGGCTCGCGGACTGTCACCGCCGGTTCGGACTCTCACCGACCCCGGAGCACGTTGTATCCCCGCCAGCCTACTCACCGCGGCTGGGAGCGGGGTCTCGCGGCGTCATGCTCGCCGGCGGCGGGGTCTCGATACGCGCTCCGCGCTACTCGACCAGCATGGCTCGCTCATGCTGATCGAGTAGCCCTCGGAGAGGGCGTATCGAGATCCAGGGTCGTCCGGTGGGTGGGTCTCGATACGCGCTCCGCGCTACTCGACCAGCATGGGCCGCTCATGCTGATCGAGTAGCCCTCGGAGAGGGCGTATCGAGATCCAGGGTCGTCCGGAGGGCGGGTCTCGATACGCCGCTCCGCGGCTACTCGACCAGCATGCCGCCGAACGGGTCAGGACTGGTCGGCGGCGGCGACGTGCTCGGCGTGCGCGCCGTGCTCGTCGTAGTGGTCGCCGTGCAGGGCGTGGCGGTGGGTGCCGTGCGCGTAGTCGACGTGGTCGTCGTGCTGGACGGTGGTGTGGCCGCAGCCGTCGCCGTGCTGGTGCTCGGTGAGGTCGTGCTCGGCGTGGAGGTCGGTGCTGCTCATGGTGCTGCCTTTCGAGGAACGCGGCCACCGGTCGGCGGCCAGGACCAGTGGACCAGATCCATAAACGCATCGCAATACATTCGGGCAATCGAGAGTGATGATCATCCGCAGCAGCGGGCTACCCTCGAGGCGATGGACGAGGACAGGTACGGGCAGGACGTGCTCGCCGGGAACTGGCGGGCGAAGAACACGGTCGAGGTCGCGGTGGTCGAGGCCGAGCGCGATCTCGTGGTCGAGGAGGTCGCCTCCGGATTCGTCGGCGCCGTCGTCGGCGTGGAGCTGCGGATGGTGAAGCTCGAGGACCGCTTCGGCAAGGTCCGCGTCTTCCCGATCGGCCCCGGCTTCCTCATCGACGGCAAGCCGGTGTCGCTCAAGGCGCCCGGCCTCAAGCGCGACGCGAACCTCGGCCGGGCGCGCTCCGCCTCCGGCTCCTTCCACGTCGCGGACGCGAAGGCGCGCGTCGCGCTGCCGAGCCGCATCTACGTCGAGGGCCGCCACGACGCCGAGCTGGTGGAGAAGGTCTGGGGGCACGACCTGCGGATCGAGGGCGTGGTCGTCGAGTACATCGAGGGCGTCGACAACCTCGACGAGCTTGTCCGCGCCTTCGCCCCCGGGCCGGGACGGCGGATCGGCGTGCTCGTCGACCACCTCGTCCGCGGGTCGAAGGAGTCGCGGATCGCCGACGCGGTCGCCGCCGGCCCGCACGGCGCGCACGTCCTCGTCGTCGGCCATCCCTTCGTCGACGTCTGGCAGGCGGTCAAGCCGGCCCGCGTCGGCCTCGCGCGCTGGCCCGACGTCCCGCGCTCGATCGAGTGGAAGAAGGGCATCTGCCAGGCGCTCGGCTGGCCGCACGACGAGCAGGCCGACATCGCGCGCGCCTGGCAGCGCATCCTCGGGCAGGTCCGGACCTTCAAGGACCTGGAGCCCGCGCTGCTCGGCCGGGTCGAGCAGCTGATCGACTTCGTGACGGAGCCGGCGTGACCCGCCGCGCCGGGCTCGGCCTGGCGGTGGACGTCCTCCTGGTCGCGGTCTTCGTGCTGATCGGGCGGCGGACGCACGACGGCGACTCGGTGCTCGAGGGCTTCCTCGTGACGCTCTGGCCCTTCCTCGCGGCGCTGCTGCTGGGCTGGGTGATCGCGCGCGCCTGGCGGACGCCGGATCGCATCCTCGTCTCCGGGCTCGTGGTCTGGGTCGTGACGGTGGCCGGCGGGATGCTGCTGCGGGTGCTCTCCGGGCAGGGCGTGCAGCTGAGCTTCGTGGTCGTCACGACGATCGTGCTCGGGGTGTTCCTGCTCGGGCGCCGCGCGCTCAGCCGGCGGATCGGGCGACGGCGCGCATAGGGCCGGGGGTCCGCCTCAGCCGAGGATCCGCACGCCGAAGTGCTCGGCGAACAGCGGCAGCATCAGGCTGAGCTGCAGCTCCGTGAGCGCGACGCCTCGGAGCCCGTCGAGACCGCCGAGCACGTGCAGCTCGGCGCCGCGCAGGTCGAGGTCCTGGATCTTCGCGCCGGGCAGCTCCAGCGAGCGGACGTCGCAGTCGGTGAAGGCCACTCGCGAACCGGTGGCCCCGCCCAGGTCGAGCTCGTCGATCGTGCAGCGCTCGAAGAGGACGTCGCGCAGGGTCGCTCCGCGCAGGTTGACGTAGCCGAGCTTGCAGTCCGTGATGCGGACCTGCTCGAAGGTGCTCTCGTAGAGCTCGGCCGAGCCGAGCCGGGAGGAGGCGAGCTCGATCGAGCGCCAGCGGCTGCGGGGCGCGGACAGCCCCGGCACGTCCAGCCGCTCGAGCCGCGATTCCACGAGGGAGGCGGCCCGCAGCTGCGCCCGCTCGAGGACCACGCCGTCGAGCACGCACTCGCTGAAGGACGCGGCCGTCAGGTCGGCGCCGGTGAGGTCGACGCCGTCGAAGCGGAGGCCCTCCGCGTGCTCCCGGGCGCCGGTGTCGCCGGCGTAGCCCTCCGCGAGGCCGGCGAGGAGGAGCGGATCGAAACGGGGAGCGGGGAGGGCGGCGCGCACCCGGCGAGCCTACGCGGCGAGCACCTGCGCACCGCCCACCGGCGAGCCTCTGCGCGCGAGCGGGGCCCGGCGGTGAGAGCATGACCGCATGCCCCGACTCCTCGCCGTCTGCCGCGTCGACCGCCTGCTCCCGGACCCGGGCCTGGTCGGCGTGACCGCCATCGACAAGCGCCCCGTCGAGGGGCCGGTCGTCATCCGCGATCTCGGCGTCTACGCCGACGTGCAGGCCGACCGCGCGCACCACGGCGGCGAGGCGAAGGCCCTCTACGCCTACGCCCGCGAGGACGCCGAGTGGTGGGCGGAGCGGCTCGGCTACGAGATGCCCCCCGGACGGTTCGGCGAGAACCTGCGCGTCGAGGGGCTCGATCTCACCGGCGCCGTGATCGGCGAGCGGTGGCGGATCGGCGAGAAGGTCGAGGTCGAGGTGACGATGCCGCGGACGCCGTGCGCGACCTTCCAGCGCGTGCTCGGCGAGCCGCACTGGGTCAAGCGCTTCGCCGACGAGGGGCGCACCGGCGCCTACCTGCGGGTCCTGCACCGGGGGAGCATCGAGGCCGGCGACGCGATCGAGCTGCTCTCGCGCCCGGAGCGCGCCGTGCCGCTGCGCCGCTGGTTCGTCGAGCGCCGCGCGGACGACGCGCAGACCCTCCTCGACGCCGAGGCCGCGGGCGAGCTGCGCCTCGCCGCCGACCTGCGCCCGTACGTCGAGCGCGCCCTCGCCTGACCCGCGGGCTGCTGAACCGGCCCCAGCCTGCTGATCGAGCAGCCCAGTGCGGGCGTCGATCCGGCACGAATGGTCGTCTCCGAATGCGAGAGGGGACCGTTCGTGACGGATCGACTGGCGCGGTCGGGGTGTGGAGAACAGGCGGGTCTGTGAAGAGCGGTTCTCAGGGGTCCGCGTGCGGCACGGTGGCGGGATGCCGCAGCCGTCCCGTCTTCCCGCCGAGCTCCTCGGGCGGCCGTTCACCGTCGCCGAGGCCGCTCGCGTCGGTCTCGCCCGGGGTCGCCTGCGCAGCGGCGATCTGACGGCGCCGTTCCACGGCGTGCGGGTCGAGGGCGTCGATCCGGACCTCGAGATCCGCGCGCGGGCGCTCCTCGCCCTGCTCGGGCCGGGAGCGGTCCTCAGCCATCTGACCGCGGCGAGACTCTGGCCGCTGGAGCTCCCGCGCGCCCTGCCGGGTGAGCCGCTGCACGTCAGCGTGCGCGCGCCGGCTCGGGCGGCACGGCGTCCGGGAGTGGCCGGGCACGCGGTCTCCGATGCGCGGGTACGGCGCGTCGTCCGGCACGGCTTGCCGATGACCGACGGGGCGTCGCTCTTCTGCCATCTGGGCACGCTGCTCGAGCTCGACGATCTCGTGGCGGCGGGCGACGCGCTCGTGCGGACGCCGCACCGCGGAGATCCGGAGGATCCGCGCCCCTGGGTGCCGCTGGGGGAGCTCCGCGAGCGAGTGGCGTGGTTCTGCGGGCGCGGGGCAGCGCGGCTGCGCGAGGCGGTCGCGCTGGTGCGCGACGGCGCCGAGTCGCGGCCGGAGACGCGCTTCCGGCTCGCGTCGGTGCGGGCAGGACTTCCGGAGCCGCAGCTCCAGGTGCCGCTGTTCACGCCGGCGGGTGTCTTCGTCGGGCGGCCCGACGGCTGGTACGAGCGGGAGCGGGTGTCCTGGGAGTACGAGGGCGACGGACACCGCACGAGCAACCGCCAGTTCGCGCGCGACGTCGGCCGCTACGACGACTTCCTCGCGATCGGTGTGCACCCGGTGCGCATCGTCGCGGCCGAGTTCCTGCCGCACCCCGAGCGCTCGGTCGAGCGGCTGCGCCGGGCCCTCGCGGATCGAGCGCGCCCGTGAGCGCGGGTCTCGATACGCCGCGGCGCGGCTGCTCGACCGGCAGGGTGCGGCCGCTGCGGAGGCACTCGACCAGCAGGGAGGGGCCCTGGCGCAGGAAACTCCGGGAGGATGGGGGGATGACTGCGACGCTGCTCGAACGGATGCCGACGCCCGACGCCGACGGGCGCGTCGACGACGACGCGGTGTACCTGGCGTTCACGGAGTGGGCCGAGGCGCGCGGGCTGCCGCTGTACCCGGCGCAGGACGAGTCGATGATCGAGATCTCGTCGGGGGCGAACCTGATCCTGTCGACGCCGACCGGCACCGGGAAGTCGCTGGTCGCGATCGGGGCGCACGCCGCCGCGCTGGCGAACGGCCGGCGCAGCTACTACACCGCGCCGATCAAGGCGCTCGTCTCGGAGAAGTTCTTCGCGCTGGTCGACGTCTTCGGCGCCGCGAACGTCGGCATGGTGACCGGCGACTCCTCGGTGAACCCGGACGCGCCGATCATCTGCTGCACGGCCGAGATCCTCGCCAACCTGGCACTCCGGCACGGCGCCGAGACGGACGTCGACCAGGTCGTGATGGACGAGTTCCACTTCTACGCCGACCCGTCCCGCGGCTGGGCCTGGCAGGTGCCGCTGCTGACGCTGCCGCACGTGCAGTTCGTGCTGATGTCGGCGACGCTTGGCGACGTGACGGCGCTCGCCGCGGACCTCACCCGGCGGACGGGGCGCGAGACCGCGACGGTCACCGGGGTCGAGCGGCCGGTGCCGCTGCACTTCTTCTACGAGATCGCGCCGATCCACGACTCGATCGAGGAGCTGCTCTCGACGAACCAGGCGCCGGTCTACATCGTGCACTTCTCCCAGGCCGCCGCGCTCGAGCGCGCGCAGGCGCTGACCAGCGCGAACATCGCCACCCGCGAGCACCGCGACCGCATCGCGGAGGTGATCGGCGGCTTCCGCTTCACGACTGCGTTCGGCAAGACCCTCTCGCGCCTGCTCCGGCTCGGGATCGGCGTGCACCACGCGGGCATGCTGCCGAAGTACCGCCGCCTGGTCGAGCAGCTGGCCCAGCAGGGCATGCTGCGGGTGATCTGCGGCACGGACACCCTCGGCGTCGGCATCAACGTGCCGATCCGGACGGTGCTGCTCAGCGCACTGACCAAGTACGACGGCGTGAAGAGCCGCCAGCTCTCGGCCCGCGAGTTCCACCAGATCGCCGGGCGGGCCGGCCGCGCGGGCTACGACACCGCGGGCACCGTGGTGGTGCAGGCGCCCGAGCACGAGTCGGAGAACCGCAAGGCGCTCGACAAGATGGGCGACGACCCGAAGAAGCGGCGCAAGTGGGTCGGCAAGCGCGCGCCGCAGGGCTTCGTCAGCTGGGGCGAGCCGAGCTTCCGCAAGCTCGTCGACGCCGAGCCCGAGACGCTCACCTCGCACATGACGATCACCTCGGCGATGCTGCTCAACGTGATCGCGCGCGGCGGCGACGTCTTCGCGAACGTGCACGCGCTGATCTTCGACAACCACGAGCCGTGGAAGCGGCAGCTGCAGCTGGCCCGCCGGGCGCTGGGCATCTACCGCACGCTCCGCACCGCGGAGGTCGTCGAGCAGATCGTCGACGCCGACGGCGTGGTCCGCATCCGGCTGACCGTCGACCTGCAGCCGAACTTCGCGCTCAACCAGCCCCTCTCGCCGTTCGCGCTCGCCGTGTTCGACGTGCTCGACCCGGAGTCGCCGACCTTCGCGCTGGACGTGATCTCGGTGCTCGAGGCGACGCTCGACGACCCGCGGCAGATCCTCGGCGCCCAGCAGTTCCAGGCCCGGGGCGATGCGGTCGCCGCGATGAAGGCGGACGGCATCGAGTACGAGGAGCGGATGGAGCTGCTCGAGAGCGTCACGCACCCGAAGCCACTCCAGGAGCTGCTCGAGGCGACCTTCGAGACCTACACCGCCGTGCAGCCCTGGGTGCGCGACTTCGAGCTCTCGCCCAAGTCGGTGGTGCGCGACATGTACGAGCGCGCGATGTCGTTCGGCGAGTACTGCGCGTTCTACAAGCTCTCCCGCTCGGAGGGGCTGGTGCTGCGCTACCTCTCCGACGCGTTCCGGGCCGCCCGGCAGACCATCCCGGACGAGATCAAGAACGAGGAGCTGCACGATCTGATCGAGTGGCTCGGCGAGCTGGTGCGCCAGGTCGACTCCTCGCTGGTCGACGAGTGGGAGGAGCTGGTCAACCCGGCCCTGCACGCCGCCGACCAGGCGATCGTGCCGCCCGCGCCGCGCCGGCTGACCGCGAACCAGCGCGCCTTCCGGGTGCTGGTGCGCAACGAGCTGTTCCGGCGGGTCACGCTCGCGGCGCTGGACGACCACGAGGCGCTCGGCGAGCTGGACGCGGCGGCCGGCTTCGACGCTGACGCCTGGGGAGAGGCGCTCGACGACTACTACGACGAGCACGACTCGATCGGGATCGGGCCGGACGCCCGCGGTCCGAAGATGCTGCTCGTCACCGAGACGCCGACCCAGTGGCGGGTGCGGCAGATCCTCGACGATCCGGCCGGCGATCACGACTGGGGGATCTCCGCCACGGTCGATCTCGCGGAGTCGGACGAGGCGGGCGCCGCGGTCGTGCGGGTCACCGCGGTCGGGCGGCTCGACGGCGCGAGCTGACGGCGCAAACCGACGGGCGGCGCGCGGCCGAACGCCGCGAGCCGCCACCGCGGACCGACGCCGCGCGCCGCACGTCGCGTTTTCCGCGACACATCGAGCCCGCATACTGGTTCGCGTGGCAACGGGATCAGGGGACGCGCTCGTCGCGCGCGAGCGGCTCGCCTGGATCGACACGACCCGCGGCCTCGGCGTCCTCGCGGTCGTCCTCTTCCACGTCCTGATCTGGAGCTTCGCCACCGTCGCGGATCCGGGATCCTCGGTCGCCGCGCTCTGGGACCAGGTCGGGGGCTCGCTCGGGCGCATCCGGATGCCGATCCTCTTCGCGCTGGCGGGGCTTCTCGCGCAGTCCGGCCTGCTGCGCGGCTGGCGTCGCGGCTCCGCGCGGGTGCGGCTCGTCTCGAACTACTACCTCTACGCGGTGTGGGTCGTGCTCTACGCCGTGTTCTTCGCCCTGCTCGCGCGCCCCGACTTCCCGCACTCGATCGACTCGCTCGACCGCGTCCTCCTGCAGTTCGTCTTCCCGACGACCACGCTCTGGTTCCTCTTCGCGCTCGCGCTCTACCCGCTCGTGCTGGTGCTGCTGCGGGCGCTGCGGGTGCCGTGGTGGGGGATCCTGCTGCTCGGCACCGCCGCCTGGTTCCTCGCGACGAACCTGCGGGTGATCCTCTTCGGCGACGCGCTGCTGGCCAACTTCGTCTTCTTCGCGCTCGGCGTCCTCGGGGCGGAGCAGCTGCGCCGCTTCTCGCGGCCGGGTGTGCTGGTGCTGCTCGTGCCGCTCGGGGTGTTCCTGGTGGCGGTCGTGGGTGGGCGCGTCGTCGACGGGGCAGCCGGGCAGATCGCGGGCTTCGTGGTGAGCGCGAGCGCGATCCCGCTCGCCGTGGCCTGCGCGGCTCTGCTCTGCCGCTGGGCGCCGGCGGCGCGGGTCGGCTCGGCGATCGGACGGCGGACGCTGCCGATCTACCTGCTGCAGGTGCCGCTGCTCGGGCTGTGGTCTCTCGTCGCGAACCCGGACGCCGCCTGGCTGACGGGGCTGCTCGAGAAGCCGGTGGCGGCGCTGCTCTACCCGCTGGTGCTCACGGCGGCGATCGTCGCGCTCTCGCTCGGGATCCGCCGGGTGCTGGCGCTGATCCCGGGGGATCCGCTCTTCACGGTGCCGGCGCCGCTCGTCGCGCTGACGCGTCCGGCGCGGGCCGGGCGGCACGCGGGCTGAGCGCCGGCAGCCGCGCGCTCAGGCGCCCGCCCGGTGAGGCGATCAGGTGGTCGGACGGTCGGTGCTCAGCCGGCCGGGTGCTCAGCCGGTCAGGCCCAGATCTGGGCCAGGTACTCGCTCGTCACCTGCGGGCTGCGCTCGTGCACGTCGTCGGCGCTCCACTCGAGGATCGACTCGTCGATGATCCACTCGCCCTCCTTCGGTGCCGCGCCGCTGGTCTCGTAGCCGGCGGTCGAGTTCGTCACCGACGCCCAGGTCGCGGCGCCCATCGGCCCGATGAAGGTGCTGTCGAGCGCCGAGCAGCCGAACTCGACGCCGGGGCCGTTGGAGGCGCCGAAGCTGCCGTCCTGGTCGGCCTCGTCCGGCACCGGGAAGACCCGCTTCACGACGTCCGCTCCCACGACCAGGCAGTGCTGGTAGCGCACGTTCTCGGCCGAGCCGATCTGGAACGCGGTGTTCGTCGAGGCGAAGTCGATGCAGTCGATGCTCGTGATGTCGCCGTAGTAGTTGCCGCCCTGGCCGGAGAACTGCACGGTGTCGGTGTGCGCGCCGGAGCCCTTCTCCTTGTACGCGGGGGCGGTGTAGCAGCCGATGCGGAAGATGTGGCGGAGGCCGCCCGCGCCGTCGGTGGGGGTGCGCATGCTCGAGACGTCCTCGTCGCGGAGCTGGGCGTCCGGGACGACCACCTCGACGAGCTCGACGTTCTCGGTGAAGTCGGTGCCGTCGACGCCGTAGACGTTGTAGGCGTTGGTGGTGATCCGCGCGAAGGCCGAGCTGCTGCAGCCGGAGGCGAGGAAGGCGCCGTTGGTGACGATGCCGACGAGCGCGACGTTGTAGACGCGGAGCAGGCGCCAGGAGTTGGCGGTGGTGACCGTGCCCCAGCCGTCGCGCGGGTAGACGAGGACGCGGGTGTCGCGATCGAGCGTGCCGATGTCCTGCATCATCGGGGACGAGCTCGAGCCGGCGCCGCCGCCGGGCAGCTCGCCCGGCGCGACGAGGATGCGGACGGTGTCGGCGGGGCCCGCGGTGTCGAGCGCCGTGGTGATGGCCTCGCTGATCGCCGACCAGGAGCACTCCACCTCGACCTCGAGGTCGACGTCACCGGTGAACCACGGGGTCCGCGAGGGCCAGTGGGTGCCGTTCGGGCCGAAGGAGGGCGTCGGAGTCGGGACGCCGGCCAGCAGGTCGAGCTCGGCGGCCGGGGTGCCCGGCTCGCCGGAGACGCCGGGCTGGTCGGGCTGCAGGGCGCGATAGGCGGCGTAGCCGCCGCCGCCGAGGGCGACGAGGCCGAGGCCGGCGCCGACCGCGCCGAGCACGACGGCTCGACGGGAGGGCCGCTTCGGCGGGAGCTCGTGGAACTGCGACGCGTCGAAGGGAGGCTTCGCGGAGGAGGGCGAGGAGGAGTCGGCCAAGGGTGTCCAAACCGTCAGTGGGCGGTGCCGGAGGCGGCACGCCTCGGGTCCGGCGCGCCACGCTGTGCCGTGAGCGCAGCCGTCGGGACGTCGGCACGCTCGACACGCACCCTAGCAGCCGGGGTCGACGGGACTCCTGGGAGGGGGGTGCCGGGCGGGGCGGGTGCTGTCGGCGGGTGGGTCTCGATACGCCGCTGCGCGGCTACTCGACCAGCATGCAAGCGGGGCGGCGCGGCAGCTCGACCAGTATGAAGCGGGCGTGCGGCTGCTCGACCAGCATGACGGGCCGTTCCGGGCGGTGCGCTGCATGCTGATCGAGCAGCCCGCGGAGCGGGCGTATCGAGATCCACCAGCGTCAGAACGGGAGTCTGCAGACCTGCCCTGCTGAGGAGGGTGGGTCTCGATACGCCGCTGCGCGGCTACTCGACCAGCATGCAGGCGGGCGTCTCTTCCAAGGCGACCGGGGTCAGCGGCCGCGGGCCTCGCGCTTGCGCATCTGGGCGGCGATGTCGGCCTCGGTGATCTCCTTCTTCGCCGGGCCCCAGAGGGCGGCGGCCTGGCTGGCCACCCCGATGCCGATGCCGAGCATCGGCCAGATCGGCCAGAAGTAGCCGTCGGCGCCGGTCGCGAACCAGACGCCGGTGCTGATCGCGGAGACGGTCATCCAGCCGCCGACCGAGCCGGCGAAGTCGCGGCGGCGCTTGAGGTCCTTGACGGCCTGCGCCCGCTCGATGTCCTCGGGACGGGCGAGCTCGACCTCCGCCGGCTTCTCGGCGGCGTTCTCGGCGGGCGGCTGCGCTGCGGAGCCCCGCTCGACCCCGGTCGCCGACGGCTGATCGCGCCGGGCCGACGGGTCCGGGGACCCCCAGACGTTGTCGCTCATGACACCCCTCCGCTCGTTGCGCCCAGCCTACGCAGGCGGGCGGTCGAGGGCACGGCCCGCCTCAGGGGAGCTCGGGCTGGCAGTGCGGGCACCACCAGGTGCGCCGCTGCTCCGGGTCGTCGCGGACCTCGGCGCGGACGAGGACCGTGGTGCCGCAGCGCAGGCACGGCCGGCCGGCGCGGCCCGCGACCCAGTGCCGCTCGCCGCGGCGGGTGTCGCCGGTCGTGGTCTGGAACATCCCGGGCACCGTCACGGACGCGCGCAGGCCCCGGGCGGCGGTGGCGATCAGCGCGCGCACGTCGACGGTGCCGACGGGCCGCCAGGGGAAGAGTCCGCGGAGGAAGCAGACCTCGTTGGCCCAGAGGTTGCCGAGGCCCGCCATCAGGCGCTGATCGAGCAGGGCGGCGACGACCGGCCGCTCCGGTGTGCGGGAGAGGCGGGCGACGGCCTCCTCCGCGCTCCAGTCGGCGCGGAGCGGATCCGGCCCGAGGTGGCCGACCGCGCGTGCCTCGTCGCGGGTCGGCAGCAGCTCGACGACGGGGAGGTCGATGCCCCAGAGGGTGACCCCGTCGTCGAGTCGGAGCCGGACGCGGACGTCCTTCTGGACGGCCCGCGGGACGGCGCGGCCGGGCGAGGTGACCGTCCAGGAGCCCTGCATCCGCAGGTGCGTATGCAGGGTCAGGTCACCGGAGAAGCGGGTGAGCAGGTGCTTGCCGTGCGTGTCGTGCGTGTCGTGCTCGAGGATCCGCAGGCCCTCGAGCGAGCTGCCGGCCGCGTCGCCCGAGCGCAGCTCGCCGTCCGCCACGGTGCGGCCGTCCGCCGCCCGCCTCAGGCGGGCGGCGAGACGGTGGACGCTGTCTCCCTCGGGCATGCTCCGCACTCTAGGAGCCGGACCCGCGCGACGTCAGGGGTGGCGCGACGAGGGCGGGCCCGCTTCTCAGCGGGCCCGCCCCGGCGGTCGGTCGTGCGCGGTGCTCTAGCGGGCGCTGTACGCCTGCCGGTACGTCCGCTCCGTGCCGTCCTTCGCGGTGACCTCGATCGTCGCGGTGCCGGCCTTGATCGGGCGGAGCACCGTGAGGTACGAGGTCGTGAACGACTGGCCGGGCTTCACCGAGCTCTTCGTCCGCGTGCCGAAGGGCGTCGAGATCTCGATCGCGACCGCCTCCGGGCCGTTGTTGACGGCCGTGACCGTCAGCGTGCGGAGCACGGCGAGGCGCGTGGTCTTCGCGCTGGTCGCGACGTCGATCACGGTCGCCGGCGCGGTCTCGGGCAGGTCCAGTCCGACGACGACCGGGTCGTGGTCGCTCGAGCGGTAGGCCGAGGTGTCGTAGAAGATCGTCGCGTTGTAGTCGTAGCGGCTGTACTCCAGCGCCACCGACTCCCCGCTGTTGATGTTCCAGGTGTCGACACCGGTCACGGTCGCGTCGGCCGCCGGGGAGGCGAAGACGTGGTCGAGCGAGCCGACCGCGCCGTCGAAGGAGTAGGAGTACTTCCCGTCCTTCGCGCCCTGGTCGATGTAGCCCGCGTCGCGCAGGACCTGGATCGGGTCCTCCTGCGAGTAGGCGTTGAAGTCGCCGAGCAGGTAGACGAGGTCCGTCGCCTTCTCGGTCTTCAGGCGGTCGGCGAACGCGACGAGCGCGGTGGCCTGGTTGACGCGGGAGGCGTTCGAGGCGCCCTGGCCGTCACCCTGGTCGGCGTCGACTCCGGAGCCGGAGCCCTTCGACTTGAAGTGGTTCACGATCGCGACGAACTCGCTGGCGCTGTCGCCGATCAGGCGGAACTCCTGGGCGAGGGGCTTGCGGGCGTTGGAGAAGGCGACGCCGTCGTTCAGGATGACGGACTCGCCGACCGGCTCGATGACGGCCTTCTTGTAGATGAACGCGGTGCGGATGACGTCCTCGTCCGCGAGCGCGGGGAGGGCGGCGGGCGAGGGCACGTACGCCCACAGCTCCGAGCCGGCGGCGGTGTTGAGGGCGGCGGTCAGCGTGGCGAGGGCCTCGTCGCGCGGCTTGCCGAACTTGGCCGAGTTCTCGATCTCCTCGAGCGAGACGACGCCGGCGCCGAGGCTGTTGATCGCGGTGACGATCTTGGCCTGCTGGCGCTCGAGGTCGTCCGCGTTCGCGGCGCCGCGGGCGTCGCAGCCGCTGTTCACCGTGACGGGGTCGCCGTCGCGGTCGGTGTAGAAGGTGCAGCCGGTGATCGAGTCGCCGGTGGTGGAGAAGTAGTTGAGCACGTTGAAGGACGCGATCGAGAGGTCGCCGCCGACGGCCTCGGGGGCCGCCTCGCGGGTGTTCGCGAACGTCGCCGGCTGGACGGTCGCGGCGTTCTCGACCGTCAGCTGCGTCGTCGGCTGGAAGGACCAGCCGCCGTTGCGGTAGTCGAGCACGACCGGGGTCGTGAAGGTCGCCGGGGCGCCCACGCGGATCGGCTCGGTCGGGGTGAGGTAGGGCAGCGGGATCGCCTTGTTCGCGGCGGCGCCGAGGAAGTTGATCGAGGCGCCGTCGTCGAGGACGATCGCGCGCGCGGCGTTGTCGGCGACGACCGCGGCCAGCTCGGGCGTTCCGGGACGGGCGACCTCGGTCGGGGTCAGCAGCGGCGAGTCGCCGGCGGCGAGGCCGATGGAGCCGAAGCTGTTGAGGTCGAAGGTGTCGGTCACGGTGAACGCGCCCTGCGGGGCGATCAGCATGCTCTCGAGCGTCTCGCGCTCCTCGACGGTGCGGGGGAGGCCGACGGCGGCCGGGATCGGCGCGGCGGCCGGGGTGCCGAGCTTCTCGACGGTCGCGGCCGAGGTCGGGGTGAGCTCGGTGAGGCCGTTGAACTCGCTGACGGCGCCGGTGATGCGCAGGTTGTCGCCGATCGCGACCGCGCCGACCGAGGCGGAGGAGTAGACGAAGACGGCGTCGGAGGCGGTGCGGCCGGTGGTCTGCGCGCCGGTGCCGGCGGTCTGGATCACGAAGCCGCTGTAGCCGCCGGTCGCGTAGCGCGCGGTGACGACGCCGGTGGTGGTGACGGTCTGCCCGACGAGCGGGGACGCGGCTCCGGTGCCCTGGATCTCCGCGATCGAGACGGTCGGCGCGGTGGTGGGCGGCGTCGTCGGCGGCGTCGTCGGCGGGGCGGTCGGGGTCGCGGTGGGGGTCGGCGTCCCGGTCGGCGCGGGCGTCGGCTCCGGGGTGCTGCCGCCGGCGGCCTCGGGGGTCATCGCGCCGACGGTGAAGTCGGCGGCGTTGGAGTCGGTGTCACCGGTCGCGGTGTCGGCGCGCGCGATCGACTCGGTCAGCGTCGGCGCGGTGGCGGCCGCCGACTCGAAGGTGTTCGAGGTGCCGTAGCCGAGGAGGTCGAGGACCGCCTCGGGCTGCTCGGCGGTGCCGATCGGCGGGGCGACGAGGGTCGCGGTGCCCTCGACCAGGAAGAGCGTGCCGCCCGCGGCCGCGATGTTGAGGCCGTTCGCGGTCTGGTCGGCGGCGGGGAGCGGCGCGCCGTTGGTGCCGTTGCTCGCGCCGGCGATGAGGAAGTGGCCCTCGGCGGGGACGGTGCCGGTGAGCGCGACGGTCGTCGTCGGGTTGGCCGTGCCGGTGGCCGAGCGGTACTGCAGCGAGAGGCCGGTGAGCGCGACGTCGGCGCCGGTCGGGTTGAAGAGCTCGACGAAGCGGTTGCTGTAGGTCGCGCCGGCCGAGCCGCCGCGGGCGAAGACCTCGCTGATGACCAGCTCGTCCCCGCTCGGAGCGGCGGTGGCGGGGGCAGCGACCAGCGGCGAGGCGACGAGGGCCAGGCCGGCGAGGGCCGCGAGCGCGAGGCCTCTCCGGGGTGCGCGGGCGCGGGGCCTCTGCGCGGGGAGTGCGGGGGAGTCGGGCATGGTGGTCCTCTCGATCGCCGCTCCGGGGAGCGGTGGTGCGTCACCGCACGTCGACGGCGACCCTCGCCCCTGAAAGGGGCACAGTGAGCCACGCTATGCAGTGCGGGTGCCCGGCCTGTGAACCGGACGTTTCATGAACGTAAACTCACCCACCGACATCGGGGCCGCGGTCCCGTCTTCGCGGCCTCCGTCCGGGAACGCGCGCCATGATCGGGGGATGATCTCCTTCGAACTGGCCAAGGCGCTGCGCACCGCGGGTCTGCGCTGGGCACCGGTCACCGGCGACCGCTTCCGCATCGAGCGCGAGGGGTTCGACGGCGACGTCTTCACCGTGAGCGACATGACCATCGAGCCGCACGAGTACGAGACCGGCACCGTGCTCGGCTTCAACGGCACGACCGAGTGGGCGCTCGACTCCGTGGCGCTCGACGACTCGCTCTGGCTGCCGCGCGAGGACCAGCTGCGCGAGCTGCTCCGCGGCACGTTCCGCTCACTGCGTCGCGTCGCGGACGGCGGGCCGGTGCGCTTCGCCGTGACGGTCGAGCTCGCCGGCGAGCAGCGCGACTTCGAGGACGAGATCGCCGAGAACGCCTACGCGGAGGCGCTGCTCGCGCTGGTCAGCTCGGTCGCGGTCGACCTCGACGACGTGGACGAGCTCGCCTGAGCCGATCCTCCGGGCCGGTCGGGCTCAGGACGCCGCCTTCTCCTCCTCCGCTCCGGCCGTCGAGGCCGCCTTCTTCGCGGCGGGCTTCTTCTTCGGAGCGATCTTCTTGGGAGCAGCCTTCTCGTCGTCGTCGGTCTTCGCGGCGCTCTTCTTCGCCGGCGGCTTCTTGGCGACGGTCTTCTTCGGCGCCGAGTCCTCGTCGGCGGAGGAGTCCTCGTCCGCCTTCTTCCTCGTCACGCGCTTCTTCGCCGGCGCCTTCTCCTCGGAGTCCGCGGACGCCCCCGCCTTCGCGCCGCGGCTGCGCTCGACCGAGCGCTTCAGCGCCTCCATCAGGTCGAGCACCTCGCCGCCGCCCTCCTCCTCGGGCTTCTCGCCGAAGGTCGCGGAGGTGTCGAGGGCGTCGCCCTGCTCGATCTTCGCGTCGATGAGGGTGCGCAGCTCGGCCTGGTAGGAGTCCTGGAACTTCGACGCGTCGAAGTCCTCCGAGTAGGAGTCGACCAGGTGCGAGGACATCTCCAGCTCGCGGGCGGCGATCCGGGTGGTGCCCTCGAGGTACGGGAACTCGACCTCGCGCACCTCGTCCGCCCAGAGCAGCGTCTGCAGCATCAGCAGCTTGCCGCGCACGCGCAGCGCCGCCAGCCGGGTCTTCTGCCGGAGCGCGAACTCGACGATCGCGGTGCGGTCGGTCTCCTCGAGGGTGCGGCGCAGCAGCACGTAGGCCTTGGGGGAGGAGGAGTCCGGCTCGAGGATGTAGGCGCGGTCGAACATGATCGGGTCGACCTGCTCGCTCGGCACGAACTGCACGACGTCGATCTCGCGGTCGCGCTCCTCCGGCAGCGCCTTCAGCTCGTCCTTGGTGAGCACGACCGTGCGCTCGCCGTCGTCGTAGGCCTTGTCGATGTGGTCGAAGGTCACGACCTCGCCGCAGATCTCGCACTTGCGCTGGTAGCGGATCCGGCCGCCGTCCTTGTCGTGCACCTGGTGCAGGGGGACGTCGTGGTCCTCGGTGGCGCTGTAGATCTTCACCGGCACGTTGACCAGGCCGAAGGTGATCGCGCCCTTCCAGATGGCTCGCATGGCCCCAGTGAACACCGTGCGCCGCCGCGGCGGGAAGCCCCGCCCCTCCCGCGAGATGCCACTTGTGCACGCGACACGCCGTGGAATCGGGTCACAAGTGGCATCTCGCGGCGCGGAGGGGGAGGGGCACTCGACATCCTTTCGGGCGGCGGGTGTCGAATGGACGGCGATGACTGACGAGAACCGGCCCGCCGACAGGCTCCGCGCCGCCCTGACAGCCCCCGACGCGTCGTCCCGGCTGCAGGCGGCGATGACCGCCGGCACCCGGCCCGCCGGCGAGTACGCCCCGGTGCTCGTGGCCCGCTGCGCCGTCGAGCCCGACTTCGGCGTGCGCGAGATGCTCACCTGGGCGCTCACCCGCCACGATCCGGCGGTCACCGTCGACCTGCTGCTGCCCGAGCTCGCGTCCGGGACACCGCAGGCCCGCAGCCAGGCGCTGCACACGCTGTCGAAGGTGGGCGACCCGCGCGCGTTCCCGGCGATCACGCCCGCGCTGCTGCACGACGAGCACGCCGCGGTCGCGCACGCGGCCTGGCGCACCGCCGCCCGGCTCGCCCCGGACTCCGAGCGGCCCGCGCTGGCCCGGCAGCTCGCGGAGCACCTCGGCGAGCGCGACCGCCCGGACCAGCGCGCCCTCACCCGCGCGCTGCTGATGCTCGGCGACGCCGCGGGCCCCGTCCTCGAGGCCGCCGCGCGCTCGGAGGAGGACCCCCGCCGCTTCCACGCCCTGGCGACCCTCCGCCTCCTCGCCGACCCGGACGAGGACGTCGAGGAGGCCTTCGCCCGCGCCCGCCGCCCCTGACGCGGGCCCGACCGCTCGGAAGCGGACGCAGGGAACGCGTGAGGCGTCCCGTTCCCGTCGAGGCGTCCAGCAGCAGCGGGACTCCTCGACGGGGACGGGACGCCTCGGGCGTCCGGGTCGGCTCAGCCGATCGGGGTCGGGTTCACGGGGTCCGGCGGAACGGGCAGCGAGCCGTTGATGCGGTTCTGCGCCTGGCACTGGCTCGTGCAGTTGGTCGCTCCCTGCGAGAGCTCGACGGCGTCCTCGCCGAGCACCCCGCCGAGGCGGCCACCCGAGGCGACGGTCCACTTCGTGACCGTGCCGCTCTGGAAGGTCTTCGTGGCGACCTGCGGGCTGTCCTTGCCGAGCAGCATCGAGTGGTAGCCCGTCGCGCTCTGGGCCGGGGTCACTGCGTCGACTCCGCTGCCGAAGTTGATCTTGCCGGTGAAGCTGTTGACGAAGTAGAACAGCCCGGGGCCGAGTGTGTGCACGAGCTCGACGTTCCCGGCGAACTCGGGCTCCATCTGGAAGATGCCGCCCTGCGCGCCGTCCTTCGCCTGCACCTTGAGCTTGCCGGCCGCGGTCCGGAGGATCACCACCAGGGTGTCGTCCTTCACCTCCAGCGAGTCGAGCCGCGCGCCCGCGAGCTGCGCCGCGGTGAGCGTCGGCACCTTGGACGCGAAGACCACCGTCGGCGAGGTGACCATCCGCTGCGTGTCGGGGGCGCCGGTGAGCGTGTAGTCGTAGACGCCCAGCGTCGACACGCGGAGGTCGAAGCGGTTGTTGACGCCGCGCACCGCGATGGTCCCAGCGACGGCGACGTCCTTGAGCTTCACGTCCTTGCCGGCGGCCGGGTCGTAGGTGGTGCCGTTCACGGTGACGGAGTAGTCGCCTCCGACGGACGAGGTCTTGGCCTGCGCGGGCGAGGCCGCGAGGCCGGTGAGGAGCAGCGCGATCGCGGCGATCGCCGCAGTGCGGGCGGTTCTGCTGAGGGGGGACATCGTGGCCTTCCTGTCGACCGGCGCTGGGCCGGTGCGGGTAGGAGGCAACCCTCGCCCGCGCCGCGCCGCGCGGCAATCGGACCTTGGTACTAGTACCCGGGCAGGTGGTCGCGCACCCACAGCGCGGCGCTCGTGCGATCGCGCACGCCGATGCGCGTGAAGGCGTGCCCGACATGCACCTTGACCGTCCGCTCCGCGATCCCGAGCTCTCGCGCGATCTCCTTGTTCGCTCGGCCGGAGGCGATCAGCCGCAGCACCTGCTCCTCGCGAGTGCTGAGCGCGGGCAGGGCGGCACCGGCGCCGCCCGGCAGCAGAGCCCGGGCCGCCCGCGGATCCAGCGGGGCGTGCCCCGCCGCCGCCGAGCGGACCGCGTCGAGCACCACGGCGGGGTCGGCGTCCTTGAGCTGGTATCCCTGGGCGCCCGCCCGCAGCGCGGCGAGGACGCGGCCCCGGTCGTCGAACGAGGTCAGGACCACGACGCGGATCGCCGGGTGCAGGGCGAGCATCCGCGCGGTCGCCTCGATGCCGTCCATGCCCGGCATCGACAGGTCCATCAGGACGACGTCGGGCGCGGACTCCGCCGCCGATCCGAGCGCCTCCTCGCCGCTGCCCGCCTGCCCGACGAGCAGCAGGTCCGGCGCGCTCGAGATCAGCGCGGCGAGGCCCGCGCGGACGAGCGGATGATCGTCGACGATCAGGACGCGGATCACGGCGCCGGCTCCAGTCGCCAGTGCGTCCCCCGGCCTGGAGCCGTCAGGAGGCGCAGCTCGGCGCCGCGCTCGCGGGCGAGATCGCGCAGGATGCTCAGCCCGAGGTGTCCCGCTTCCGGGTGCGCGAGCGCCGTCGCCGCGTCGAAGCCGCACCCGTCGTCGACGACGTCGAGCGCGACCGAGCGGCCCGTGCGATCGCCTGCGCGCCGCAGCCGGACGAGGACGCTCCGCGCGCCGGAGTGCTTGACCGCGTTCGTCAGCGCCTCGTGCGCGACCCGGTAGAGGAGCCGCTCGTCGTCCGCGGTCAGGCCGGTGCGCGGCGGCGCCTCGACCACCACGTCCAGTCCGCGCGCGCGGGTCGTGACGGCGAGATCCTCCAGAGCGGCGGCGAGCCCCGCGTCGGCGAGGCTCGGCGGGTAGATGTCGACGAGCAGCGACCGCAGACCGCCGAGGCCGGTGCGGACGGTCGCGGCGACCTCGCGGAGATCCGCGGCGAGGGCGGGATCGCCGTCCGCCTCGGCCCGCTCCGCCCGCCCGTGCACGGCGAAGGAGGCGGCGACGAGGTCCTGCACGGCACCGTCGTGGACGGTCGCCGCGATCCGCCGGCGCTCGTCCGCCGAGGCGTCGAGGGCGCGCTGCAGCAGTGCTTCGCGACTCCGCCGCGACCGCCCGATCAGCGCGAGCAGGCGCGCGAGCACCGGCAGCAGCACGAGCACCAGCAGCACCGTGCTCGCGATCGAGATGACGGCGAAGCTGCGCCAGAGCTCGCCGCTGCGCTCGACGACCTCGTCGTAGCGGAAGTAGCTCTCGAACAGGAGCGGAGTCCCCGACGGCGTCCGCACGGTCCGGTAGGCCTCGAGGAGGCGTCCGCTGTCGCGCTCGTACACGTTCTCCGGGGCCTGCAGGTCGGAGACCTCGGCGTGCACAGCGACGTCGGCGAAGGCCTCCAGATCGTCCTCGTCGAGGGTGAAGGTCCGCCCCTCCAGGCGCCGGTCGTCGGAGTAGAGGATGCGGCCCGAGCGGTCCCAGAGCTTCACGCGCACCAGGGAGTCGTCGAGCACGTGCGCCCGGACCTCGCGGTCGACGAGCTCCAGCGCCGCCGGGTCGCCGGTGAGCACGGCGTCCGCGAGAGCCGGCTCGACGATCACCTCCGCGAGGAGATCGGCGGTGTCGGAGGCGTCGGCGACGGCCTCGGACTCCGCGAGCGTCCGCGCAGCCTGGACGTCGAGGGCGCTGATGCCGAGGATCAGGAGCAGGGCGACGGCGATCACGCCGGCGAACACGCGCCGCGGCCGGACGGCGGGCTCGCCGGTCCGCTCGCCCGCGGCCACGACGACGATCCAGGAAGGCTCCATCGCTCGCGAGGCTATCAACGACATCCGTCGTTCAGTGCGAGCGGTCCGGGTCGGCGGCGGCCCGCCGCGAACGAGCGAGGCGTCCCGCCCCCGTCGAGGCGTCCTGCCGGAGCGGAACGCGTCGACCGGAGCGGGACGCCTCGGGTGGTGCGGTGGCTACGCGCCGATGAGCACGCCGCGGTCGGCGAGGTACTCGCGGATCAGGCGCTCAGCGCTCGCCCGGTCGGTGATGCCGTAGCGGTCGATGATCTGCTGCACGTAGGGACGCGCGATCGCCTCGGTGATGCCGAGCTCGGCGGCGATCTCGCGCGGCGAGAGGCCGGCGGCGATCAGCCCGAGGACCTGCTCCTTGGTGGGGAGCACGAACGGCGGGGTGGTGGGCTCCGGCTCCGGCGTGGTCGGGTCCTTCTCGGCGTCGATCGCGGAGGTGTCCTCGGCGAAGGAGGCGGTCACGAAGGCGATCGCCTTCGAGGTGATGCCGAGCGCCTCCTGGTTGATGTTCGCCAGGTCGTCGCCGGCCGAGTGGTAGTTCGGGTCGTGCGCGATGCCGACGGTGCCGCCGAAGAGCGCGGCCTCCTCCTCGGTCTTGATGTCGTCCGCTCCGGTGAACAGGCCGGAGGCCGGGATGCCGGCGGAGATGAAGCCGTCGTAGTCGCTGCGGCCGTCGAACGCGGTGTCGATCCAGGGCTGGCCGATCGAGTCGAAGTAGTCCGTGAACGCCTTCTCGGTGGCGATGGAGCCCGCGGGCACCTCGACCGGGGCCTCGTAGGTGGACTCGTTCGCGTCGTAGACCGAGACGACGTAGTTCGGCGAGGCGACCATGTCGAAGTTCAGGTAGGTCGCGATGTCGCCGGCCTCCTCCTCCGAGAGCGAGTCGACGTAGGTGTACGAGCCGACGAGCCCGACCTCCTCGGCGCCCCACCAGGCGAAGCGCACGGCGTTGGTGGTCTCGCCCGCGTCCGCGAGCTGGACGGCGGTCTCGAGGAGCGTCGCCGATCCCGAGCCGTTGTCGTTGATGCCGGGGCCCTCGGGCACGCCGTCGAGGTGCGCGCCGAGCATGACCACGTTGTCGTGGTCGCCGCCGGGCGTCTCGGTGATGATGTTGAAGGTGTCGGTGTCGGTGGTCGTCTGCTCGAGGACCAGCGTCGCCGTGCTGGGCAGCGCGGCGATCAGCGACTGGCCCTCCTCGAGCGTCACGCCGACCGACGGGATGTAGCTGTCGTCGGGCGCGCCGAGCGTGCCGTTGAGCGCCTCGCCGGGAGCGTTGTTGTAGATGATCACGGCGGAGGCCCCGGCGGCGCCGGCGGCGGCCGACTTCTCCGAGAAGCTGCAGGTGCCGCGGCTGACCAGGGCGACCTTGCCGGTCGCGTCGAGTCCGGCCCAGGCGTCGGCGTCGCAGCCCAGCGGGTCGACCGGCTGGATCAGCTCGCCCGTGACGCCGCCCTCGGGGGTGGAGGGGGTGAACGACATCGGGATGCCCTCGACCGCGGGGGTCGTGGTCAGCGAGAACTCGTCGATCGTCTGGGTGGTGGTGGTGAAGTCCTGGCGCTCGGTGGTGTAGCCGGCGGCCTTCAGCACGGCCTCGACGTACTGGCCGCTCTGCTCGTAGCCCTCGGTGCCGATCGCGCGGTTGCCGTCGTTGGCGTCCGCGATCGCCTGGAAGGCCTCGAGGTGGTTCATGATGCCGTCGACGGTCACCGCATCGGCGAAGTCGACGGGCTCGACGGCGTTCGCCGCGGGAGCGAAGGCGAAGCCGGCGACCAGCGCGCCGGCGCCGATCATCGCGGCCGAGCCGAGGAGTGGACGCCGACGTCGTGCGCCGGAGGTGTCTTCAGTGGTGGTAGCCACAGGTGGTCCCTTTCGTCGAGGGCGGCGGCCGTCGGACCGACGGCCTCCGTCGCCCTCGCTGTGCTGAGAAGCGGCGGTGCCCTCTGCGAGCGTATTCACAGGTCGCGCGCGAATGACACCCCTTCGCGGCACTTGTCACCCGGTGGAAACACGGAGCGCCGGCCGCGGCCGGAGGGCGTCTCAGGCCGTCGCGTCGCTCTCGGCCCACTCGCGGAGCATCGCGATCGTCTCCGCGGGCCGGTCGCGGTGCGGGCTGTGACCGGCTCCGGCGACCACCGCATAGCGGACGCGCGGGTTCGCGCGGAGGACCTGTGCGGCGAGGGACGGCGGGAAGAACGTGAACACCTGCGGGTCGCCCGCGAGCACGAGCGCGGGCGTGCGCAGGGCCGGGACGTCGGCGAGCAGGTCCCAGGGGTCGTTGTCGTCGACGGTCGCGGCGACGGCGGCCGGATCGGCGGCGTGCGCGGCGCGGAGCTTCTCCGCGCGGTCGCGCTCGTCCCAGCGCGGCTCGGCGGCGGCGAGCCCGTCCGCGGTGACGGCGAGGGCGGCGAGCTCCTCCGCGCGGACCTCCGCCCGCGACTCGGCCGGCAGCTGCAGCACCGGGTCGAGCAGCACCAGCCGGGCGGCCCAGCCGGTGTCGCGCGCCGCCGCCCGCACCGCCACCGCTCCGCCGAGGGAGTGGCCGACCACGAGGTCCCAGGTGCCGGACGGAGCGCGCAGGGCGAGCACGTCACCGGCGTAGTCGTCGTGCCGGGACGACCCGCCGCGGGCGCCCGCACCGTGCCCGCGCAGATCCGGCGCCGTCACGCTCCAGCCGGCACCGGTCAGCGCCTCGGCGACCCGCCACCAGGTGCCGGACGCGCCGCCGAGTCCGTGCAGGAGGAGGGCGGTTCTCGTCTCCGGGGCTCGCGTCGTCATGCCGCCAGGCTAGGGCGCGTCAGTCGAGGCTCGGGTCGCGGCCGGTGCGCTCGCCGGACGCCAGTGCACCGATTCCTGCCAGATCCTCTTCGTCGAGGGCGAAGCCGAACACGTCGAGGTTCTCCCGGATCCGCGCGGGCGTCACCGACTTCGGGATCACGACGACTCCGAGCTGCACGTGCCAGCGCAGCACGACCTGCGCGGGCGAGACGCCGTGCTTCGCGGCGATCGACGCGAGCACCGGCTCGTCGAGCAGACGGCCGCGGGCCAGCGGCGACCAGGCCTGCGTCACGATGCCGTGCGCGGTGTCGAAGGCGCGCAGCTCGTCCTGGGGGAGCCGCGGGTGCAGCTCGACCTGGTTGATCGCGGGCACGACCTCGGTCTCGCCGAGCAGCCGCTCGAGGTGCTCGATCGCGAAGTTCGAGACGCCGATCGAGCGCGCCCGGCCCTCCTGGCGGATCCGCTCCAGCGCGCGGTAGGTGTCGACGTAGCGGTCGCGCGAGGGGATCGGCCAGTGCACGAGGTAGAGGTCGACGTAGTCGGTGCCGAGCAACTCGAGGCTGCGGTCGAAGGCCTCGAGCGTCTCGTCGAAGCCGTGGTCGTCGTTCCAGACCTTGGTGGTGACGAAGACCTGCTCCCGGGGGAGGCCGCTGGCGCGGATCCCCTCGCCGACGCCGCGCTCGTTGCCGTAGAGGGTCGCCGTGTCGATGTGCCGGTAGCCGGCCTCGAGCGCCGTGGCGACCGTGTGGGCCGCCTCGTCGTCGCCGATCTTGTAGACGCCGAGCCCGATCTGCGGGATCGCCCGCCCGTCGTTGAGGGGGAGAAGGGGAACGCTCATCCCCCCATTCTTCCCCCTCCGCGAGATGCCACTTGTGCGCACGACACGCCGCGAAAGCCGGTCACAAGTGGCATCTCGCGGGAGGGGTCAGAGGTGCCAGTGCAGCTCGCCGTGCGGGCCGACGCGGACGGTGTCCTCGATCAGGGCGGCGAGGCCGGCGACGCCGAAGAGGAGGCGGCGGTCGTCGCGCGCGGCCTGGCTGGTGTGCACGAAGCGGCGGACGGCGAAGTAGTCGTCGTGTCCGGGCTGGAGGCCGTCGACGAGGCCCTGCTCCCCGAGGGCGCGCAGTCCGCGGCCCGGTCGGCGAGCGGGCCCGAGACCGAGCCAGAGCGTGCCCGTCTCGAGCAGGACGACGGTGCTCGGCACGATCGCGCCGGCCCGCAGTCGCCGGGCCGTGATCTGCCAGCCGAAGCCGAGGTGGTGCACCCGGATCGGATGCGGTCCGCGCCAGGCGTGCGAGGGGTCCTCCGCGCGGTAGTAGACGGGGCTGGGGCGGAACGAGCCCTGCCAGAGCGCCGCGGCCAGCTCCCCGGCCCACTCGGGCGTCTCGGGGTCGGCCCAGGGGTCGAGGACGTGTGCCTCCTCCGCCTCGCGCTGATGCTGGCGGACGAGTTCCTCCGCGTCGTCGCGCAGTGCCATCGGCAGCCCCTCCGTCCCGTGCGAGCCCCACCCTAGGGGGGCGCGCCTGGGAGCCTCAAGGGAGCGGGGTCCGAGCCGAGTGGGAGACGCCTCCGCGCAAGGGCGTCAGAGGACGCCGACTCAGGTCGGCAGCTCCACCGGCTCGGTGTCCGGCAGCGGGCTCGCGTCGCGGCCGCGGAGGTCCGGGTGGAAGCGGCGGCCGAGCGCCGGGACGACGAAGCCGACGAAGGCGAACACCGCGGCGACCACGATCGCGGCCGTCGGGCCGGATCGGTCGATCTGCACGCCCGCGATCGCCGAGCCGAGCGCCGCGCCGATCAGCTGCCCGGTGCCGACCCAGCCGTAGGCCTCCGCCGTGTCCGAGAACTTCACGCTCGCGGCCGTGATCGTGAAGAGCGCGGCCAGGGCCGGCGCGATGCCGACGCCGGCCAGGAACAGTGTGATCGAGAGCCACCAGAAATCGGTCGAGAACGCCGCGAGGCCCATGCCGACGGTGACGATCAGCATCCGCCGCGCGGTCGCCCAGCGGCTGATCGGGATGTGGCCGAGGGTGAGCCCGCCGACGAGCGAGCCCGCCGCGAAGACCGCCAGGACGACGCCCGACTCCACGCCGCCCTCGCCGAGGACCGCCACGACGCCGGCCTCGACCGCGGCGCAGGCGCCGACCAGCAGGAAGCCGACGACGGTCGCGAGAAGCACCGGCGGCTTGGTCAGCACGGCGCCGAGCTTCCGACGCGAGCGCGGGATGCGCACCCGGCCGACCTCGGGCGAGGCGATGAACCAGATGCCGCCGCCGACGAGGAAGAACGCGGCGGTGAGGATGCCCGCGACGGTCGAGATCTGGATCGAGACGAACGTCGTCAGCACCGGGCCGAGCACCCAGATGATCTCCTGCGCCGAGGCGTCGAGGGAGAAGAGCGGGGTCAGCTGCGAGCTGGGCACCATCTTCGGGTAGATCGTCCGGACCGCCGGCTGCACGGGCGGCATGCTGAGGCCCGCGACGAAGCCGATGACGACGAACTGCCAGATCTCCAGCGGCAGCAGCGCCATCGCGATGATCGCGGCCGCGCAGACGATGAGGGTGGCGGTGAGCACCCGCCGCATTCCGAGCCGCCCCATCAGGCGGCTGGTCAGCGGGCCGGCGATCGCCTGGCCGATCGACATCGAGCCGAGCACCAGGCCGGCCGCGGCGTAGGAGTCGTGCACGCGCTCCACGTGCAGCAGGAAGGCGAGCGAGAGCATCCCGAACGGGAAGCGCGCGGTGAGCTGGGCCGCGATGATGCGACCCACGCCGGGGGTTCTCAGGAGTTCGGTGTAGCTGCCCACCGGATGACACTAGCGGCCCGCGGAGGCCCGCCGGCGTCGTCCGCCGAACCGGCCGCCGGCGGCCCCGGTCAGCCCGCGAGGACCTTCCGGATCCGCTGCAGCGACACGCTCTCGACGGTGCCCAGGCTCTGCGCGAAGAAGCTGATCCGCAGCTCCTCGATCAACCAGCGCGCGCGCACGAGACGCTCCGGAGCGTGCGGCGGCAGCGGGATCGTGCCGCCCGCGGAGCGGTAGAGCTCCTGCGCCGCCTGCACCTCGTTCAGCCAGACCCGGTCGCGGCCGACGTTCTCGCCGATCTTGCCGAAGCGCTCGGTGATGCCGCCGAGGTAGCGCGGCAGGTGCCGGAGCCGCTCGAGTCCCGTCGCGGAGACGAAGCCGGGGTGCACGAGGCCGGTCAGCTGCTCGCGGGCGTCGGTCAGCGCGGGGAGCAGCGCCATGCTCGTCGAGGCCTTGAGCGCCTTCTCGACGCCGCGCGCCGTGGTGAGGATCGTGGTGACGGTCTTCACGGTCTCGAACATCGTGTCCATCACGCTGCCCGAGACCCGGTCGCGGACCGCGTCGAACTCGGCGCGGAGGAAGAGCATGCCGTCCGGCTTCATCCGCCAGAGCACCGCGTCGACGCAGGCGAGCAGGCAGTCGCCGAACAGCGCCGTCGTGTTCTGGTACGGGCTCTGCGCGAGCACGAGCTTCTCGTTGGCGGTCAGGTACTGCTGCACGTAGGCGACCGGGCTGGGCGTCGCGAGCAGCAGCAGGCGGCGGACGCCGCGCGGGTGCTCGCGCGCCTGGTCCTCCGCGGTCGCGAGCAGGCGGATCGAGACGGAGTCGCCGTCGTCGATCAGTGCCGGGTAGGCGCGGATCGTGTTGCCGCCCTGGCGGGTGTCGGTGACACGGGGGAGCTCCGCCATGTCCCACGTCTTGATCCCCCGGCGCTCGAGGGCGTCGGGCACGCGCGCCTCGACCACCCGGGCGACCTCGTCGCGGACCCGGCCGCGCAGGCGCTCGGCCAGCGGCGCGAGCTCCTTGCCGGCGGCGACGGTGCGACCGCGCTCGTCGGCGATCGCGAAGGTGACCCGGAGGTGCGCGGGGATGCGCTCGAGGTCGAAGTCGGAGGCGTCGATCACGACGCCGGCCTCGCGGCGGATCGCCCCGGCGAGGGTCGCGGCGAACGACTCCGTCGGCGGGTTCGGCACGTCCTGGGGGAGCGCGGCGGTGAGCTTGCGCGCCCAGTCGTTCGCCGGGACGACGTTCCGGCGCAGGTGCTTGGGCAGCGCCTTGATCATCGCGGTGACGAGCTCGGCGCGGAGCCCCGGCACCAGCCAGTCGAAGCCGAGCGGCGTGACGCGCGGCAGCAGCGCGAGCGGCACGTGCACGGTGACGCCGTCCTCCTCGGTGCCCGGCTCGAACCGGTAGGAGAGCCGGAAGCGCTGGTCGGCCTGGCGCCACTGGGTCGGGAACGCGGTCTCGTCGATCTGCTCCGCGTCCTCGGGCAGGAGGGTCTCCTGCGTCATGGTCAGCAGGTCGGGCTCGTCGTGCTGCGCGGTGCGCCACCAGGAGTCGAAGGAGCGCACCGAGGTGATGTCGCGCGGGACGCGGCGGTCGTAGAAGTCGAAGACGGCCTCGTCGTCGACGAGCAGGTCGCGGCGGCGGGTGCGCTCCTCGAGCCGCTCGAGCTCGGCGCGCAGGGCGCGGTTCTTGCGGTCGAAGGCGTGCCGCGCGTCCCACTCGCCCTCCACGAGGGCATGGCGGATGAACAGCTCGCGGGCGTAGCCGGCGTCGATCCGGGAGAACTGCACCCGGCGCCGGGCGATGATCGGCACGCCGTAGAGGGTGACCTTCTCGTAGGCGACGGCCGCGCCCTGCGCCTTCTCCCAGTGCGGCTCGCTGAACTGCCGCTTCACCAGGTCGCCGGCGATCGCCTCGGCCCAGGCCGGATCGATCGCGGCGTTCGAGCGGGCGAAGAGCTTGCTGGTCTCGACCAGCTCGGCGCTCATCAGGGCGTCGGGCTGCTTCTTCGCCAGCGCGCTGCCGGGGAAGATCGAGAACTTCGCGTTGCGGGCACCGACGTACTGGACGCTCTGGCGCTCGCGGTTCTTCGCCGCGCGCTGCGCCTGCTGCGAGGTGGTGTCCTTGATGCCCAGGTGCGAGAGCAGGCCCGCGAGGAGGCTCCGGTGGATCCCGTCGGGGTCGACCTTGGGCTCGGCGAGCTCGAGCTTCAGCGGCCGAGCCAGCTGGCGCAGCTGGCGGAAGACGTCCTGCCACTCGCGCACGCGGAGGTAGTTGAGGTACTCGGCCTTGCAGAGCCGGCGGAAGGCACTGGAGGAGAGCTCGGCCTGCTTCTCCTCCACGTAGTTCCAGAGGTTGAGCAGGGTCAGGAAGTCGCTGGTGGGGTCGACGAAGCGGGCGTGCTGCTGGTCGGCCTGCGCGCGGCGCTCGAGCGGGCGCTCCCGGACGTCCTGGATCGTCAGCCCGGCGACGATCGCCATCACCTCGCGGCTGACGTCGTGCTTGCGCGACTCGATCACCATCCGCCCGAACCGCGGGTCGATCGGCAGCCGCGCGAGATCCCGCCCGATCCTCGTGAGCTGAGGCGCTTTGTCGGCCCCCGTTCCCCGCGAGATGCCACTTGTGACGGGTTTCTTCGGCGTGTCGCCCTCATAAGTGGCATCTCGCGAGGGGGAGTCGGCGGGGGTGGCGGGGGAGCGGAGGGCGCCGAGCTCGGTGAGGAGATCCAGGCCGTCCTTGATGCCGCGGGAGTCGGGCGGGGTGAGGAACGGGAAGCCGGCGATGTCGCCGAGGCCGAGCGAGATCATCTGCAGGATGACGGCGGCGAGGCCGGTGCGCAGGATCTCCGGATCGGTGAACTCGGGGCGGCGCTCGAAGTCCTCCTCCGAGTAGAGGCGGATCGCGATGCCCGCGCTGGTGCGGCCGGAGCGGCCGGAGCGCTGGTTGGCCGACGCCTGCGAGATCGCCTCGATCGGCAGGCGCTGCACCTTCGAGCGGGCGCTGTAGCGCGAGATGCGAGCGGTGCCGCCGTCGATCACGTAGCGGATGCCGGGCACGGTGAGGCTGGTCTCGGCGACGTTGGTCGCGAGCACCACGCGCCGGCGGACGCCCGGCGTGCGGCCGCGCTCGAAGACGCGGTGCTGATCGGCGGCCGACAGCCGGCCGTAGAGGGGGAGGACCTCGGTGCCGGGGAGGTTCCGGCCGCGGATGGCGTCCTCGGCGTCGCGGATCTCGTTCTCGCCGGAGAGGAAGACGAGGACGTCGCCCTGGTCCTCGCGCGCCAGCTCGGCCAGCGCGTCGGCGATGCCGGTCATCAGATCGCGGCTGCCGCTCGTGGCGTCGGGGACGTCGGTGTCGTCCTCCTCCTCGGGCTCCTCGGCGACGAGCGGGCGGTAGCGGATCTCGACGGGGTAGGTGCGGCCGGAGACCTCGATGATCGGGGCGGGCTCGCCGGCGGCGTCGCGGAAGTGCTCGGCGAAGCTCTGCGGGTCGATCGTGGCGGAGGTGATGATCAGCTTGAGATCCGGGCGGCGGGGCAGCAGCCGGTGCAGATAGCCGAGCAGGAAGTCGATGTTGAGGCTGCGCTCGTGCGCCTCGTCGATGATGATCGTGTCGTACCGGCTGAGCATCCGGTCGTGGTTCATCTCGTTGAGCAGGATGCCGTCGGTCATCAGCTTGATCCGGGTCGACGCGCTCGCCTTGTCGGTGAAGCGGACCTGGTAGCCGACGATCCCGCCGACCTCGTCGTCGAGCTCCTCCGCGATGCGCTCGGCGATGGTGCGGGCGGCGATGCGGCGGGGCTGGGTGTGCGCGATGCTCTCGCGGCCGAGCTCGAGGCAGATCTTGGGCAGCTGCGTCGTCTTGCCGGAGCCGGTGGCGCCGGCGACGATCACGACCTGGTGGTCGCGGATGGCGGCGGCGATGTCGTCCCTGCGCGCCGAGACGGGGAGTTCGGGAGGATACCGGATGCTGAGGACGTCTGACATGAGCCCTCCATCCTACGGCGCCGTGACATGATGCCCAGGTCTCCCGGCGGAATCCCGCGGGCGGCCACCCGCGCCGTGCGGGCCGAGCAGAGAGCCGAGTGTGAACACGCAGTCCCTCCTCGTGATCCTCAACATCGTCCTGCTGATCCTCGCGATCCGGGGCGTGCTGGCGAACGGGCGGCTGTCGAAGGTCGCGAAGGTCGGCTGGGTGGCACTGATCGTGATCCTCCCGTTCGCGGGGAGCATCGCGTACCTGGTCTTCGGCCGGCGGGCGAGCGGCGGCGGGTCGCCGGGGCCGCAGCGGCCGACCGGCTGGTTCTTCGAGCGCTGAGGCGTCCTTCGGCGTTTGGGGTGCTGGCGGGTGGGGCGGACGCGGTGCCTCGTCGCGGCTCCTTCCCGCGCGCCTGCGGCGCGCCCGCCAGACCCGAGCCAGGAGCCGCGACGAGGCACCGCGTCCACCCCTCCGGGGTGAGACGGAGGCGAGGGGCGGGCCTATCCCTTCGGGAGGAGACTCGACGTCGTCAGCTCTGAGGCCGGTGCCTCCATCGCAGGGAGAGGCCCATGAAACATGCTGGTCGAGTAGCCCCGGAGGGGCGTATCGCAGCCATGCTGGTCGAGTAGCCCCGGAGGGGCGTATCGAGACCCACCGCCGTCAGCAGGGCGGGTCTGCGGACTCATCTCCTGACGGTGGTGGATCTCGATATGCCCGCTGCGCGGGCTGCTCGAGCAGCATGAAGTCAGCAGATCATGCTGGTCGAGTAGCCCCGCAGGGGCGTATCGAGACCTACCGGCGTCAGCAGGGCGGGTCTGCATGCTCGGCTTCTGACGGTGGTGGATCTCGATACGCCCGCGAAGCGGGCTACTCGATCAGCATGGGGGCCCCGCGGAGCGGGGGTCCACCGGGGGGAGCGGCGAGAGTGGGGGGCGGCTGTCAACGGCCCGGACGGCGGCGGGCGGCGCGTCTAGCGTGGAGGGCATGGCCGAACGACTTCGCTCCAGTGTCAGTCCGTACCTCCGCTCGCACGCCGACAACCCGGTGGACTGGTGGCCGTGGGGGGAGGAGGCGTTCGCCGAGGCGGTGCGCCGGGACGTGCCGGTGCTGGTGTCGATCGGGTACGCGACCTGCCACTGGTGCCATGTGATGGCGCGGGAGTCGTTCTCGGATCCGGTGCTCGCGGCGCGGCTGAACGACGGGTTCGTGGCGGTCAAGGTGGACCGCGAGGAGCATCCGGACGTCGACACCGCCTATCTGACGGCGGCGAGTGCGTTCACGCGGAATCTGGGCTGGCCGCTGACGGTGTTCACGACTCCGGCCGGGGAGACGTTCTACGCGGGGACGTACTTCCCGCCGCGGGCCGTCGGCGGGGTGCCGGCGTTCTCGGACGTGCTCGACGCGGTGTCGGAGGCGTGGCGGCTGCGGCGCGACGAGGTGCAGGCGACGGCGGGGACGCTCAGCACCGCGCTGCGGGAGGCGACCGCGGTGGTGCCGACGGGAGACGCGCTCCCGGACGACGCGGCGCTCGCGGCGGCCGTCGGGGCGCTCGCTGCGGAGGAGGACCGGGTGCACGGCGGTTTCGGCGGGGCGCCGAAGTTCCCGGTGGCGCCGGTGCTCGGGTTCCTGGCGTCGCGGGACGACGGCGCGGAGCTGGCGGAGCGGACGCTGCTGACGCTGGCGGGTTCGCCGCTGCGGGATCGCGACGGGGGCTTCTTCCGCTACGCCACCCGCCAGGACTGGAGCGATCCGCACTACGAGCGGATGCTCTACGACAACGCCCAGCTGCTCGACGTCGCGGCGGTGCTGCTCGGGCGCGAGGGCACCGACCGGGAGGCGCTCGCCGAAGTGGCGGAGGGCGTCGCGTCGTTCCTGCTCGCGACGCTGCGCCGGCCGAGCGGCGGCTTCGCCAGCGCGCAGGACTCCGAGAGCGTCATCGACGGGCAGCGCTCGGAGGGCGGCTACTACCTCGCCGAGGACCGCACGGATCTGACCCCGCCCGCGCTCGACGAGAAGGTCGTCACCGGCTGGAACGGGCTGGCGATCGGAGCGCTCGCGCGAGCCGGGCGGGTGCTGGGCCGGGAGGACTGGATCGCTGCAGCGCGTGCCGCCGCCGATCTCCTCCTGGAGCGGCACCTCGTCGACGGGCGCGTCGGCGTCCGCGCCTCGCTCGGCGACTCCGTCTCCGCCGCGCGCCCGGCGCTGGAGGATCTCGGCATGCTCGCCGGCGGGCTGCTGCAGCTGGCGCTCGCCGAGGGGACGCCCCGCTCCGCGGTCGTCGCCCGGACGCTGATCGACGGGGCGCTGGACGCGGCCGCGTCCTGGCCGCCGTTCGCGCTGCCCGGCGGTGGGGACCCGGCGCTCACCGCGCGTGGGCTGCTGCTGGCGGCCGATCCGTCCGAGGGCGCCTATCCCTCGGGCCTCTCGGCGGCGGCCGACGCGGCCCACGTGCTGTACCTCCTGACGGGGGAGCGGCGCTACCGGGAGGCGGCGGAGGCCGTGGTCGCGGGCATCGGGCCGGGGGCACTCGGGCAGCCGATGGGGTTCGGCGGGGTCCTCGCGCTCGCCGGGCGCCTCGCGCGGCCGGTCACGCAGATGGTCGTCGTCGTCCCGGACGACGGCGCACGGGCACCGCTGCAGCGCGGCGCCCGGGAGACCGGGCTGGGCGTGCTCGCGGTGGTGAGCGACGACGCGGCGGCTGAGTGGGCCCGCGCCGGCTTCGAGCTCTTCGAGGGCCGGACGTCGCGCGACGGTCTGCCGACGGCCTACTCCTGCGAGGCCTTCGTCTGCGCGCTGCCGACGACCGAGCTCCCGGAGGAGCTGCTCACGCGGCCGTGACGACGAGCGGGGCGTCGGGGTCGGCGGCCCACTCGTTGAGCGAGCCGTCGTAGACGACCGCGGTGTCGACGCCGAGGACGGCGAGCGCGAGCGCGTCGGCCGTCGCGGCGATCCCGCCCGCGCAGTAGAGGACGATCCGCTCGGCCTGGAGCGTCTCGCCGAAGAGCGCCCGAAGCCGCTCCGGCGGGAGGAGCGTGTTGTCCTCGCGGTCGACCAGCCGGACGGCCGGGACGCTGACCGAGCCGGGGAGGTGGCCGAGGCGCGGCCGGCGCCCCTGCTCGCCGGTGAACTCCCTCGGCGGCACGGCGCAGACCAGGGCGCCCGGCTCCTCGCCGCGGACGACGCGCTCGACGCCGGCCTTGTCGATCCAGAGCGGGCGCTCGGGACGCACGGTGATGCCCGCGGCGGTCCGCGGCTCGACGTGACCGGTCTCGATCGGGCGCTCCTCCCGCCGCCAGGCGCTGAGTCCGCCGTCGAGCACTGCGACCGCGTCGTGCCCGGCGGCGCGCAGGAGCCACCACAGGCGCGACGCCCACTGGCCCACCGCGGAGTCGTAGACGACGACCACCGAGTCGTCGTCGATGCCGAGGGCGGCCGTCGCCGCGGCGAAGCGCTCGGGGTCGAGCCGGGTGAAGGGGAGGGCCGCCTCCGGATCCGAGAGCTGCGCGAGCAGGTCGCCGAAGACCGCGCCGGGCACGTGGCCCTCGAGGAGGTACTGCTCGTCGCCGCCGAGGTAGCCGGGCCTGCCGTCGAAGCCGGTCACCAGCAGGACGCTCGCGTCGACCACGACGAGGTGCTCGCGGCCGAGCTGGTCGGCCAGCCACTGGGTCGAGACGATCGGCCGGGCGAGGTAGGGGGCTGCAGGGCTGCTCACCTGCACCACGCTAGGCGCGACCCCCGACGCTCTGCAGGCCGGTGCGTCATCGTGGTTCATCCGGCGTCACAGTCGGCTCGGCGCGGCCGTCCCTCCTGCGGTACCGACCGCCGCGCTCAGCACTCGATGACGTTGACCGCGAGGCCGCCCTCGCTGGTCTCCTTGTACTTCGAGGACATGTCGATGCCGGTCTGCCGCATCGTCTCGATCACGGTGTCGAGCGAGACCCGGTGCGTCCCGTCGCCGTGCAGCGCCAGCCGCGCCGCGCTGACCGCGGTCGACGCCGCGATCGCGTTGCGCTCGATGCACGGGATCTGCACCAGTCCGCCGACCGGGTCGCAGGTGAGCCCGAGGTGGTGCTCCATCGCGATCTCGGCCGCGTTCTCCACCTGCCGCGGGGTCCCGCCGAGCACCGCGCACAGCGCGCCCGCCGCCATCGCGCAGGCCGAGCCGACCTCGCCCTGACAGCCGGCCTCCGCGCCCGAGATCGACGCGTTGGTCTTGCAGAGCGAGCCGATCGCCGTCGCAGTGAGCAGGAACCGCCGGATGCCCGCGCGGTCCGCCCCGGGCACGAAGCGGAGGTAGTGGTGCGCGACGGCCGGGATGATGCCCGCCGCCCCGTTCGTCGGCGCGGTGACGACTCGCCCGCCCGCCGCGTTCTCCTCGTTGACCGCGAGGGCGAACGCGTGCAGCCACTCCACCGAGGTCGCCCGCGCGCGGTCCAGCGGGTCGTCCTCGAAGGCCTCGAGCCGGCCGCGCAGGACGGAGGCGCGGCGCTGCACGCCGAGACCTCCCGGCAGGACGCCCTCGGTCGCCAGGCCGTGCTCGACGCAGGCGGCCATCGCGTCCCAGATCGCGTCCAGCCGCGCGTCGATGTCGAGGCCGGGGTGCAGCGCCCGCTCGTTCGCGGCGGCGATCTCGTCGATGCTCGAGCGGGTCCGGTCGCAGGTCGCGAGCAGGTCGAGCGCGGAGACGAAGGGGTAGGGGTGCGGAGCGAGCGAGGCCAGCTCGGCGCGCTCGCCGGCCCGGCGGATGAAGCCGCCGCCGATCGAGTAGTAGGTCTCCTCCCACTCGGGCAGCGCCGCGTCGCCGAGCCAGACGCTGAACGTCAGGGCGTTGGGGTGCTCGGGGAGCCGGGTGCGCGGCTCGAAGGCGATGTCGTCGCGCGTCATCGGCAGGCGCGCCTCGCCCGCGAGCGCGATCGCGCCGTCCTCGTCGAGCCGCCGCCACGCTCCGCGGACCTCCTCGGGGTCGCAGGTCTCCGGGTGCAGCCCGGACAGCCCGGCGACGATCGCGTCCGGCGTCCCGTGGCCGATGCCCGTGGAGCCGAGTGAGCCGTAGAGCGTGCAGACCACGCGGCTCACCCGGTCGAGCAGGCCGGCGTCGCGCAGCCGCTCGGCGAGGGCCAGGGCCGCCCGCATCGGGCCGACCGTGTGCGAGCTGGAGGGGCCGATCCCCACGCTGAACAGGTCGAAGGCGGAGACGTATGCACTCATCTCCCGAGACTACGCCTCGCGCGCGGAAGGGGGCGGGCGCCCGATCGAGCGCCCGCCCCCTGTTGTTCCGAGTACCCGGACCGAGGTCCCGAGGGTCAGAACTCGCAGTGCACGTGGTCCGAGTGGCCCGCGTCGCCGGGGCCGAGCGTGAGCGTCGCGCCCATCTCGGCGCAGGCGTTCTGGATCGCCTGGTGGTCGGCGCCCTCGTAGACCCGCACGCCGTCGATCAGGTCGATGTCGACCGCGTCGCCGGTGTAGTGGCCGGAGCCGGTGGAGTGGTCCTCACCCGCGATGGAGGTGACCCGCAGGGTGTGGCCGTACTGCGTGTTCAGCTTCAGCAGCGCGTCGAGCATGGCCGGGTTCAGTGCGACCGAGGTCACGCCGGCGTCGCCCTCGGGGCTCGTCTTGGCCGGCTGGCCGGCGGCCGTGTCGCGGATGTTCGCGAGCGAGGTGGAGGCGGCGTCCGAGCCCAGCTCGTAGAGCTCGATCCCCGGGTTGTCGAGGATCGCCTGCGCGGTCGCGGCGGCGTCGCCCGACGGGGGAGGCGTCGTGCCGCCACCGGTCCCGGCGACGAGCGCCTTCCAGGTGGCCGGTCCGACGATGCCGTCGGCGGTCAGTCCGGCACTGCTCTGGAAGCTCTGCACCGCGGCGGTGGTCGCCGCGCCGAACGCGCCGTCGACCGCGACGGACGCGCCGTTCGCGTTCAGCTGCGTCTGGACGGCGCTGACGGCGTCTCCGGAGGCGCCGCTCTGCACGGTCACCGTCAGGGCACCCCAGGTGGCCGCACCGATCACGCCGTCGGCAGCGAGACCCGCGCCGGACTGGAAGGAGGTGACCGCCGACTGCGTGCCGGCGCCGAACGCGCCGTCGACCGCGAGCGACTGGCCGGAGGAGCGGAGCAGGTACTGCGCGGTGGTCACGTCCTCCCCGGTCGAGCCGGAGGAGAGGACGGGCCAGTCGGCCGCCTGAGCGCTGGTCGCGGTCCCGACGCTGACGCCGAAGGCGAGCAGCAGGGCGGTGACGACCGCGAGGGCGCGGGCGCCGAGACTCCGTGCGCGCCGGGTCTCGGGGGTCGCCGTGCTGGTGGTCGTGCTGATCTCTGTCGTTCTGATGTCCGTGGTGCTCATGATCCTCATCCCTCGCTCTCGACGGCCTCGCGCGCCAGGGTCTCCCACTGCGCGTAGGCGTCCGGGTAGGCGGAGACCTGCACGGCCTGCGCCGCCTCGGTCACCGACATCGACTCCCAGCCGGCGATGTCCGTCAGGCCGGTGTTCGTGGTGGGGCTGTTCGCCGCCCCGTAGAACGCCCTCGAGGCGTAGACCGGGTCGACGAGGTCGGCCGCGTCGCCCCAGCCCGCCGACGGGCGCTGCTGGAACAGGCCGACCGAGTCGCGGTCGCCACCGGAGAGGTTCCGCAGTCGTGACTCCTGCATCGCCGTGGCGATGGCGACGACCCAGCCGTACTCGGGGACGCCGGCGGTCTTGCCCTCCGCGATGATCGTGCGGACGTTCGCGAGCTGCTCCTCGCTGAGGGTCGCGAACGTCTCGCCCGGCTGGCCCGGGTCGGGCGTGGTGCCCGAGCCGGCGCCGACGAGCGACTGCCAGGTCTGCGGACCGACGACGCCGTCGACGGTCAGCCCGGCCGCCGACTGGACGCTCTTCACGGCGGCGAGGGTCGCGGCACCGAACGCGCCGTCGACCGTGAGGCTCGCGCCGACCTTGTTCAGCTGCACCTGGAGCGCGCTGACCGCCTCGCCGGAGTCGCCGGAGGACACCGTCGCGATCAGGGCGGCCCAGGTCTGCGCGCCGACGATGCCGTCGGCCGAGAGGCCGCGCGCGCTCTGGAAGGAGGTCACCGCGGCGGCGGTGGCGGGGCCGAAGACGCCGTCGGCGTCCACGGAGGCGCCGGCGGCGTTCAGCAGGTGCTGCACCGTGCGGGCGTTGGCGCTGTTCTCGCCCTCGGCGACGACGGGCCAGGCGGCGGCGGACGCGGCAGCGGCGCTGACCGGCGCCTCGGCCGCGAAGACGGCCGGGGCCGTGGCGACCGACCCGAGGGCGAGGGCGCCGCAGGCGAGCCCTGCGATCAGGAGGCGCCTCGGGCGCTGGGCGACTGGAGTGGGACGGGTGGTTCTCATCGTTTCGTACACCTCTTCGTGGCCGCCGGGCGGCCGGATTCGTTGTCACGATCGGCGGAGTTCGCTTCTCCCTTGCCCGTCCTGCCTACTCCTGTCGCTGTCACGGATCCGGGGACACGGAGGGGTCGCCCAGAGAGCGCCCACGCGATGCGGAGGAGACTCCGACTCGAGGGGGAGGTGCTCACTGGACGGCAGGAGGATCCTTCGCCGATGTGCTCCGACGTCCCGCGCCGCGCGACACGCCCGGGTTGCACGGCACCAGCGGCCCTGCTAGCTTCGGCGGGCGCACCACCGGAGAGCGCACCCCCGACGCCCGGAAGGAGCAGCCCGTGACCGCGAATCGATCGACCAGTGACGAGCTGCTCGTCGCCGATCGCCCCCGCGCCCTCGTCGGCGCGGTCGAGCTCGAACGCTCGAAGCGCAATCTCGCGAACCTCCAGCCCGGCGTCGTCCGGCACCCCTAGGCATCCGCCGCGGGCTCCCGGACGACGTCGTCTCGGGGCCCTCGTGCGTCGGCACTCCTCTGCAGGGGAGGGGCCTCGCGGTCGGCTCGCGGCATCCCGCCGCCCCGAGCGCGTCCCACCCCGATCCCGGCGACCGCCGGGCCTTCACGAGAGGAAGGACCATGCAGAGAATCACGGAGCGGCTCGTCTCCTGGGCGAGCATCCTTGACGACAACGCACGGCAGCAGGCGCTCACCGCGTCGGAGATGCCGTTCATCCACCCCCACCTGGCGCTGATGCCCGACGCCCACCTCGGACTCGGAGCGACGGTCGGCTCGGTCATCCCGACCCTCGGCGCGCTCATCCCGGCGGCCGTGGGCGTCGACATCGGCTGCGGCATGATCGCCGTCCGCACGCAGTTCTCCCGGAGCGACCTCGCCGGCCGCGACCTGGGCGAGCTGCGGCGCCAGATCGAGCGGGCGGTGCCGCTGTCGGCCGGCGCGGCGAACAGGAAGGTCGTCGCGACCGCCGAGCCGCGGGTGGCCGAGCTGGAGGAGCTCGCCGCCGAGGCCGGCTTCGATCCGGCGCGCTCCGCGAAGCACTGGCGGCTGCAGGTCGGCTCGCTCGGCAGCGGCAACCACTTCATCGAGGTGAGCGTCGACGAGACGGACGCGGTCTGGCTGTTCCTGCACTCCGGCTCGCGGGGCGTGGGCAACAGGATCGCGACGGCGCACATCCGGGTCGCCCGCGAGTACTGCGAGCGGCACTGGATCGCGCTGCCGCACCCCGACCTCGCCTACCTGGTCGAGGGGACGGAGCCGTTCGACCGCTACGTCGCCGAGCTGCGCTGGGCGCAGCGGTTCGCCCTGCTCAACCGCGAGGAGATGATGGACCGGGTGATCCGCCAGGTCGCCGAGTGGAGCGGCGTCGCGGTCCAGGAGCGGGAGCGGATCAACTGCCACCACAACTTCACCGAGAAGGAGCACCACTTCGGCCGCGACGTCTGGGTGAGCCGGAAGGGCGCGATCCAGGCCGACGCCGGACGGCCGGGGCTCATCCCCGGCTCGATGGGGACCGCCTCGTACGTGGTGGTGGGGCGCGGTGACGCGATGTCGCTGAACTCGTCGCCGCACGGCGCCGGCCGCGAGTACTCCCGGTCGGCGGCGCGGAAGACCTTCAGCCGCGAGCAGCTGCGCGAGGCGATGGCCGGCATCGAGTACCGCGACACCGACGCCTTCCTCGACGAGATCCCGGCGGCCTACAAGCCGATCGACCGGGTGATGGCCGATGCGGCCGACCTCGTCGAGATCCGGCACACCCTCCGCCAGCTCGTCAACGTGAAGGGCGACTGACCCCCTCCGCGAGATGCCACTTGTGCGCGCGACACGCCGTGGAAAGCGTGCACAAGTGGCATCTCGCGGAGGAGGAGGGCGGCGTCAGCGCAGGGTCTTGCGGGAGGTGATCTGACCGGTGTCGAAGCCGAGGAGGTGCAGGCCGCCGTGGAAGCGGGCGTGCTCGACCTTGAGGCAGCGGTCCATCACCACGGTGAGGCCCTTCGACTCGCCGTACTCGGCGGCCTCCTGGTTCCAGATGCCGAGCTGCACCCACACCGTCGGCGCGCCGAGGGCGACGACGTCGTCGATGACCGAGGGGATGTCGCTGGCCTTGCGGAACACGTCGACGATGTCCGGCACGACGGGGAGGTCCGCGAGGCTCTTGTAGACCGGCTGCCCCAGGATCTCCTTCGCGTTCGGGTTCACGAAGTACAGCTCGTAGTCGCTCGACTGCTGCAGGTAGGTCGACACGAAGTAGGACGAGCGCGCCGGGTTCGGCGAGGCGCCGACGATCGCGACGGTCTTCGCGCGGCGGAGGATGTCGAGCCGCTTCTTCGCGTCCGGCCCGACCCAGGTGCGCTGGGACTTGAGCAGCTTCGCCAGCGGCGAGTTCGTCGGCACGGAGCAGCTGAGCCCGTTGGACAGGTGCGCGACGACGGTGTCGTCGGCCCCGGTGGTCGCGGCGGTGCCGGCAGCGATGCCGGTTGCGGTGTCGCTCATGGTCAGACCTCCACGGTCGGGGAGTCGATGGTCACCGAGACGTCGTCCGGCAGTTCGGTCGGTGCGTCCGGCGTGCCGTGCGCCTCGACCGCGCGGGTGAGCGCCTGGTCGAGGTCGTAGATGATGTCGTCCGCGTCCTCGATGCCGACCGAGAGCCGGACGAGGCCCGGCAGCACCCCGGCGTGCAGCAGCTGCTGCTCGGTGAGCTGCGCGTGCGTCGTCGAGGCGGGGTGGATCACCAGCGTCTTCGCGTCGCCGATGTTGGCGAGGTGGCTGGCGAGGTCGACCGACTCGATGAAGGTCTGGCCGACGGCGCGGCCGCCCTTGACCACGAAGCTGAAGACCGAGCCGGGGCCCTTGGGCAGGTACTTCTGCGCGCGCTCGTGGTGCGGGTGCGCGGGCAGGCCGGCCCAGTAGACCTCCTCGATCCGCGGGTCGGCGTCGAGCCACTCCGCGACGCGGCGGGCGTTGTCGACGTGCGCCTGGATCCGGTAGGGCAGCGTCTCGACGCCCTGCGCGAGCAGGAAGGCCGAGTGCGGGGCGAGGACCGGGCCGATGTCGCGCAGCTGCTCGGCGCGGAGGCGCGTGAGGAAGCCGTACTCGCCGAAGTTGCCGTCCCAGGAGAGACCGCCGTAGGAGGCGACGGCGTCGTGCAGCAGCGGGAACTTCTCCTGCGAGTAGTGGAAGCGCCCCGACTCGACGACGACGCCGCCGAGCGTGGTGCCGTGCCCGCCGAGGAACTTGGTGGCCGAGTGGATGACGATGTCGGCGCCCCACTCGATCGGGCGGACGAGGTACGGCGTCGCGACGGTCGAGTCGATGATCAGCGGGATGCCGGCGGCGTGCGCGACGGCGGCCAGGCCCTCGATGTCGGCGATCTCGCCGGAGGGGTTCGCGATCGTCTCGGCGTAGAGCACCTTGGTCTTGTCGGTGATCGCGGCGGCGTAGTCGGCCGGGTCGTTCGACTGGACGAAGGTGGTCTCGACGCCGAAGCGCCGCAGCGTGACGTCGAGCTGGGTGATCGAGCCGCCGTAGAGGTTGGCGGAGGAGACGACGTGGTCGCCCGCGCCAACCAGCGCCGCGAAGGTGATGAACTGCGCCGACAGGCCGGAGGCGGTCGCGACGGCACCGAGGCCGCCCTCGAGGCTCGCGACCCGCTCCTCGAACGAGGCGACGGTGGGGTTGGAGAGCCGGGAGTAGATGTTCCCGTACTTCTGCAGCGCGAACCGCGCCGCCGCGTCGGAGGTGTCGTCGAAGACGAACGCGCTCGTCTGGTAGATCGGCAGCGCTCGCGCGCCCGTCACCGGGTCGGGGATGTTGCCGGCGTGGATTGCCCGCGTCTTGAAGCCGTACTCGCGATCTGCCATGCGATCGACGCTAGCGGGCGCCGCCGACACCGGGCCACCGGAGCGACGCATCCCGTAACAGTCCCAGGCTCCGAGCACTCGAAGCGTCGCGCCTCGACGACCGTCACAGCGTCGCGTGCACCGCCGCCAGCGACATCACCGCGATCGCGAACCACGAGGCGAGCGCGACGACCAGCGCCCGCCAGCCGGTCGTCAGCAGCGCCCGGAGCCGCACTCCGCTCCCGAGCGCGAACAGCGCCGCCGCCAGCAGCCAGGTCTGCGCCGTGTCCGCCGCGACCAGCACGCCCTCCGGCAGCGGCAGGAGCGTCCGCAGCAGCACCGCCGCGAGGAAGCCGACCACGAACAGCGGCACGATCGCGGGGCGCGGTCCGCCCTCGTCTCCGCCGCGTCGCGTCACGGCAGCGGCGACCGCCACCATCGGCGCGAGCATCACCACGCGGGTCAGCTTCACGACCACCGCGATCGCGAGGGCCGACGCCCCCGCGACCTGCGCCGTCGCCACCACCTGGCCGACGTCGTGCACCGACGCGCCGACCCAGTGCCCGAACTGCACGTCCGTGAGGCCGAGCGGGTAGCGCAGTGCCGGCAGCACCGCGATCGCGAGGGTGCCGCAGAGGGTGACCAGCGCGACCGGCACGGCCTGCTCCTCCTCCTTCGCGCGGGTCGCCCCGGCCATCGCGCCGATCGCCGAGGCCCCGCAGATCGAGAAGCCCGCGGCCAGCAGCAGCGGCTCGCGGCCGGGCAGGCGCAGTGCGCGCCCGAGTCCGTAGGTCAGCCCGAAGGTCGCGAGCACGATCGCGACGACGATCAGGATCGCTCCCCAGCCGAGCGAAGCGATGTCGACGAGCGAGAGCTTGAGCCCCAGCAGGACGATGCCGGCGCGCATCAGCGTGCGCGAGGAGAACTTGAGCCCCGGGGCCAGCCGGCCGCTGAGCAGCGGGCGGGCCGCCGGCAGCTGCGCGACCAGGATGCCGAGCGCCACGGCGGCCGTCAGCATCGGCACGGCGGGGATCGCCAGGTGCACCGCGAACGCCAGGACCGCCGCGGCCGCGCAGGCCGCGAGCCCGGGCCCGATCCGGGCGATCAGACCCACGAGGGCAACCACATGTGCGCCTGCCAGAACGAGAACGACGTCTGCTGCCCGGTCCAGAGCGGGTAGAAGTAGGCGGTCAGGGCCGCCGCGACCACCACGAAGATCAGCACGATCACGATGCCGCGCGTGCGTCTGCCGCGCTCGTCACCCCGCTTGCCGATCACCACCCCCGCCGTCAGGGCGAGCGCCAGCATCATGTAGGGCTCGAAGACCACGCAGTAGAACTGGAAGACGGTGCGGTCCAGGTACAGCATCCAGGGCAGGTACCCGGCGACGATGCCCATCAGCACGAAGCCGGCGCGCCACTCCCGGTAGCGCGCGAGCCGGTAGAGCAGGTAGACCAGCGCGAGCACGCCGGCGTACCAGATCAGCGGATTCGCGACCGAGGTGATCGCCTCGTCGCAGCGCACCGCCGCGCAGCCGTCGACCCCGGTCGCCTGGTCGACGAAGTACATGCTCGTCGGCCGCAGCATCAGCAGCCAGGTCAGCGGGTTCGCCTCGTAGGGGTGCGTGGCGCGCAGATTGATCGAGTAGTCGTACATCTGCACGTGGTAGTGCCAGAGGCTCTGCGCCCAGTCCGGCACCCAGGCGAGCGCGCCGGTCCAGGCGTTGCCCGGGGCCTCCGTCGCCCACTGCCGCGCCCAGCCGCCCGAGGTGCGCAGCCAGCCGAGCCAGGTGCCGAGGTAGGCGATCAGCGCGATCGGCACGACCAGGAGGAAGGTGACCGGCCCCTGCTTGAGGATCGCGCCGCTGACCCAGAACGGCACGCCCGCGCGCCGGCGCAGCAGCGCGTCGACGACGACCGCGTAGACGCCGTAGGCGGCGAGGAAGTAGATGCCCGTCCACTTCACTCCCGCGGCGAGGCCGAAGATCAGACCGGCGGTCAGCAGCCAGGGCCGCCACCAGAGCACCGGTCCCCAGCTCGGCAGGTCGCCCGCGGCGACCTTCACGGCCATCCGCTCCTCGGCCCAACGCCGGTCGAGCAGGATCGCGGCGACACCGCAGAGGGCGACGAACATCAGGATGCCGTCGAGCAGCGAGACGCGCGACATCACGATCGCGTGGCCGTCGATCGCGAGCAGCAGGCCGGCGAGCGAGGCGAGGAAGGTGGAGCGGAAGAGCAGCTTCCCGATCACGATCACGAGGGCGACCGCGAGGATGCCGACGATCGCGGTGGCGAGGCGCCAGCCGACGCTGTCGTCCGCGCCGAGCAGGCCCATCCCGAGCCCGATGATCCACTTGCCCAGCGGCGGGTGCACCACGAAGGACGGCGCTCCGGTGAAGACGTCGACGGCGCCGGTGGCGAAGCCCGGGTCGGGGTTCTCCGGCCAGGCGCCCTCGAAGCCGAGGTTCCAGAGCGTCCAGGCGTCCTTGACGTAGAAGGTCTCGTCGAAGACCAGCGAGCGCGGGTGCCCGAGGTTCCACAGCCGGAGCACGGCGGCGACCACGACGACGAGGATCGGCAGCCCCAGCTCCCAGAGCCGGCGGCGCGCGGTGGTCGCGACGAGGCGGTCGTGCACGTCGTCGAACCAGGAGCCGCGGGGCAGGTCCGGCGCGCTCTCGCGCACGCGCGTCGTCGGGGCGCTCTCGGCGGTGCTCGCGGCAGTGACGCCGGCGGTGCTCCCGTCCGCGGGCCCGACCGGCACGGCGCGCGAGGCCCCCGCGGAGTCGAGGAGCAGGTCGTCGAAGTCGCGCTGCGGTCGGTCCGTCACCCGGCCATGCTAACGGCGCGCGGATCCGCCACCGGGCCGTGTTCGGCCGCCGACGCGCGCCGACTGGGAGGATGGACGGATGATCATCCTGGCCGGCACGCCCATCGGCAATCTCGGCGACGCGACGCGGAGGCTCGTCGAGGCGCTCGAGAGCACCCGGCACATCGCCGCCGAGGACACCCGCGTCACCATCCAGCTGCTCCGCGCCCTCGGGATCGAGAACCGCCCGCAGCTCTACGCCCTGCACGACCACAACGAGCGCGAGCGCTCCGCCGAGCTGGTCGAGCTCGCCCGCGAGGAGGACCTCCTCGTCCTCAGCGACGCCGGCATGCCGACCGTCTCGGACCCGGGCTACCACCTCGTCGAGACCGCCGTCGCCGCCGGCGTCCGCGTGACCGCTCTGCCCGGCCCGTCGGCCGTCCTGATGGCGCTCGCCGTCTCCGGTCTGCCGACCGACCGCTTCAGCTTCGAGGGCTTCCTGCCGCGCAAGCACGGTGAGCGGGTCACGCTCTTCCGCTCGCTCGTCGACGAGCGCCGGACGATGGTCTTCTTCGAGTCGCCGCACCGCATCGGCGACTCCCTCGCCGATCTCGTCGAGGCGATGGGGCCCGAGCGACGGGTCGTGGTCTGCCGCGAGCTGACCAAGATGTTCGAGGAGGTCCGCCGCGGCACCGCGGCCGAGCTCGCCGAGTGGGCGGCCGACGGCCTCCGCGGCGAGATCTGCCTGGTGGTCGAGGGCGCCCCCGAGCGCGAGGCGTCCCTGGAGGACGGGCTCGCCGACGTGCTCGAGCGTGTCGCGGCCGGCGCGCGGCTCAAGGAGGCGTCGGCCGAGGTCGCGGAGATCACCGGCCTCTCCAAGCGCGCGCTGTACGAGGCGGCCCTCGCGTCCCGTCGCGGCTGAGCCCCGGCCCGGGTCGCGTCCGGCACCGCTCTGTCACACAGCGGGAGGCCCCGGCGGCGAACCCTAGGATGGTCGCCATGTCCGACGGCGCCTCCTTCTATCTCACGACCCCGATCTTCTACGTGAACGACGTCCCCCACATCGGGCACGCGTACACCGAGGTCGCCGCCGACGTCCTCACCCGCTGGCACCGCCAGGCGGGCGACGACACCTGGCTGCTGACCGGGACCGACGAGCACGGCCAGAAGATCCTGCGCACCGCCACCGCGAACGGGACGACCCCGCAGGAGTGGGCCGACCGGCTCGTGCAGAATTCCTGGAAGCCGCTGCTGTCGACGATCGACATCGCCAACGACGACTTCATCCGGACCACGGAGCAGCGCCACGAGGTCAACGTGCAGAAGTTCCTGCAGAAGCTCTACGACGAGGACGCGATCTACACCGGCGAGTACGAGGGCTACTACTGCGTCGGCTGCGAGGAGTACAAGCAGCTCTCCGACCTCGACGAGGGGACCGGCGAGTACGAGGGGCAGTACGTCTGCAAGATCCACTCCAAGCCGGTCGAGCTGCTCAAGGAGAAGAACTACTTCTTCAAGATGAGCGAGTACACCGAGCGACTGCTCGCGCTCTACGAGGAGCGCCCCGACTTCGTGCAGCCCGAGTCGGCGCGCAACGAGGTCGTCAGCTTCGTGCGCCAGGGCCTCGCCGATCTCTCGATCTCGCGCTCGAGCTTCGACTGGGGCGTCAAGGTGCCCTGGGACGACTCGCACGTCGTCTACGTCTGGTTCGACGCGCTGCTGAACTACATCACCGCCGTCGGCTACGGTCAGGACGAGGCGGAGTTCGAGCGCCGCTGGCCGGCGACCCACATCGTCGGCAAGGACATCCTCCGCTTCCACGCGGTGATCTGGCCCGCGATGCTGATGGCCGCCGGGCTCGACGTCCCCAAGCAGGTCTTCGGCCACGGCTGGCTGCTGGTCGGCGGCGAGAAGATGTCGAAGTCGAAGCTGACCGGCATCGCGCCGGAGCAGATCACCGACACCTTCGGGTCGGACGCGTTCCGCTACTACTTCATGAGGGCGATCACCTTCGGCCAGGACGGCTCCTTCTCCTGGGAGGACCTCGCGGCGCGGTACCAGGCCGAGCTCGCCAACGGCTTCGGCAACCTCGCCTCGCGGGTCATCGCCATGCTGCACCGCTACTACGACGGCGTCGTGTCTGAGCCCTCGGCAGTGAGCGAGGCGGAGGAGCGCGTGCAGGCGACGGTCGCGGAGGCGGCGGCCGCGGCCGACCGCTCGATCGAGACCCTCGCGATCCACGACGCGATCACCGCCGTCTGGACGATCGTCGACGAGCTCAACGGCTACATCACCGAGCAGGAGCCGTGGGCCCTGGCCAAGAAGGACGAGCGCGAGCGCCTCGGCACCGTGCTCTACACGGCGTCGGAGGGGCTGCGCGCCCTGGCGGTGCTGCTCTCGCCGGTCGTGCCCCGCGCGACCACGGCGCTCTGGGAGGCGCTCGGCGTGCAGGACGCGCTCGGCGCGCTCACCGCCCAGCCGCTGCGCGCGGCGGGGGAGTGGGGACAGCTGCCCGTCGGCACCACCGTCGGCACCCTCGCCCCGCTCTTCCCCCGCATCGAGGTCCCGGAGTCCTGACCCGTCCGGGCCGTTGATCGCGGAGCCCGCTCCGCGGGCGCCTTCATGCTGGCGGAGCCCGCTGCCCGGGCGCCTTCCGAGGGTCACGGAGCCTGCTCCGCGGGCGCCCATATGTTGATCGAGTAGCCCGCTGCGCGGGCGTATCGAGATCCGCCGTCTGCACACGCGGGGTCTCGATACGCCGCCTGCGGCGGCTACTCGACCTGCATGGTGGGCCGCCCTGCGGAGGGCGGCCGGACCAGCAGGCGGACGCGTTCCCAGCCGACGGCTGCGCCTCCATGCTGATCGCCTAAGCGGCTGCGCCCCATGCTGATCGAGCAGCCCGCGCAGCGGGCCCTTCATGCTGATCGAGTAGCCCGCGCAGCGGGCGTATCGAGCTCCGCCCTCTGCAAGCGCGCACTCTCCAGATCCGCCCTCCGGGGCCCCGCCGCCCCGCCCCGGTAGCCTGGACGCATGACCGACAGCCAGCACGTCCGCGCCCGTGAGAACACGTCCGGCCGCGACCTGACGTACCCGCCGCTGCCCGAGGCGCTCGTCGTCCCCGTCTACGACAACCACACGCACCTCGAGATCTCCGACGGCCTCGAGCCGCTCGACTACCGCGAGCAGCTCGACCGCGCCTCTACGGTCGGTGTCCGCGGCGTCGTGCAGGTCGGCACCGACGTCGAGACCAGCCGCTGGTCGGCCGAGCGCGCCGCCTCCGAGCCGCGCATGCTCGCCGCCGTCGCGATCCACCCCAACGAGGCGCCGGCGCTCGAGGAGCGCGGCGAGCTCGACGACGCCCTCGCCGTGATCGCCGAGCTGGCTACCCAGCCGCGCGTCCGCGCCGTCGGCGAGACCGGCCTCGACTTCTTCCGCACCGGCGAGAGCGGCCGCGCCGCCCAGTTCCGCTCGTTCGAGGAGCACATCCGCATCGCGAAGGAGACCGGCACCGCGCTGCAGATCCACGACCGCGACGCGCACCGCGAGGTGATGGAGACCCTCCGCCGGGTCGGCGCCCCCGAGCGCACCGTCTTCCACTGCTTCTCCGGCGACGCCGAGATGGCGCGGATGTGCGCGGAGGAGGGCTGGTACCTCTCCTTCGCCGGCACCGTCTCGTTCAAGAACGCCGAGTCGCTGCGCGAGGCGCTGGTCGCCACTCCGCGGCACCTGATCCTCGTCGAGACCGACGCGCCGTACCTCACGCCGGAGCCGTTCCGCGGCCGCCCGAACGCGCCCTACCTGATCCCGCACACCCTCCGCTCGATGGCCGCGACGCTGGAGACCGACGTCGGCCACCTGGCCGCCACGATCGCCTCCAACACCGAGCAGGTCTACGGCGAGTGGGGCGGCGAGGTCGGCTCTGAGCCGTCGGAGCCGGTCGGGCAGCTGGCATGACCGGCCGGCACGCGGCGGAGGCGGCAGCCGAGCAGGTCGCCGTCCCGAAGCTGCTCGGACCCGCCGAGATCCGCGATCTCGCTCAGCTGCTCGACGTCACGCCGACGAAGAAGCTCGGCCAGAACTTCGTGCACGACGCCAACACCGTCCGCCGCATCGTCAAGCTCGCCCGCGTGGAGCGCGGCGAGAGCGTCGTCGAGATCGGCCCGGGCCTCGGCTCGCTCACCCTCGGCCTCCTCGAGGCCGGCGCCGGGGTCGTCGCCGTCGAGATCGACGGCCGGCTCGCGGAGCAGCTGCCCCGCACCGTCCAGCTGATGGCGCCCGCCGCCGACCTCACCGTGATCCGCGCGGACGCGATGAAGGTGCTCGAGCTGCCGGGCGAGCCCGTGCGGCTCGTCGCGAACCTCCCGTACAACATCTCGGTGCCGGTGCTGCTGCACTTCCTCGAGCACTTCCCGAGCATCCGCTCCGGCGTGGTGATGGTGCAGTCCGAGGTCGGCCTCCGCCTCGCGGCCGGCCCGGGCTCCAAGATCTACGGCGGCCCGAGCGTCAAGGCGTCCTGGTTCGGCTCGTTCACGACCGGCGGCACCGTGTCCCGGCAGATCTTCTGGCCGGTGCCCAACGTCGACAGCGTCCTCGTCTCGTTCGAGCGCGGCGAGGAGCCGGGCGACGAGACCCTGCGCCGCGCTGTCTTCGCGGTGGTCGACGCGGCGTTCGCGCAGCGGCGGAAGATGCTCCGCCAGTCGCTCGCCGCGCTCTTCGGCGACAGCACCGCCGCGATCGCCGCCCTCGAATCGGCCGGCGTGCCGCAGACGGCCCGCGGCGAGGAGCTCGACGTCGCGGCGTTCACCGCCCTCGGCCGGGCGCTCGACCCGGCGCGGGTGCCGGTGCGCGGCGGCGCGGTGCCGGCCGCGACGGGGGCTGAGGACGACGGCGAGAGCGCCGACGAGGATGCCGACGAGGCCGTCGACGAGAGCGCTCCCGCCGCGGACGAGCGCGGCTCCGCCACCCTGTAGCGTGGTCGCATGGCCCATCGCGCGACGACGTCGAACCGGGTCCACGCGCGAGCGCCAGGCAAGATCAACGTCTACCTGAAGGTCGGCGCCGTCCGCGAGGACGGCTACCACGAGCTCGCGACGGCGTTCCAGTCGCTGTCGCTCTACGAGGACGTCCGCGCGAGCGACGCCCCCGACTTCTCGGTCGAGTTCTCCGGCTCGATCGACACCCGCGGCCTCGCCGTCGACGGGTCGAACCTCGCGATCAAGGCGGCGCGGGCGCTCGCCCGGGCGACCGGCTACCGCGGCGGCGTGCACCTCGAGATCGAGAAGAACGTGCCGATCGCGGGCGGGATGGGCGGCGGCTCGGCCGACGCCGCCGCGACGCTGCTGGCCTGCGACTCGCTCTGGGGCACCGCCTGCACCCGCGAGCAGCTGCTCGGCATCGCCGCCGGGCTCGGCGCGGACGTCCCGTTCTCCTTCACCGGCGGCACCGCGATCGGCGTCGGCCGCGGCGACGAGCTGAGCCCCGCGCTCGCGAAGGGCCGCTTCGAGTGGGTGCTCGTGCTCTCGGAGCAGGGCCTGTCGACCCCCGAGGTCTACCGCGAGCTGGACCGCCACCGCGAGCGGCACCTGCACGACTTCCGGCCGATCTCCGCGACGCCGAGCATCGAGCCCAACGTGCTGCAGGCACTCCGGGCCGGCGACGCCGCGATGCTCGCCGATGCGATGCACAACGACCTCCAGGCGCCCGCCCTGCACCTGCAGCCCGGCCTCGCGCGGATCCTCGAGCGCGGCGAGGAGAGCGGCGCCCTCGGCGGCCTGGTCTCCGGCTCCGGCCCGACGGTCGCCTTCCTCCTGCCCGACGCCGACGCCGCGCTCGACCTGCAGCTCGAGCTGACGTCCGCCCGCCTGCGCGCCGTCCGCGTCTCCGGCCCGGTCCACGGCGCCCGCCTCCTCTCCACCTGAGGCATGCCGTCGGGGCATGCTGGTCGAGTAGCGGCGCAGCGGCCCACCCATGCTGGTCGAGTAGCCGCGGAGCGGCGTATCGAGACCCGCCCTGCTGGACACGGTGGATCTCGAGACGCCCTCTGCGAGGGCTGCTCGATCAGCATGTGCGGGGCACCGGCCTTCACCATGCTGGTCGAGTAGCCGCGGAGCGGCGTATCGAGACCCGCCCTGCTGGACACGGTGGATCTCGAGACGCCCTCTGCGAGGGCTGCTCGATCAGCATGTGCGGGGCACCGGCCTTCACCATGCTGGTCGAGTAGCCGCGGAGCGGCGTATCGAGCGGAGGGGGCGCCTCCGGCGCCATCGCAGGGCGGGGAAGAGGCCGACGTCCTTGGGGTGCGCGGGTCTCGATACGCCCCTGCGGGGCTACTCGACCAGCATGTCTGCGGGCGTCTCTTCCAAGTAGACCCACCCGGCGTCCGCAGAGAACGCTCGATCTCGTGGCCTAGAGTGCCGCTCATGGCCCCCAGACGAGTAGCACTGTTCGCGATCCTCACCGGGCTCGTCTCGGCCGCCGTCACCCTCGCCGCCGCCGAGCTCGTCGCCGTCTTCACGGGCGCCGGCGGCAGCCCTCTCGTCGCGGTCGGCGGCTTCGTGATCGACATCGTCCCGCCCGGCGTCAAGGACACGGTCATCGCCCTGTTCGGCACCGGGGACAAGCTCGTCCTCCTCGTCTCCCTCGGGATCGCGGTCGCCCTGCTCGCGATCGCCGCCGGGCTGCTCGAGTACCGCAAGGCGCCGCTCGGCGTCCTGGTCCTCGCCGCCGTCGCGGGCCTCGGAGCCCTTGCGGCCGTCAGCCGGGAGGGCGCCTCCGGCATCGACGCCGCGCCGAGCGTCGTCGGCATGGTCGCCGGCGCGATGGTGCTGCGCGCTGCCTCCGCCCGCCTGCGCGCCTGGGACGAGGAGCCCGCCCAGGGCTCGACCGACCGCCGCTCCTTCCTCCGCCTGGTCGGCATCGCCGGTGCCGCCGCCGTCGTCGCGGGCGTGGGCGCGCGGGTCGTCACCGCCGCCGCCTCCGCCGTCACCGCGGTCCGCGAGGCCGTCGTGCTGCCGACCCCCGCCGCCACCGCCGCGCCGATCCCCGCGACCGGCGTCCTCGACAGCATCGAGGGCATCAGCTCCTACGTCACCTCCAACGACGACTTCTACCGGATCGACACCGCGCTCTCCGTGCCCAGCGTCGACCCGGCGGACTGGTCGCTGAAGATCACCGGCATGGTCGAGGAGGAGATCACCCTCACCTGGGACGAGCTCCTCGCCCTCCCGCTCGAGGAGCACCTCGTCACCCTCTCCTGCGTCTCGAACGAGGTCGGCGGCGACCTGATCGGCACCGCGCTCTGGCTCGGCTACCCGATCCGCGAGCTCCTCGCCCGTGCTCGCCCGACCGCCGGCGCCGACATGGTGCTCTCCCGCAGCATCGACGGCTTCACCGCCTCCAGCCCGCTCGAGGTGCTGACCGACGAGGGTCGCGCCAGCCTCCTGGCGGTCGGCATGAACGGCCAGCCGCTCCCGGTCGAGCACGGCTTCCCGGTGCGGATGGTCGTCCCGGGCCTCTACGGCTACGTCTCGGCGACGAAGTGGGTCACCGAGCTGAAGGTCACCACCTTCGAGGACGACGTCGCCTACTGGTCGACCCGCGGCTGGACCGAGCGCGGCCCGATCAAGGTCGAGTCCCGGATCGACGTCCCCCGCCAGGGCCAGGCCGTTCCGGCCGGCACGGTCGCGGTCGCGGGCGTCGCCTGGGCGCCGCACACCGGCATCTCGAAGGTCGAGGTCCAGATCGACGGCGGCGCCTGGCAGTCCGCGCGCCTGGCCGAGGCCGTCACCGCCGACACCTGGATCCAGTGGGTCTACGAGTGGGACGCGATCGCCGGCGACCACGTCGTCCTGGTCCGCGCCACCGACTCCGAGGGCCTGGTGCAGACCCAGGACGAGGCGCCGCCCGCCCCCGACGGTGCGACCGGCTGGCACATGCGCACCGTGACGGTCGCCTGAGCGCACCGCGTCCGCCCGTGGGGATCCGCGGAGGCGGCCCCCGGTAAACTCGGCCCCTATGGCACATCTCCTGGGCGCTGAGTCGCTCCGCCTCGAGTACCCCACGCGGGTCATCTTCGACGACGTCTCCCTCGGCATCGAGGAGGGCGACCGCATCGGCATCGTCGGCCGGAACGGCGACGGCAAGTCCACCCTCCTCCGCCTGCTCGCCCAGCGCATCGAGCCGGACGGCGGCCGGGTCACCCACCGCCGCGGTGTCACGCTCGGCATGCTCGACCAGGCCGACACCGTCGACGAGGAGCTCACCGTCGCCCAGGCCGTCGTCGGCGGGCTCGAGGAGCACGAGTGGGCCGGGGACGCGCGCACCCGCGACGTCATCGCCGGGCTGCTGCGCGACGTCCCCTGGGACGGCGTCGTCGGCGCGCTCTCGGGCGGCCAGCGCCGCCGCGTCGCGCTGGCCAAGCTGCTCGTCGGCGACTGGGACGTCGTCTTCCTCGACGAGCCCACCAACCACCTCGACGTCGAGGGCATCGCCTGGCTCGCCGAGCACCTCAAGCGCCGCTGGGCCGCGACCTCGGGCGGCCTCGCGGTCGTCACCCACGACCGGTGGTTCCTCGACGAGATCTGCACCGCGACCTGGGAGGTGCACGACCGCCTGGTCGAGCCCTTCGAGGGTGGCTACGCGGCGTACATCCTGCAGCGCGTCGAGCGCGACCGGATGGCCTCCACCATGGAGTCGAAGCGGCAGAACCTGATGAAGAAGGAGCTGGCCTGGCTCCGCCGCGGCGCTCCGGCCCGCACCGCCAAGCCCAAGTTCCGCATCGACGCGGCGAACCAGCTGATCGAGAACGAGCCGCCCGTGCGCGACTCCGTCTCGCTGTCGCAGCTGGCCGTCTCGCGGCTCGGCAAGGACGTCGTCGACCTGCTCGACGTCACCGTCCGCTACGGCGAGCGGACCGTGCTGAACCGGATCGAGTGGCGGATCGCGCCCGGCGAGCGCACCGGTGTCCTCGGCGTCAACGGCGCCGGCAAGTCGACCCTCCTCGGCCTCGTGGCCGGCAGCGTGCAGCCGACCAGCGGCAAGGTCAAGCGCGGCACCACGGTCCGCGTCGCGATCCTCGACCAGCAGCTGCGCGAGCTGACCGAGGTGCAGCACCAGCCGGTCCGCGAGATCATCGCCGAGCAGCGCACCAGCTACTCGATCGGCGGCAAGGAGATGACGCCCGGGCAGCTGCTCGAGCGCCTCGGCTTCTCCAGCGCGCAGCTCTCGACGCCGGTGAAGGACCTCTCCGGTGGCCAGCGCCGCCGGCTGCAGCTGCTGCTGATCCTGCTCAGCGAGCCCAACGTGCTCATCCTCGACGAGCCCACCAACGACCTCGACACCGACATGCTCGCCGCGATCGAGGACCTGCTCGACTCCTGGCCGGGCACGCTCCTCGTCGTCTCGCACGACCGCTACCTGCTCGAGCGGGTCACCGACCAGCAGTACGCCGTGATGGACGGCGCGTTCCGCCACCTGCCCGGTGGTGTGGAGCAGTACCTCGACCTGCGCCGCGCGCTGGAGAAGGGCGCGCCCGCGGGCGGCTCGACGGGCGCATCCGCTCCGGCTCCGTCCGGTCTCGGCGGCGCCGAGCGGCGCACCGCCGAGAAGGAGGTGTCGGCGATCGACCGGCGCCTGCACAAGCTCACGCAGCTCTCCGCCGCGGTGCACGAGAAGATGGCCACCCACGACCCGGACGACTACGACGGCATCCTGGGCCTGAACGCGAAGCTGCGCGAGCACCAGGACGAGGCGGCCGGGCTCGAGCTGCGCTGGCTGGAGCTGTCGGAGCTGCTCGAGGGCTGAGCGCGGCGCAGAACATCAGCTGAGAAGGGGGTGCCTCCGCTGTGGGGGGAGGGACCCCCGTCTCAGCTGATGTTCTGCAGCGGAGTCAGCCGAAGTCGAGCGAGAGCTTGCGGAGCAGCTGCGCCAGCCGCTCCTGCTGCGCGTGCGTGAGGGCTCCGAGCAGCTCCTGCTCGGCGTCGACGAGCCGGGTGATCGCCGCGTCCACCCGGGACAGGCCCGACGGCGTCATCTGCACCAGCACGCCGCGGCCGTCGTTCGGATCGTCGAGGCGCTCGACGAGGTCGCGCTCGACCAGCCGGTCGATCCGGTTGGTCATCGTGCCGCTGGTGACCATCGTCGCCTGGAGCAGCTGCTTCGGGCTCATCCGGTAGGGCGCCCCTGCGCGGCGGAGGGCGGAGAGGACGTCGAACTCCCAGGTCTCGAGCTCCGAGCGGCCGAACGCGCTGCCGCGCGCCCGCTCCAGCTGCTTGGCGAGCCGGCGCATCCGGGAGAAGACCTGCAGGGGAGTGAAGTCGAGGTCGGGCCGCTCGCGCACCCAGGCGTCGACGATGCCGTCCACCTCGTCATTCGCGCTCACCCGTCCATTCTGGCGGGTGCGCGCCCCGGGAGTCGCCGGGAGCCGCTCGACGGGGACGCCACGGCGACGGCGGGTGCGGGCGGATGGCAGGATGGACGGCGCGCGAGAGCGCGGTCCGCCATGGTGTAACGGCAGCACGGCAGCCTTTGGAGCTGTCCGGTCCAGGTTCGAATCCTGGTGGCGGAGCTCTGTCGTCCAGGAGCACGGTCGCCGAGTACGGCTCCCCAGCTGTCGCGCACGGTGGCGCGAACGTTGGGATTCTCCCAACGAGCGCGTACTCTGCACGCATGACGGCAGACATCGGACGGCGTGTGGCCGACCTGCTTCCGAGTGGCAGCACTCAGCGGAGCATCGCGGCGGACGTCGGAATGACACCGGACGCGTTCTCGCGCGCTCTCCGCGGCGAGCGCGGATTCGCCGCGATCGAGCTCGCGAAGATCGCGGATCTCCTCGACGCGGACCTGCACTTCCTCATCACCGGGGCGCCGGACCCGACCCGGATGATCGCGGCCGCACGCCACTCCTTCGACCAGGAGACGCGGCGTCATCACGTGCCGGGCAAGGACATCGATCTCCCGCATCTCGACGCGGTCCTGCTCGCCTATGAGCAGGTGCAGGGCGAGCTCGCCGCATCCGTTGTCCCCGAGACTCTCGAGTCCGCGCGAGCCGCCCTCGGCGCCGACTTCGTCCGTCCCTTCGCCGACCGTCTGGACGCGCTGGGGATCGACGTCGTCCGCCTGAGCGAGTTGACCTCCGCCTACTCCTTCCGCTTCGGTGATCGAGCGATCATCGCGCTCAAAGCGACGGGGAACTGGTTCTGGGAGAACTGGTCGCTCGCCCACGAGCTCGGGCATCTCGTCCACCAGGCGGAGTCCCTCCGACGAGGTCGATCGGTGGAGACGGTCTCCAGCGAGCCGGAGGCCAACGGCTTCGCCGCCGAGCTCCTCCTTCCCTCTCCGTGGATCCGGAGCATCGATTGGACGGGAGTGACGGAGTCGGACATCGCGGAGCACGTCTGGGATCGAGGCGTCTCCGTCGACGCCCTGAAGAAGCGGGTCGCGGCGCTGCGCCTCCCGATGAACGAGCATCTCGAGACGTGGTCGACGCAGCCCACGCAGAGGCTTCTGCGACGCCACTGGAGCACGTCCGACGCCGGCCACCCCATCACGTCCCGGATGGACGCGGCGTCGACGCGGAGATTCCCGCTCGCTCTGCAGGACGCTCATCTCGCGCAGATCTCGCAGGGGACCGTCCGCAAGGACACGCTCGCGTGGATGCTCGGGGTGGATCCTGTCGACCTGGAGGTCGACGAGCCGACCGACGGGTCGGCGCTCTCCTCCGATGCCCTCGCCGACCTCCTCGGTCTCGGTGCCTGAGGAGTGCCTTCGCGTGACGGTTCGGCTCTTCCCTGACAACACGGTTCTGATCAACTTCGCCTACCTCCACCGCATGGACCTCCTTCGTCGGCTGCTCGGGGATCCTGCCTGGTGCGCCACCGTCGCCCATGAATGCTGGATGTCCTCGTCCGAGCCGGATCTGGAGGACTTGAAGGAGGCGCCCGACATCTTCGGCGAGCCGCTGTTCCCGGAGACTCCGGCAGAACATCTCCTCACGACCGTCTATCGCAAGCAGCTGTCTCGACCAGGGGATCCGCCAACGAAGAACCTCGGAGAGGCGGAGACTCTCGCCATCATCCACAGTCGCGACATCAAGGCCGTGTTCTTCACGGACGACGCCGGCCCTGCCGCTCTCCTCGCCGGGGAGCCGAGCGGCATCCAGGTGCAGACGGCGACCACGTGGGGGCTGCTGCGGATCGCGTATCGCGCGCACTTCGTGGACGGCGACACGCTCTGGTCGTACGTCTCGGTGCTCCGATCCAGGAACAGGCATCTCCCTCCCGGACGAGCCCGATACGACCGCGAGGATTTCACTGCCTGGTTGGAGTGCTGAGGCGACTCCACGGACGCGTCCATGGGGAAGCCGGGAAGGGCCGCTGTCGATTCCGGTAGCGTGATCGGCGGCGCTCAGCTGGTCCGAGGCCCCGGAAGATGTCCGGGGACCCGCCGGCTGTCCGTTCGAAACGAGTCGCCCGCCCGACCGCCGACGGAGTTCTGAGGATCGCCGAGAATCCTCCGGCGCTCGCAAGTGGCGCTCACGGAGGAGAACGAATCATGGTCGACAGCACGCTCGCGGTGGTGATCCTGGCCGCAGGCCAGGGCACCCGGATGAAGTCCCGCACCCCCAAGGTCCTGCACCGCCTCGCCGGGCGCCCGCTGCTGGGGCACGTCCTCGACACGGCCGCCTCGCTCGACGCCGGCCACGTCGTCACGGTCGTGCGGCACGAGCGCGAGCGGGTCGCCGCCGCGGTCCTGGACCACACGCCCGCGGCCCTCGTCGTCGATCAGGACGAGGTGCCCGGCACCGGCCGCGCCGTGGAGCTCGGCCTCGCCGCGCTGCCGGACGACTTCGACGGGACCGTCGTGGTGCTCAGCGCCGACGTCCCGCTGCTGGACGCCCCGACGCTGCGCCGCCTGGTGGACGAGCACCTCGCGGCGGCCAACGCCCTGACGATGCTGTCCTGCGTGCTCGAGGACCCGACCGGCTTCGGCCGCATCGTCCGCGGCGTCGACGGCGGCTTCGCCTCGATCGTGGAGCAGAAGGACGCGAGCGACGCCGAGCTCGCGCTCACCGAGACCAACGCCGGCGTGTACGCCTTCGAGGCCGCCGCCCTCCGCGCGGTGATCGGCGCCATCGGCACCGACAACGCCCAGCAGGAGAAGTACCTCACCGACGCCGCCGCCGCGCTGAAGACCGCCGGCCGTGCGATCGAGGCCGTCCCCGTGCAGGACCGCTGGCTCGTCGCCGGCATCAACGACCGCGCCCAGCTCGCCGACGCGGCGCTCGAGCTGAATGCCCGGATCGTCCGCCGCTGGCAGCTGGAGGGCGTCACGATCCAGGACCCGGCCACCACCTGGATCGACGTCGACGCGGTCCTCTCGCCCGACGTCGAGATCCTCCCCGGCACGCAGATCAAGGGGCCGACTGTCATCGCCTCCGGGGCGATCATCGGGCCGGACACGACCCTCGACTCCTGCGAGGTCGGCGAGGACGCGGTGATCAAGCGCTCGGATGCGACGCTCGCGGTGATCGGCGCTCAGGCACAGGTCGGCCCGTTCTCGTTCCTGCGCCCGGGCACCGTGCTCGGCGAGCGCGGCAAGATCGGCACCTACGTCGAGACCAAGAACGCGACGATCGGCGCCGGCTCGAAGGTGCCGCACCTCTCCTACGTCGGCGACGCGACGATCGGCGAGGAGTCGAACATCGGCGCCGGCTCGATCTTCGCCAACTACGACGGGGTGAACAAGGCGTCCTCCGTCGTGGGGTCGCACGTGCGCGCCGGGTCGCACAACGTCTTCGTCGCCCCCGTTAGAATCGGTGACGGAGCGTACACGGGCGCCGGCACGGTCATCCGCAAGGACATCCCCGCCGGAGCCCTCGGCATCACCGTCGCTCCGCAGCGCAACATGGCCGGATGGGTGCAGACCCATCGTCCGGGAACCGCGTCGGCCACCGCCGCCGAGGCCGCCCAGGCGTCGGAGCCCGAGGGCACCGACCGCGCGACCGGAGGAAGCGGAGCACAGTGACGGGCATCACCGCCAGCAACAAGAAGAGCCTGGTCCTGGTCTCGGGGAGGGCGCATCCGGCACTGGCGGAAGCGGTCGCCGACGAGCTGGGCACCGAGCTGGTCACCACCGAGGGGCGCACCTTCGCGAACGGCGAGCTCTACGTCCGCTACGGCGAGTCGGTCCGCGGCGGGGACGTCTTCGTCCTGCAGTCGCACACCTCGCCGATCAACGAGTGGCTCATGGAGCAGCTGATCATGGTCGACGCGCTCAAGCGCGCCTCGGCCAAGCGGATCACCGTGGTCGCGCCGTTCTACCCCTACGCGCGCCAGGACAAGAAGGGCCGCGGTCGCGAGCCGATCTCGGCCCGCCTCGTCGCCGACCTGTTCAAGGCCGCCGGCGCCGACCGCATCATGTCGGTCGACCTGCACGCCGCGCAGATCCAGGGCTTCTTCGACGGCCCCGTCGACCACCTCTTCGCGATGCCGGTGCTGCTCGAGCACTTCCGCGAGAAGCTCGATCCCTCGACCCTCACCGTCGTCTCGCCGGACATGGGCCGCGTCCGCGTCGCCGACATCTGGAGCGACAAGCTCGGCGTGCCGCTCGCGATCATCCACAAGCGCCGCGACCCCAAGGTCGCGAACCAGGTCTCGGTGCACGAGATCGTCGGAGAGGTCAGCGGCCGCGTCTGCCTCCTCGTTGACGACCTGATCGACACCGGCCGCACCATCGCCAAGGCCGCCGAGGCCCTCAAGGCCGCTGGCGCGATCGGCGTCGTCGTCGCCGCGACCCACGCCGTCTTCTCGGACCCGGCCCGCGAGCTGCTCAGCTCCGAGTTCATCGACTCGGTCGTCGTCACCGACACCCTGCCGCTGCCCGAGGAGAAGAAGTGGGACCGCCTGACGATCCTGCCGATCGCCCCGCTGCTCGCCCGCGCGATCCACGAGGTCTTCGACGACGGCTCCGTCACCTCCATGTTCGACGGCGACGCGTAGGCCGCAACCGGAGACGTCCGCGCTCTCCGCGCCACATGCTGGTCGAGTAGCCGCGGAGCGGCGTATCAAGACCCGCCGTCGCCCGCGGGGTGGTCTGCAGACCCGCGTCTGACAGTGGTGGATCTCGATACGCCCGCTGCGCGGGCTACTCGATCAGCATGGAGGGGCGGCGCCGCTCGTGAGCGAGCGGATCAGTGCCGTTCCTTGTTGGTCGAGTAGCCGCGGAGCGGCTTATCGAGACCCGCCGTCCTCAGCAGGGCGGTCTGCAGACCGGCGTCGGACGGTGGTGGATCTCGATACGCCCGCTGCGCGGGCTACTCGATCAACATGGTGCGGCGCCGCTCGCGCGCGAGCGGCTCAGTGCCGTTCCATGCTGGTCGAGTAGCCGCGGAGCGGCGTATCGAGACCAGGCGTCGCCCGCGGGGTGGTCTGCAGACCCGCGTCTGACGGTGGTGGATCTCGATACGCCCGCTGCGCGGGCTGCTCGATCAGCAGGGGCGTGCGCGGTCGGCGGCCTTCGGCTCGCTCGGGGGAGCGTCCGACGCCCTAGCATGAGTGAATGCGCATGCATGGTGATCAGACCCGGACGGGGGGTCTGCTGCGCGCCTCCGAGCTGTCGCGGGCGTCGATCGCCGTGGCCGCGCTCTTCCTCGTCTGGTCGCCCGCCGCGCACGAGGCCGGCTGGTGGCTGCTGCTCGGTCTCGGGCTCGCGGCGGCGATGGCCGTCGTCGGTGCGGTCGCCGACTCCGGCCGCGAGGTGCACGACGGACCGACGGGGGAGTGGCTCGGGCTCGCCGGCCGCGCCCTCGCGGCGTCCGCCCTCGCGCTGACCGCCGCCGACTCGATCGTCGGCGCGAGCGCGCGCCCGGTCGCCGTGCTCCTGATCGTCGGCACCACCCTCTTCGTGCTCCGCGGCGGTGCCGTCCCGCCCGGACTCGCGCGCCTGCTCCTGGGGCTCGTGCTGCTCCTCCTGCTGGCGTCCGCCGTGATCGTCGCCCTCGCGGACCCGGTCGCGACCCCGTCGGAGACGGTGATCGGCGGTGCGGAGGGAGCCGGAACGGCGGCCGCCCTGCTGCTCGTCCTCTTCGCTCCCGCCTCGCCCGGCGAGACGCCGACGCTCGGCCGCTCGCTGCTCGGGATCGGCGTCACGACCGTCGTGGCGGCCGTGATCGGCGTCGGGCTGCTGATGCTCGTCGGTCCGCAGGAGCTCGCCGATGTCCCGGCCTCGCTCTCCGCAGTCGCAGCCGGGACCCCCGCCGCCGTCCTCGTCGGCATCGCGGCCGTGCTTGCCGCCCTCCTCGCGCTCGTCGCCCTGACCCGGCGCGACGCCTCGGCGCTGGTCCGGCTCGCGGACGCGGGCGAGATCCCCGGCCCCTTCGCCCACCGCAACCGCCGCACGGGCGTGCCCGCAGCCGGTCAGCTCGCCGTCTGCCTGGTGTCGGTGCTCGCGGTGGTCGTCCTCGACGCCGACGCCCTGCTCGCCTTCGCGGTCGCCGCCTCGCTGCTCGCGCTGATCCTGCGCCGGCTGGATCGCGGCGTCGCCGGCGCGCGCTGGCCCGCGATCGTCTCCGCGGCGGGCGCGCTCGTCCTCCTGCTCGCGCTGCCCTCGGCGACGGCCGCCGCGGTCGCCGTCCTGCTCGCGCTGCTGCTCATCGTCCGCGCCTTCCGGCGCTAGCGGCCCCTAGGCGAGCGCGGCGGTCTCGACCGGCCGGCTCGGCAGCTGCAGCGCGAGCGGATCCGCCCGCACCCGCCCGAGTCCCGAGCGGACCGCGCCGAGAGCGACCGCCTGATCGCCGAGCGTCGACGGCAGGATCCGCGGTGCCGGGGCGTGCACCTCGCCCACCAGGCGCTCGGAGACCGCCGCGAGCAGCGGGCCGGCCGAGGCGGCCAGCGCCCCGCCCACGACGATCAGGGAGACGTCGAGCAGGTTGGCGACGGTCGCGGTGATGGCGGTGAGGCGGTCGATCAGCCGCGCGACGACGGCGGAGGCCAGCGGATCGCCCGCGTCGGCCGCGGCCAGCACCTCGGCGGCCCCGGGCTGCGCCACGGCGTCGAGGAGCGACGCCGGCCGGCCCGCCACGGCCAGCGCCTCGCGGGCCCAGGTCCGCGCGAGGGCCGCGATGCCCTCCGCCGAGCCGACGCCCTCGACCAGGTCGAGGTAGCGCATCTCACCGGTCAGGCCGCGGGCGCCGCGCAGCAGCGAGCCGCCGAGCACGATCCCGCCGCCGAGCCGCTCGCCGGAGAGCAGCGCCAGGTAGTCGTCGCAGCCGATCGCCGCGCCGCGCCAGCCCTCGGCCAGCGCGGCGAGGTTCGCGTCGTTGTCGACCACCGGCGACCAGCCGCGGCCGGAGTAGTGGTCCACGAGCCCGGGGTTCATCGCGCCCCAGAAGCCGTTGTCGCCCGCGGGGGAGTGGCCGAGCGCGTCGACGGGAGCCGGGACGCCGAGGGTCAGCGCGAGGACCTCGTCGTGGGTCACGCCGGCGAGGAGGAGGGCGCGGTCGAGCACCCGATCGATGTCGGCGACGCGGCGCTCGTGCGGGAGGTCCTCGACGAGCTCGTGATCGACGGCCTCGACGTGCCGCACGAGGGTCTCGCCGAGCAGATCGGCGACGAAGACGCCGACGCTGTGCTGTCCGGCGTCGACGCCCACGATGACGCCCGCGCGGCGGCGGAGTGCGTACCGGCGCGCAGGCCGCCCCTTGACGTAGTCGCCGGCCGCGCGCTGGTTCTCCAGCTCCTCCAGCCAGCCGAGCTCGATCAGGTCGTCGCAGACGGCGATCACGGTGGAGCGGGTGAGGCCGGTGCGCTCGATCAGAGCGGAGGCGGTCACCGCCTCGCCGGTCCAGGCGCGCTCGAGCACGTCGAGCGCGCTGCGCCGGCGCTGGAACGAGCCGGTGCTCAGGGAGAGCCTGCTCTCGGACATCGCGTCCCCCTTCCCCTTGACGTCGGCCGGATCGGCTGCAACAGTACATCGCGTACTAGATTTATTACCTAGATTTAGTCACCGAAGCAACTTATCCGCAACCCGGGAGACGACGACGTGCCCCTCACCACCACCGCCCTCAGCCGGCGCACCCTGCTCACCGCGGCGGGTGCCGGCGCCGCCGCGCTCGGCCTCGCCGCCTGCGCCTCCCCCTCCGGTTCGGGCGGGGTCACCGAGATCACCTTCTTCCAGTCCAAGCCCGAGGTGATCGGCTACTTCGACGAGGTCATCGACCGCTTCCACGCCGCGCAGTCGCGGGTGCGGGTCGTGCACGACTTCTCCTCGAACCTCTCGGCGGGCTTCGTGCGCACCAATCCGCCGGACCTCGGCTGCCTGAACTACAACTTCGAGGTCGCGCGGTTCGTCGAGCGGGGCGCCCTGAGCGACCTGTCCGACATGGCCGAGGCGAAGCGGATCAACCCCGACCTGCAGCCGCTGATCGAGCAGACCGCGTCCTACCCGGGCCGCACCAGCGTGCTGCCCTACTCGCTGATGATGTCGGCGGTGCTCTACAACCGCGAGATCTTCGCCGCGCAGAACCTCGAGGTGCCGACCACCTGGACCGAGTTCCTCGCGGTCTGCGACGCGCTGACCGCGGCGGGCATCACCCCGATCTACGGCACCTACAAGGACCCGTGGACGGTCGCGCAGGGGCTGTTCGACTACTCCGTCGGCGGGACCGTCGACCTCGAGGCCTTCTTCTCGCAGCTGAAGGAGCAGGGCGCCGACGTCGGCCCCTCCTCGCCGGTCTCGTTCGAGAAGGACTTCGCCGCTCCCGTCGACCAGATGGTGCAGCTCGCCGGCTACGCGCAGCCGAACGCGGCCAGCCGTGCCTACGGCGACGGCAACCTGGCCTTCTCGAACGGCGAGGCGGCGATGTACTTCCAGGGCCCGTGGGCGCTGAGCGAGATCGCGAAGACCGCCCCGGACCTCTCGATCGGCGCCTTCCCGCTGCCGATGACGGACGATCCGGACGAGCGCCGCGTGCGGGTGAACGTCGACCTCGCGCTCTGGATCCCGGAGGCCTCGACCAAGAAGGCGGCGGCGCGCGAGTTCCTCTCCTTCCTGATGCAGCCGGAGATCATCGACGCCTACAACGCCGACAACAACGCCTTCGGCGTCACCACCGACGCCCCCGCCGTCACCCAGCCCACCCTCGTCGAGCTGCAGGAGTTCTACGACCGGGCGGCGTTCAGCCTCGGCGCCTCGCAGCTCGTGCCGCAGAACATCCCGCTGCAGAACTACGTCCAGGGCGTCGCCCTCGGCTCCGACCCCGCCGCGACGCTCCGCACGATCGACGCCGACTGGGCGCGCATCGCGTTCCGCTCCTAGACCTCCCCGACCACCTCTCAGAGACGAGACACCATGGCCCTCTCCGCCCCCGCCCGCCCGGAGGAGCGCACCGTCGCGACTCCCCGCGCGGCCGTCGCCCCGCGCCGGAAGCCGCGCACCGACCGCACCTTCCTGCTCTACCTGCTCCCCGCGCTCGTGCTCTTCACGCTCGCGATCACCCTCCCGGCGCTGATGGGGATCTTCTTCAGCTTCACCGACTCGATCGGCTTCGGCGAGTGGAGCTTCATCGGCCTCACCAACTACGTCGCCCTGTTCTCGGACCCGGCGATCCTCGCCTCCTACGGCTTCACCGTGGGCCTCGCGCTGGTGACCGTGCTGCTGGTCAACGTCGTCGCCTTCCTGCTGGCGATCGCGCTGACCTCGCAGATCCGCGGGAAGGTCGCGCTGCGGGCGGTGTTCGTGCTGCCGATGGTGGTGTCGGGCATCATCATCGCGTTCGTCTTCAACTTCCTGTTCTCCAACTCGCTGCCCGCCTTCGCGCAGTCGGTCGGAGCGACGCCGCTGGCCAGCAGCATCCTGGCGGATCCGAACCTGGCCTGGCTCGCGATCGTGATCGTGACCGCCTGGCAGGCCGTGCCCTCCGCGCTGCTGATCTACATCGCCGGCGTGCTCTCGATCCCCGGCGACGTCTACGAGGCCGCCTCGCTCGACGGCGCCTCCAGCTGGGGGCAGCTGCGCTCGATCACGCTGCCGCTCGTCGCGGGCTACGTCGTGATCAACCTCGTGATCGGCTTCAAGAACTTCCTCAACTCCTACGACATCATCGTCGGCCTGACGGACGGCGGCCCCGGGACCTCGACCCGCAGCGTCGCGATGACGATCTTCTCCGGCTTCACCAGCGGCGACTACGCCTACCAGATGGCCAACGCCACGATCTTCTTCCTCATCGCGCTCGTGATCGCGCTCGTACAGCTGCGCGTCTCGCGCGGAAAGGCGGCCTTCTGATGACCAGCCAGGTCCCCCTCGCCCCGTCCCTCCCCGGCACCCGCGCCGCCGTCGACGCCGACGCCCGTCGCGGGGGGAAGCGGCGGCGCTCGAGCCTCCTGCTCACCCTCGTCCTCGTGGTCTGCGCCCTCTCGGTGATCGGCCCGCTGTGGGTGACGCTGACGATGGCCTTCAAGACCGGCGCCCAGGCGGTCGACGGCAACGCCTTCTCGATCCCGCTGCCGTTCTCAGTCGACGGCTTCGTCCAGGCCTGGAACCTGACCGACTTCCCCCGCGGGTTCGCCGTCTCGGTCTTCGTCTCGGCGATCACGGTCGGCGGCACCATCGTCCTCTCGGCCCTCGCCGCGTTCGCGATCTCGCGGAACTGGAGCAAGCGCTTCTACCGCTGGTCGTTCTTCTACCTGCTCGCGGCGATGTTCCTGCCGTTCCCGGTGCTCGCGCTGTCGCAGGTCTCGCTCACCGGACTCGTCGGGCTCGACAACCCGCTCGGCGTCGCGATCCTGCACGTGATGTTCCAGCTGAGCTTCAGCGTGATGCTCTTCACCGCGTTCCTCCGCTCGCTGCCCGAGGAGCTCGAGGAGAGCGCCCGGCTCGACGGCGCGACCACCAACCAGGTCTTCTGGCGGCTCGTCTTCCCGCTGCTCGCCCCGATGAGCGCGACGGTCGGCATCTTCGCCTTCCTCGCCTCCTGGAACGACTTCATGATGCCGTCGCTGATCACCTCGGACCCGTCGCTGCAGACGCTCCCGGTGCTGCAGAAGATCTTCCAGACCCAGTTCAGCAACGACTACAACGTCGCCTTCGCCTCCTACCTGATGGCGATGGCCCCGGCGATCATCGTCTACCTGTTCACCCAGCGCTGGGTCATGTCGGGCGTTACTCAAGGCGCCATCAAGTAGGGCTCGCGGGCCTCGGGGCGGCCGTCTGCGGCGTTGTCGTCGGTCGCCGTAGCTCCGCTACGCCTCCCTCCTCCGCCTTGCAGCCGACCACCCCGAGACCCGCGGGCTCGACTCCGGGAGGCGAGGGTGCCGTGCTGCGCACGAGCCGGCCCCGAACATGCTGGTCGAGTAGCGCCGCAGGGGCGTATCGAGACCCGCCGTCACCGAGCGCTCGGCCGCGGCCGACGACGAACCACCAGACCAGACCACAGACCACGACGAACGGAAGGACACCCGTGACGGACACGGTACTCAGCAGGAGCGGCACGACCGAGGACGCCCAGTGGTGGCGGCAGGCGGCCGTCTACCAGATATACCCGCGGAGCTTCGCGGACGCGAACGGTGACGGGATCGGCGACCTCGCCGGCATCCTCGAGCGGATCCCGTACCTGCGGGAGCTCGGGATCGACGCGGTCTGGCTCAGCCCGTTCTACCCGTCCGCGCTGGCCGACGGCGGCTACGACGTGGCCGACTACCGGGACGTCGACCCGCGGATCGGCACGCTCGCCGAGTTCGACGAGATGACGGCCCGCCTGCACGAGAGCGGCATCCGCGTCATCGTCGACATCGTGCCCAACCACTCCTCCGACCTGCACCCGTGGTTCCAGGAGGCGCTCGCCGCCCCGAAGGGCTCGCCCGCCCGGGAACGCTACGTCTTCCGCGACGGCCGCGGCGAGGACGGCGCCCTGCCGCCGAGCGACTGGGAGTCCGTCTTCGGCGGCCCCGCCTGGGAGCCGGTCGGCGACGGCCAGTGGTACCTGCACCTCTTCGCGAAGGAGCAGCCCGACTGGAACTGGGCGAACCGCGAGATCCGCGACGACTTCCTCGAGACCCTCCGCTTCTGGTCCGACCGCGGCGTCGACGGCTTCCGGATCGACGTGGCGCACTCGCTGGTCAAGGACCTCACCGAGCCGCTCCCCGCGGCCGCCGAGATCGACGGCCAGCGGATCGACGGCAGCCACCCGTTCTGGGACCGCGACGAGGTGCACGAGGTCTACGCCGAGTGGCGCGCCCTCTTCGACTCCTACGACCCGCCGCGCACCGCCGTCGCGGAGGCCTGGGTCGACGCCTCCCGCCGCGCCCGCTACGCGAGCCCCGAGGGGCTCGGCCAGGCCTTCAACTTCGACCTGCTCGAGGCCGACCTCGACGCGGAGGAGTTCCGCCGGCTGATCACCTTCAACCTCGAACTGGCCGCGGAGTCGGGTTCGTCGACGACCTGGGTGCTCTCCAACCACGACGTCGTCCGGCACGCGACCCGCTACGGGCTCCCGCAGAAGGGCGCGGCCGAGAGCGCCCCCGCGAAGCAGTGGCTGCTCAGCGGGGGAGCGGAGCCGGTGCTCGACCGCGCCCTGGGCCTCCGCCGGGCCCGCGCCGCGACCCTCCTGCTGCTGGCCCTGCCCGGCTCGGCCTACCTGTACCAGGGCGAGGAGCTCGGCCTGCACGAGGTGGCCGGCATCCCGGACGCCGACCGCCAGGACCCGACGTTCTTCCGCAGCGGCGGCACCGACGTCGGCCGCGACGGCTGCCGAGTCCCGCTGCCCTGGGAGGCGACCGGCGACTCCTTCGGCTTCGGCCCCGGTGGCGCGCACCTGCCCCAGCCCGCCTGGTTCGCCGACTCCTCCGTCGAAGCGGAGGAGCTCGCCGAGGACTCGACGCTCGCGCTCTACCGCAGCGCCCTCGCGCTCCGGCACGAGCTGCAGACCGACGAGAGCCTGGAGTGGCGGGACGCGCAGCCCGGCGTGCTGCACTTCGCGCGCCCGAACGGCTGGCACTCGGTGACCAACCTCGGCGAGGAGCCGGTCGCGCTCCCCGAGGCCGAGGTGCTGCTCGCGAGCGCGCCGCTCGAGGGGCGCCTGCTGCCGCCGGCGACGACGGTCTGGCTGCGCTGACCCGGCGACCCGTCGCTCCGCACGACGAAGGCGCCCCCGCCCGCGGGATCCGAGGATCCGACGGGCGGGGGCGCCTTCTGCGTGTGCACCCGTGGGTGCGTCCGCGGGGTCAGTGCGTGGACGGGTCCTGCTCGACCTCGGAGCGGTCGCCCGACCACAGCGTGTGGAAGGTGCCCTCCTTGTCGACGCGCTGGTAGGTGTGCGCGCCGAAGAAGTCGCGCTGGCCCTGCACGTGACGCTGCCGCGCCCACCGCCGGCGAGAACGCAATGCCGCCCGCCCGCCGACCGAAGCGTGGCGAGGAGCAACTCGAGTTTCTACCCGGCGACGAGGTTGTTCTAGCAGCGTGTGGTGGCGCAACAGGTGCTGCGCGCTGCGCCTACGGTCTGGCTCGCCTTGCGTCCGCGCTTCAGGCCATACGCTGAGGGGGGGTCGACGTCAGGGATGCAGTACCCTCCTCGGATATACCGCGTATAGCTGCGTCGAGAAAACCATCAATAATGTGATTGTGAAGGAGACTCGGTTGCGAGACTCGATCAGCCAGCTTGAGCTAGAAGGCTTCGGCCCGTTCGCATCAGCTCATTTCGATTTCTCACCTAATTTGAACATCATTGTTGGCGAGAATTCCACTGGGAAGTCGCAACTTCTCAAGGTCCTTTATAGCGTTACTCGTGCAGTCGGCACTCCGGATCAGTTGGCTGGACCAGAACCGACGAGAAGTTACTTAAATCTTTCGCTAGCGGCAAAGCTCGTCGAGACATTTCGACCAGAGTCTCTAGGGCGTTTAGCCAATCGCCGCAGAGGGCGTTCTAGGAGTCAAGTGGTGGTAGCGTTTGACGAGGACTCATACGTCGACTTTTCGTTCGCCTCGAATTCGAGATCTGAAGTCAAAACAGGCTACATTCCCGGTCACTGGTTCGAAGAAACGTCCGTCTATTTTCCTTCGCGCGAGTTGCTGTCAATATACCCCGGTTTCGTGTCGCTATATAACGAGCGGGCCTTGGAATTCGACGCCACTTGGCGAGATACGGCGGATCTCCTCGGTCGACCGCCGCTCCGTGGGGCCCGAGAGGGTGCGGTCAGGCGAATCCTAGCTCCTATAGAAGATTCGCTTGGGGGGACGGTGGTCGAAGAAAATGGCCGCTTCTACTTAAAGCAACCCGGTATCGGCTCGCTCGAGATGCACCTCGTCGCCGAAGGCCTTCGAAAGCTCGGAATGCTGGTGCGGCTGGTATTGTCGGGAACGCTTCTCAATGGCGGCTACCTCTTCTGGGACGAGCCGGAAGCTAATCTGAACCCCCGCACTCTTCGAGGCGTGGCGAAGACCATCGTCGAGCTATCTCGTTCCGGGGTGCAGGTCTTCATTGCAACGCACAGTCTTTTTCTTCTGCGGGAGTTGGAGCTCCTACTCGCGAGGAACAGTGAGGAGGCGTATGCGCTCTCTGCTCCGGCCCAATTCATCGGCTTGAACCGAGATGAAGACGACATCGCAGTATCGCAGGGACCGTCGCTACATGACCTGAGCGACATCACCGCTCTCGATGAAGAGTTACAGCAGTCGGCGCGTTATCTCGGGATGGTCGAGTAGATGGTCGAAATCAAAGAGAAGGACTTAGTGTTCTCATTTGAAGACGAATGGGAAGTCAGCAAGTATGACGAATGGGCGTTCTATCGCAATCGGCTCAATAAGATGAATGCGAAGGGCGTCGATATTGTTGCCATTCGCGAATCGATCCTTTATTTGATTGAGATCAAGGACTACACTCATCCGAATTCGAAACGCATACCTTTCGACACTCTGCCTCTCGAGATTGCGCAGAAGTGTCTCGATACCCTAGGGGGATTGGTTGCGGCCCGCGAATGGGCGGTCGGAGACGAACAGGCCTTCGCGGTGATCGCGCTTCGCGCCACTCGGGTGAAAGTGATATTCCATGTCCACCTTCCCCCGTCCAAGGGTGGCCGGCTGAGTAACGCCAATGGAGTTCTTGCGAACTTCAAAGATTCGATCGGTTCCAAGGTTAGGGGAATCGATCCCCACTTCATTGTTGAGAGCCCTTCTTCACCCACTGATCTATGGTCATTTCGTCATTTCAAGACGATAAAGTAACGCGCTCTCACTTCGCGGGCCCAAGGATCCGCCGAGCGAGAGCGCGCTACTCGGGTGCTGCCGCGGGTCAGTGCGTGGACGGGTCCTGCTCGACCTCGGTGCGGTCGCCCGACCACAGCGTGTGGAAGGTGCCCTCCTTGTCGACGCGCTGGTAGGTGTGCGCGCCGAAGAAGTCGCGCTGGCCCTGCACGAGGGCGGCGGGCAGGCGCTCGGAGGCGAGCGAGTCGTAGTACGACAGCGCGGCGCCGAAGCCGGGGATCGGCACGCCCGAGAGCGCGGCGGTGGAGACGATGCGGCGCCAGGCGGCCTCGCCGTTGGCGACGGCCTCGGCGAAGTACGGGTCCTCGAGCAGCGTCGTGATCTCCGCGTTCTCGGCGTAGGCGTCGACGATGCGGTTGAGGAACTGGGCGCGGATGATGCATCCCGCGCGCCAGATCTTCGCGACGGCGCCCTTGTCGATCTCCCAGCCGTACTTCTCGGCGCCGGCGATGATCGCGTCGAAGCCCTGCGAGTAGGCGACGACCTTGGAGGCGTAGAGGGCGGCGCGGACGTCGTCCTCGAAGCCGTCGTAGAGGGCGACGGGCGTCGGGCGCGAGGTGACGCGCTTCTGCACGGCGGAGCGCTGCGCGGGCTTGGAGGAGACTGCGCGGGCGAAGACGGCCTCGGCGATGCCGCCGACGGGCACGCCCAGGTCGAGCGCGTTCTGCACGGTCCAGACTCCGGTGCCCTTCGAGCCGGCCTGGTCGAGCACGATGTCGAGGAAGGGCTTGCCGGTGTCGGCGTCGACCTGGCGGAGCACCTCCGCGGTGATCTCGATGAGGTACGACTCGAGGTCGCCCTTGTTCCAGGCGTCGAAGACGTCGGCGATGGCGGCGGGCTCGTGGCCGCCGACCGTGCGGAGCAGGTCGTAGGCCTCGGCGATGAGCTGCATGTCGGCGTACTCGATGCCGTTGTGGATCATCTTGACGAAGTGGCCGGCGCCGTCGGTGCCGATGTGGGTGACGCAGGGCTCGCCCTCGGCGACCGCGGCGATCGAGGCGAGGATCGGGCCGAGAGTCTTGTACGACTCGACCGAGCCGCCGGGCATGATCGACGGGCCCTTGAGCGCGCCCTCCTCGCCGCCGGAGATGCCGGTGCCGACGAAGTGGATGCCGGTCTCGCGGACGGTCTTCTCGCGGCGGATGGTGTCGGTGAACAGCGCGTTGCCGCCGTCGACGATGATGTCGCCGGGCTCGAACGCGGCGGTCAGCTGCTCGATCACGGCGTCGGTGCCGCGGCCGGCCTGGACCATGATGATCGCCGTGCGCGGGGTCTTCAGCGAGGCGGCGAAGGCCTCGATGGTCTCCGAGGCGACGAAGCCGGCCTCGGGGTGCTCGGTGATCAGCGTCTCGGTGCGCCCGTACGAGCGGTTGTAGACGGCGACGGTGTTGCCCTCGCGGCTGGCGAGGTTGCGGGCCAGGTTCGAGCCCATCACCGCCAGACCGACGACTCCGATGTTGGCTGTGGCGGTGGGCTGGTCAGACACGGTTCTCCTCGACGTACACGTTCAGGGTTGACGGATTCAGGCTAGCGCCGGGGTCGGGCGCGCAGCCGGGAGCGGCCGTGCACGGAGGTCCTCCCTCCGACGCACGGCCGTTCAGACCTCAGGCGCCGTGGCCCTCGGGGTCGACCTCGGCGGGGATCGGCGGGCCGGGCGGGGTGCCGTCGCCGAACGGGCGGCCGCCGAGCTCCTCGCGGTGCGAGGGGACGAGCCAGCCGGACAGGTCCGGGCCCTTCGGCACGACGCCGGTCGGGTTGATGTCGCGCTGCACCTCGTAGTAGTGCGACTTGATGTGCGTGAAGTCGATCGTGTCGCCGAACCCCGGGGTCGCGAACAGGTCGCGGGCGTAGCCCCAGAGGGCCGGCATCGCCGAGAGCAGGTTTCGGTTGGCCTTGAAGTGGCTGTAGTAGACGGCGTCGAAGCGGGCGAGCGTCGTGAAGAGACGGACGTCGGCCTCGGTGATCGTGTCGCCGACGAGGTAGCGCTGCGTGCTCAGGCGCTCCTCCAGCCAGTCGAGTCGCGCCCAGAGCGCGTCGTACGCCCGGTCGTACGACTTCTGCGAGCCGGCGAAGCCGCACTTGTAGACGCCGTTGTTGACGTCCTGGAAGACCAGCTCCGCGACCTCGTCGATCTCGTCGCGGTGCTTCTCCGGATACAGGTCGGGCGCTCCGTCGCGGTGGAACTCCGTCCACTCGCGCGAGAAGTCCAGCGTCATCACCGGGTAGTCGTTGGTGACGACCTGGCCGGTGGGGATGTCGACGATCGCCGGCACCGTGATGCCGCGCGGGTAGTCGGGGAAGCGGGCGAGGAACGCGTCCTGCAGGCGCGGGATGCCGAGCACCGGGTCGACGCCGCCCGGGTCGAGGTCGAAGGTCCAGCTGCGCTTGTCGTGCGTCGGGCCGCAGATGCCCATCGACAGCGCGTCCTCGAGGCCGAGCAGGCGGCGGACGATCACCGCGCGGTTCGCCCACGGGCAGGCGCGCGAGACGACGAGCCGGTAGCGGCCCGCCTCGACCGGGTAGCCGTCGCGGCCGTCCGCGGTGATGCGGGTCGGGATGTAGTTGGTGTCGCGGTGGAAGCCGTTCTTCTCGACGTAGGAGCCGAAGTCGTCAGAAGTCATGCCCGCACGCTAGCCAGCCCGGCTGGGGGCGCGGTAGGGGCGCCCGCGGGTGGCGGCTCGGCCGCGCGGCCGGTAGGGTGGGTAGCTGAACTTCGGCGAGGGATGCCCCGTGCATCCGTGATCGACGCGGTGGAACCAGGTGGAGCTCCGGAAGGAGCGCCGCGGACCTTTCCTCACGCAGACACGCGTTCGAGTCGAAACCCCGTCCGCGGCCCCAGGCCGGGACCCGAGCAGGCGGCGCACGGCGCCGTCCAGGAGAACACCATGGCAGAACTCACCAACAAGGTCGTCGCCGAGGTCCGCACCTCGTTCGGCAAGGGAGCGGCCCGCAAGATCCGCGCCCAGAACAAGATCCCCGCGGTCCTCTACGGCCACGGCACCGAGCCCGTGCACGTCACGCTGCCCGGCCACCAGATCCTCCTGCTGACCCGCAAGGCGAACGCGATCCTCGAGCTCGACATCGAGGGCGTCGCCCAGACGTCGCTGGTCAAGGACATCCAGCGCGACCCGGTCCGCCAGATCATCGAGCACATCGACCTCGCGGTCATCCGTCTCGGCGAGAAGGTCTCGGTCGACATCCCCGTGCACGTCGAGGGCGAGGCCGCTCCCGGCACGCTCGTCTCCACCGAGGCGAACACGCTCTCGCTCGAGGTCGACGCCACGAAGATCCCGCAGAACGTCGTCGTCTCGGTCGAGGGCCTCGAGGCCGGCACGCAGATCACCGCCGCCGACGTCACGCTCCCCGAGGGCGCGACGCTGCTCACCGACCCCGAGGCGCTCATCGTGAACGTCACCGAGGAGGTCGAGCAGGACCTGGGCGAGGAGGGCGAGCCCACCACGCCGGCCGAGCCCACCGAGGCCGCCGAGTAGTCGGAGCACCACCCGCACGGACGGGCCCGCCGCGATCGCGAGCGGGCCCGTTCCGCGTCCGGGGGCTTCGCCCCGCGGAAGACGTCGCTGCTGAGCGCATCGAGAAGAGGGAACGAGATGGGCGAGACCTGGCTGGTCGTCGGACTGGGCAACCCGGGCGCGCAGTACGCGCGCAATCGGCACAACGTGGGGCAGATGGTGCTCGACGAGCTCGCGACCCGGATCGGCGGCTCGTTCCGCCGGCACAACCGCGCGAACGCCGTGGTCGCCGAGGGCTTCCTCCGCCCCGGCGGACCGAAGCTGATCCTCGGCAAGCCGAACAGCTTCATGAACCTCTCGGGCGGCCCGACGGCGCAGCTGCTCGACTTCTACTCCCTCGCGCCCGTGCGCCTGATCGTCGTGCACGACGAGCTCGACATCCCCTTCGACACCCTGCGCCTCAAGAACGGCGGCGGCCACGGCGGCCACAACGGCATCCGCGACATCCTCGCCGCGACCGACGGCGCCGACTTCCTCCGCGTGCGCGTCGGCATCGGCCGCCCGCCCGGCCGCCAGCCCGCCGCCGACTTCGTCCTCAAGGACTTCGCGGGCCCCGAGCACGAGAACCTGCCGATCCTGATCGCCGACGCCGCCGACGCCGTCGAGCTGATCGCCGACGCCGGCCTCCAGGCCGCCCAGCTGAAGGTCCACACGACCCCGTAGTGCGGTACGTCGAGACGACCGCTGGGCGGCCGCCTCGACCAGCATGCTGCGGCTGCCGCGACCTCGCGAGGGGCGCGCACTCCATGCTGGTCGAGTAGCCCCGCAGGGGCGTATCGAGACCGACCTCCCCAGCGCGGCGGCTCCGCCCGCGCTCCCGGCGCCGATCCGTCGCAACCGGCTGCTCCAGCCCCTCCCGAGCGACCACTCCTGACGGATCGAGCACCACCACCCGGCAGACCAGCCGACCACCCGGCAGGCGAATTCGAAATCGTGTGCCAAGCGATTTCGAAGAGCCGAACGCAGGACGCTCTGCGGAACGCACCCCGTCGCACAGCCGACTGCGCTGCGCCGGGCGAAGACCGGCGCAGAAAGCGAGCACGTCGGAGGTCGGCAGTAAACTCCTCCGGTGCCTCTCAACCGGATCATCTCGGCGCTCTCGCGCGCCTCCACGTTCGACGACGCTCTCGCGTTCGCGATCCGCGACGCCGATTTCTCCGTGGCCGACGGCCTCCGCGTCCCCCTGCTGGCGGGCCTCCTGGAGCGCCGCGCCGAGGCCGACCGTCCGCAGGCCGCGCTCGTCGTCACCGCGACGGGGCGCGACTCCGAGAACATCCGCGCGTCGCTCAGCTGCGTGCTGCCGGACGCCGAGGTCGTCGAGTTCCCGGCCTGGGAGACACTGCCGCACGAGCGCCTCAGCCCGAGCGCCGAGATCGTCGGCCGCCGCCTCGACGCTCTGCGCCGGATGAAGACCTGGTCGGGGGAGAAGCCGCTCGTCGTCGTCGCCTCGGTGCGCGCCGCGCTGCAGCCGGTCGCCGACAACCTCGCCGACATCGCGCCGATCCGCCTGGTCAAGGGCGGCCGCGGCTACGACCTCGGCCGGATCTCGTCCGAGCTGGTCGACCTCGCCTACTCGCGGGTCGACATGGTCACCCGGCGCGGCGAGTTCGCGGTCCGCGGCGGCATCCTCGACGTCTTCCCGGCCGTGGCCGAGCACCCCAGCCGCATCGACTTCTTCGGCGACGAGGTCGACTCCATCCGCGGCTTCTCCGTCGCCGACCAGCGCTCGCTGCCGGGGGAGGCCGACTCCGTCGTGCTGCCGCCGAGCCGCGAGCTGCTGCTCGTGCCGGCCGTCCGCCAGCGCGCCCGCGAGATGCTGCACGAGTTCCCGAGCCTCTCCGCGATGCTCGCGAAGATCGCCGAGGGCATCCCGGTGGAGGGCATGGAGTCGCTCGCGCCCGCGCTGCTGGAGCGCCTCGTCCCGATCTCGCACTACCTCCCGGCCGGCGCCGCGGTGGCCGTGCTCGCCCCGGAGCGGGTCGCCACCCGCGCGATCAGCCTCGCCGAGACGAACCGCGAGTTCCTCCAGGCCGCGTGGAGCGCCGCGACCGCCGGCGCCGAGGCCCCGATCGACCTGGCCTCCGGCGAGTTCATCTCGCTCGGCGCCCTCCGCGACGCCGTGAAGTTCAGCGCTCCCGGCGCCGAGACGCCCGACCACCCGTGGTGGACGATGAGCACCTTCCGCCAGGGTCCCGCCGCCGGCGAGGCCGAGGTGCTGCCGGAGGACCTCGGGATCGACGAGATCCTCGCCGTCCGCGTCGACGGCGAGCCCGTGCCCGGCTTCGGCGGCGCGGTCGAGGGCGCGCTCGCGCACGTGCGCGCCCGCCTGGCGGACGGCTGGAGCGTGGTGCTGACCGCCCCCGGCACCGGCACCGTCGAGCGCACCGACCAGGTGCTCGCCGAGCACGAGGTCGCCGCCCGCATCGTCCCCGATCTGCCCGCCGAGCTCGAGCCCGGCCTCGCCTACGTGCTGCAGGCCAACGTCGACCACGGCTTCGAGGTCGACGGCGCCAAGGTCGCGCTGCTCACCGACACGGAGTTCTACGGCCGCACCGTCGGCTACGACTCGCGCGCCGTGAAGAAGCTCGCCTCGCGACGGAAGAACGTCGTCGATCCGCTGCAGCTCAGCCCCGGCGACTTCGTCGTGCACGCCACCCACGGCATCGGCCGCTTCGTCGAGCTCTCGCAGCGCGAGGTCTCCAGCGGCGGGCGCAACGCCGTGAAGACCCGGCGCGAGTACCTCGTCCTCGAGTACGCGCCCAGCAAGCGCGGCTTCCCGGGCGACAAGCTGCTGGTCCCGACCGACCAGCTCGACCTCCTCTCCCGGTACGTCGGCGGCGAGGCCCCCGCGCTGAGCAAGATGGGCGGCAGCGACTGGGCGCAGGCGAAGAGCAAGGCGCGCCGCGCGGTCCGCGACATCGCGGTCGAGCTGGTGAAGCTCTACTCCGCCCGGATGGCCTCGCGCGGCCACTCCTTCCCGCCGGACACCCCGTGGCAGCGCGAGCTGGAGGAGGCGTTCCCGTTCGCGGAGACGCCCGACCAGCTGACCGTGATCGACGAGGTCAAGGCCGACATGGAGCGGCCGATCCCGATGGACCGCCTGCTCTCCGGTGACGTCGGCTTCGGCAAGACCGAGGTCGCCGTGCGCGCCGCGTTCAAGGCCATCCAGGACGGCAAGCAGGTCGCGATGCTCGTGCCGACCACCCTGCTCGTGCGCCAGCACCTCGAGACGTTCCAGGAGCGCTTCGCCGGCTTCCCGGTGCACCTGCGCGCCCTCAGCCGCTTCCAGAGCGCGAAGGAGTCGAAGGAGACGATCGAGGGCCTCGCCGACGGCACCGTCGACATGGTCATCGCGACCCACCGCCTCCTCAGCGACAACATCGTCTTCAAGGACCTCGGCCTCCTCGTGATCGACGAGGAGCAGCGCTTCGGCGTCGAGCACAAGGAGAAGCTGAAGGCGCTGAAGAAGAACGTCGACATCCTCTCGATGAGCGCCACACCCATCCCGCGCACGCTCGAGATGGCGGTCACCGGCATCCGCGAGATGTCGACGCTGGCGACGCCGCCGGAGGAGCGCCACCCGATCCTCACCTTCGTCGGCCCGTACTCGGAGAAGCAGGTCTCGGCCGCGATCCGGCGAGAGCTGCTGCGCGAGGGCCAGGTGTTCTTCGTGCACAACCGCGTCTCGACGATCAACCGCGTCGCCGCGCAGCTCGCCGAGCTGGTGCCGGAGGCGCGCATCGCCGTCGCGCACGGCAAGCTCAGCGAGTCGCAGCTCGAGCGGATCATCGTCGACTTCTGGGAGCGCAAGTTCGACGTGCTCGTCTCGACGACCATCGTCGAGACCGGCCTGGACATCCCGAACGCGAACACACTGATCGTCGACCGCGCGGACAAGTACGGCCTCTCGCAGCTGCACCAGCTGCGCGGTCGCGTCGGCCGTGGCCGCGAGCGCGCCTACGCCTACCTCCTCTACGACGAGATGAAGCCGCTGTCGGAGACCGCGCACGATCGCCTGCAGACGCTCGCCGCGAACTCCGACCTCGGCGGCGGCATGCAGATCGCGCTGAAGGACCTCGAGATCCGCGGCGCGGGCAACCTGCTCGGCGGCGAGCAGTCCGGCCACATCCAGGGCGTCGGCTTCGACCTCTACCTGCGGATGATCGGCGAGGCCGTCGACGGCTTCCGCGGCGAGGTGGCGGAGGGGCAGACCGAGCTGCGGCTCGAGCTGCCGGTCGACGCGCGGATCCCGGAGGAGTACGTCGACAGCGAGCGGCTGCGCCTGGAGGCGTACCAGAAGCTGTCCGCGGCGACCTCGCCGACCGCGAAGGAGGGCAGCGTCGACCTCGTGGTCGAGGAGCTGACCGACCGCTACGGCGAGCTGCCCGAGGCGGTCGAGAACCTCGTCCTGGTCTCGCGGCTGCGGATGCGGGCGCAGCGCGCCGGTCTCAGCGACGTGGTCGCGATGGGCTCGAACGTCCGCGTCGCGCCGGCGCACCTCGCCGACTCGATCCAGGTGCGCCTGCGCCGGATGTACCCGACCGCGAAGTACCTGCAGCAGGCGAACGCCGTGGTCGTGCCGATGCCGGTGCTCGACGGCGTCCCGCTCGGCGACCGCGCGCTGATCGACTGGGTCGCGAACCTGCTCGACGCGCTCTTCCCCGAGCCCGCCGCCGTCGCGAGCTGACCGCCGGCAACCCTCTCGACCGGGCGGCGCCACCGTTCCGGACGCCGCCCGACGACTCCGACCCCGACGACACCGACCCCGACGACACCGACCCCGAACGAAGGACGATCATGACCGCCTCCGACGAGCACTCCGTCCCGCCGCGCATCCCCGGCCCCGACGAGCCGAGCATCCCCGAGCTCGAGGAGGACGAGACGATCGCCCCCCGCCCCGAGGAGGAGGCCGCCGACCTCGACCGCGCGACCCCCGACCTCGCCCCGCACCCCGAGGGCTAGCCCTCCCCGCGAGATGCCACTTGTGCACGCGTCTCACGGCGTGTCGCGTGCACAAGTGGCATCTCGCGGCGGGGATCAGGACGCGAAGTGGGCGCGGACCTCGGCCTGCCAGCGGGTGCGGTCCTCGGCGGAGATGAAGGCGGCGTCGAAGGAGTTGAGCGCGAGGCGCTCCAGCTGGGCGTCGTCCATCCCGAGCTCCTCGACCAGCGCGCGGTAGTTCGCATCGACGTAGCCGCCGAAGTACGGCGGGTCGTCGCTGGAGACCGTGACGATCAGCCCGGCGTCCAGCATCGCCGGCAGCGGGTGGTCCTTCATCGTGTCGACGGCGCGCAGTGCCACGTTCGACAGCGGGCAGACCGTGATCGGCACGCGCTGCACACGGAGCATCGCCACGACGGCCGGGTCCTCCATCGCGCGGATGCCGTGGTCGATCCGCTCCACCTTCAGCAGCTCGAGCGTCTCGGCGACCGTCTCCGGGCCGCCCTCCTCGCCCGCGTGCGCGACGAGGTGCAGCCCCTCCGCCGCGGCGCGCGCGTAGACGTCGATGAAGAGCTCCGGTCCGAAGCCGACCTCGTTCGAGTCGAGCCCGACACCGATGATGTGCTCGCGGTAGGGGAGGATCGCCGTCAGCATCTCGTCCGCCGCGTCGGCGCCGAGGTCGCGCAGGAAGCACATGATCAGGTCGGTCGAGATGCCGTGCGTCTCCTCGCTCCGCCCGAGCGCGCGGGTGAGCCCGGCCATCACGATGTCGAGCGGCACCGCGTTGCCCAGGTGCGTCTGCGGATCGAAGAAGATCTCGGCGCGTCGGACGTTGGCGAGCTTCGAGCGATCGAGGTAGCCGGTGGCCAGCTCGAAGAAGTCGCGCTCCGTCTTCAGGACCGTGAGGTTCGAGTAGTGCAGCTCCAGGAAGGACGCGAGGTCCTGGAAGGCGTAGCGCGCGCGCAGGGCGTCGAGGTCCTCGGTCGGCAGCGCGATGCCGTTGCGGCGCGCCATCTCGACGATGTGCTCGGGCTCGATCGTGCCCTCGATGTGGATGTGGAGCTCGGCGCTCGGCGGCGCTCCGCGATCGAGGGCGGTGCCGGTGGCGGGAGGCGTGAGGGTCACGGTGGCGTTCCTGTTCCGGGCCGCGGTCGCGCCCCGCGGTCACCGTAGTCGGCGCGTGTTACGCGCCGATGACCGGCGGATGTGCGGCCCGCGACAGCGCCCACCCCGCCGCCTGATACCGCGCACAGCCGCCTTCGTCCGCACACCCGCTGGGAGGATGAGGGCATGCCGTTGCTCGCTCCCCGCCGCCGCCCCGCGTCCGAGCCGGGCCCCTTGCCGCTGGTCCGCCTGCGCGACGCGGCCGTCCGCGCGGGGGAGACGGAGCTGCTCGCGCCGCTCTCGCTCGAGGTCGAGCCCGGGGAGACCCTTGCGGTCACCGGTCCGAACGGCAGCGGCAAGACGACGCTGCTGCGCCTGGTCGCCGGCCTGACGCCGCCGAGCTCCGGCACCGTCGAGATCGCCGGCCGCCCGGTCACGGAGCGAGACCGCCAGCATCGGCGCCGGGTCGCCGCCCTCGTCGGCACCCCGCCCTTCGAGCGCGACCTCACGCTCGAGGAGCACCTCGAGATGGTCGCCCTGTCCTGGGGAGCACCGCTCGCCGAGGCGCGCCGCACGGCCGTCGCCGGTCTGGACGCGCTCGGCCTCGGCGCTCTCGCCCGCCGGTTCCCGCACGAGCTGTCCTCCGGGCAGACTCAGCTCCTCTCCCTCGCGCTCGTGCTCGCCCGGCCCGGCGAGGTGCTGCTGCTCGACGAGCCGGAGCAGCGGCTCGACGTCGACCGCGTGCCGCTCGTGATCGAGGTCCTTCGCGAGGCCGCCCGCGGTCGAGCGGTGCTGATCGCGTCCCACAACCCGCTGCTGACGAGCGCACTGGCCACCCGCGTCCTCGAGCTGAGCGGCCGATGAGGGCCGGCCGCGTCGGTGTCAGGCGCCTCCGGGTCGGCGGCCCGAGCGAGCGAGTCCACGCCGTCCGCGCTCTGCACCGGTCCCGCGCCGCGGCCGAGCAGCGCGGTGGCGCCTACGCCGGCTACCTCGCGGCGATGACCCTCCTGGTGGTCGTCCTGCCCGTGCTCCGGGCCGTCGTCCTGCTCGCCGCGGAGCCCGCCCCCGCCCTCGCCGCCCTCGACCCGATGACCGTCGTCGGCCTCACCGCCGGGCTGCTCCTGCCCGCCGCCGTGCTTCTCGGCCGCGTCCGCGGTCCGGCGGTCGGCGAGCCGCACACCTCCGCCGTGCTGCTCGCCACTGACCTGCCCCGCCACCTCGTGCTGCGCCGGCCCGTGGCGATCGCGGGGACGGCCGCCGTGCTCGCGAGCGCCGCGGCCGCCCTGCTCATCGCCGTCGCCGTGGGCGGTGCACCGCTCGTCGCTGTCGGTCCCGGAGCGGCCTTCGGAGTCCTCCTCGCCGTCGCCTGGCTCGCCGGCCAGTGCCTCCCCGGCCGAGGAGCGGCCCTGCTCACCGGGGTGCTGGGCGCCGCAGCAGCGCTCCCGGCTGGTCCGGATGCCCTCCTCGGCCGCGCGCTGACGACGGCCGACCCATCAGCCCTGCCCGGTACCGCGGTGCTGACCGCCCTGGCCGCACTCGCGCTCGCCGTCGTCCCGCGCCTGCTCGACACGGTCCGCGGCGGCGTCGTCGTCGCGCAGTCGCGGCAGTGGCGGTCGGCCCGGAGCAGGGGAGCGATCGGCGAGGTCGCCGACGCCCTCGAGGGCTACCGCGCCCGGCCCGGCCGCTTCCGCCGCCTGGACGCCGTCCGCGTCGCCCCGTTCGCCCTCGCCGTGCCGCTCCGAGACGCGATCGGCGCGTTGCGCACGCCCGGCCGCTCCGTCGCCGGGGTCGCCGCGCTGGCCGCCGCGGGGCTGGCCCTCGCCGTCGCGGCCGTGGCGCCGCCCTCGCTCCTCGCGCTCCCCGCCGCACTGGCCGGCGTCCTCGCTTACTGCGGCGCCGGGGTCTGGAGCGACGGCCTCCGCCACGCCGCCGCGACCGCGGGCCAGCCGGCGCTGCTCGCACCCGCGCCGTTCGAGCTGCTGCTGCTGCACGGGATCCTGCCGCTGCTGCTCGCCGTGGGGATCGTCGTCGCGGCCTGCGCTCTCGCCGCCGGGCCCGCGTGGCCCGCCGTCGCGGTCGCGGTGGTCGCGGTGGCCGCCCGGGCGATGGACGCGACCCGCGGCCCGCTCCCGCCCTCGCTGCTCGGGCCGATCCCGCTGCCGATCGGGGACGGGGCCGGCGCCGCGGTGCTGCTGTGGAACCTCGCCGGCGTGCTGGTGACGGGCGCCGCTGCGGTGGGAGTCGCGTCGGCCCCGGGCCTGCTCGCGGCGGTCCCGGTCGTCGCGGTCGGGTGCCTCCTGATCGCCCGCCGGCGTCTCGCTCGCGCCTGAGCCTCCCGACCTCCGCTCGCCGAGCGGATGCGAGGATGGCCGGGTGACCGCGCATCCCCGGCTCGACGAGCTCATCCGCACCGTCCACGTCCTCCGCGCCCCGGGCGGCTGCCCGTGGGACGCCGAGCAGACCCACGAGTCGCTCGTGCGCTACCTGATCGAGGAGTCGCACGAGCTGGTCGACGCGATCGAGGCCGGCGCCCGGGCCGACCTGATCGAGGAGCTCGGCGACGTGCTCTACCAGGTGCTCTTCCACTCCGACCTCGCCGCCGACGGCCCGGAGCCGTTCACGATCGAGGACGTCGCGGCGCACATGAACGCCAAGATGATCGGCCGCCACCCGCACGTCTTCGGCGACGCGACCGCCGAGACCGCCGATGACGTCATCGCCGTCTGGGACGAGCTGAAGAAGACCGAGAAGCCGCACCGGACGAGCGTCCTCGACGGGATCCCGCAGGGCATGCCGGCTCTCGCGCTGGCCGACAAGGTGATCGGCAAGGCGACGACGCTCGGCATCGTCGACGCGGGGGAGGGGCCGCTGCCGATCGAGTCGGAGGAGGACCTCGGCCCGCTGCTGCTCGCGATCGTCGCCTCGGCGCGGGCGCAGGGGCTCGACGCCGAGCGCGCGCTGCGCACGGCAACGCGCGACCTGCAGGACGAGATCCGCGCGGTGGAGCAGGAGCGCCGGGAGGGGTAGCTGTCGCCTCGAGTGCTGATGGCGGGGATCTCGATACGCCCGCTGCGCGGGCTACTCGATCAACAGAGGTGGCGGGCTCTGCGCAGTGCGGCGAGATTCATGCTGGTCGAGTAGCCGCGGAGCGGCGTATCGAGACCCCACGTCTCCAGAATGGTGGATCTCGATACGCCCGCTGCGCGGGCTACTCGATCAGCATGAACGGCCGGCTGCGCGGGCTGCGCGATCAGCAGGAAGGCCGTCGGTCAGGCCACGCGGCGCCCGCGGGGCAGGCGGGCCGCCGGCGTCGCCGTGCGGCGGATCGCGCCGAGCAGCAGGCCGACCGCCAGCACCAGCTGCAGCGTCAGACCGACGAACCAGGACGGGACGGTCGAGTCGAAGACCTCCTCCGGAGTGTTCGGCCGCGTCGAGCCGGTGTAGCCGGAGCAGGAGAGTTCGACGACCGGCTCCGGCGCGATCTGCGCCTGCCGAACCAGCAGCGAGAGCCCGGTGAACAGGTCCTCCGGCGAGCCGTACTCGTCGAGCTGCGGCGGGACGGCGTCGGCCAGCACCACGAACGGGTTGAGCGCGAGCAGCCCCCAGTAGTAGTCGGCCCGCGCCACCTGCGTCTCGTAGTCCGGTCCGCAGATCCCCTGCTCGTCGTCGACGAAGACGGTCTGCTGCTCCGTGGTCGTGACCGCCGTCAGCAGCCCGAACGCGATCAAGGATCCGACGCTCATCGCCGCGACCAGCAGGTAGGTGGTGACGACCGACATCAGCGGCCGGTCGAGGATCCCGCTGAGACCCACTCCGATCGCCGCGACGACGCCCAGCTGCACCGCGAGCACGAGCACCGAGACCGACGCGGAGGCGAGCGACACCCCGCCGACCCCGACGGCGACGAGCAGGAACGGCACGGTGCTCGCGAGGAACGCCAGCGCGACCAGCCAGGCCGAGACGAACTTGCCGAGCACGAGCTGCGCCGTGGTCACGAGGGTGACCTGCGTCGTCGCGAGGGTCCCCGCGTCGCGGTCGCCGTTCACGGCCGTGCCGGAGAGCGCGGGCGTCACCAGGCTGCCCAGCAGCAGCACGAAGTAGACGAGGGTCGAGTAGAGGAAGCCGCCCACGACGGCGCCGCTGCCCGAGAAGACGCCGGTCGCGACGACCAGCAGTCCGGTGACCGCGCCGACCAGCAGGAAGAACAGCCCGAGCAGGACGAAGGACGAGGTCCCGCGCACCCGCTGCGCGAGCTCGAGGCGGAGCACGATGCCGACGCCCTGCAGGAAGGGCAGCGGCCGGGCGGTGGTCTCGGCGCTCATCGGGCGTCCTCCTCGTTCTCGGTGCCCGGTTCCGCGGGCCGCCCAGGCCCCGCGGCACTCCCCGGCTCCCCGGCCGAGCGAGTCAGATCCGAGAAGGTGTGCTCCAGCTCGCCCACCGCCGGCGCGAAGCGGCTGACCGCGACCCCGGCCGACACCAGCCGCGAGAGCAGCTCGGCCGCCGCCGCATCGTCGACGACCGGCACGAGCGCCGCCTCGCGCTCCACCTGGACCCTCACGCCGGTCAGCCGCTCGACGACCTCGGCGAGCTCCGCTCCGCGCGGCCGCACCGCGTCGATCCGCCAGGCGCGCAGCGCCCGCGACGCGCGCGCGACCGCCTCCTGCGAGGCCGTCACGCCGCCGTCGAGGTAGACCGCCGCGGTCGCCATCTCGTCGAGCTCGGAGAGCACGTGGCTCGAGACCAGCACCGTGCGCCCCTCGCCGGCGAGCCGCAGCACGAGGTCGCGCAGCGCGATCCGCGCCCCGGGATCGAGCCCCGAGGCAGGCTCGTCGAGCACCAGCACCGACGGGTCGTGCACGAGCGCCCGGGCGAGGCTGAGCCGCTGCTTCTGGCCGCGCGAGAGCACCCGGGTCGGCCGGTCGCCGAACTCGACCAGATCCACGAGCCCGAGCAGCTCGTCCGCCCGGGCCTCGGCGTCCGGGCGCGGCAGCCCGTACAGCTGCCCCGTCGTCCGGAGGGTCTCCCGGCAGGTCAGGCTCGCCCACGAGCCGAGGACGTCGGGCATCCAGCCGAGCGCGGCCCGCACCGCGGCGGGCTCCTCGACCGGGTCGTGCCCGGCGACGCGGAGCCGCCCGGCGTCGGGGCGCAGCAGCGTCGCGAGCAGCAGCATCAGCGTCGTCTTGCCCGCGCCGTTGGGCCCGATCAGCGCGGTGACCTCCCCGGGCCGGGCCTCGAAGCTGGCGTCGCGCACGGCGTGCACGGACCCGAACGCCCGCGACACCCCCTCCGCGACGATGCCGGCATCAGCGTGCGTGTCCATCGAGTCCCCCTCGTCGGTCCGCGGCGATCCCCCTGACCGCGCGAGCGCCGCGAGCCTAGCCGACACCCCCGACCGGCCGGACGCCCGCGGCGCGGAGGGCCGGAGAACACCGGTCGACGGTCTGGGAGAATCGCCGCATGGCTTCTGCGATCACCCCGCCCCGCGGCATGCGCGACTTCCTCCCGGCCGACAAGGCGAAGCGCGAGCACGCGCTCGGAGTGATCCGCCGGGTCTACGCGGCGCACGGCTTCGACGAGATCGAGACCCCGGTGGTCGAGGACTTCGAGCGCCTGCACTCCGGCCTCGGCGGCGACAATGAGAAGCTCGCTTTCAGCGTGCTGCGCCGCGGGCTCTCGCACGACGACCTCGCGGCGGCGGCCGCGACGGACGACGCCTCGGGCCTCGCCGACCTCGGCCTCCGCTTCGACCTCACCGTCCCGCTCGCCCGCTTCTACGCCAGCCACCGCGCCGAACTGCCGACCGTCTTCCGGTCCGTGCAGATCGCACCGGTCTGGCGCGCGGAGCGCCCGCAGAAGGGCCGCTACCGCCAGTTCGTGCAGTGCGACATCGACATCATCGGCGAGCCGGGGCAGCTGGCCGAGGTCGAGCTGATCACCGCGACGGCCGCCGCCCTCGACACGCTGGGCCTGCGCGACTGCACGATCCGGATCAACGACCGCCGGATCCTCACCGGCATCCTCGAGCACTGCGGCTTCGCTCCCGAGCGCTTCGGCCCCGCCCTCATCTCGATCGACAAGCTCGACAAGATCGGGGCGAGCGGCGTCGTCGCCGAGCTCGAGGCCGACGGTCCGGACGCCGCGGCCGTGCTCGGCGGCTACCTCGCCCGCATCGAGGCGGCCGTCGCCGCCGGGGGAGTGGCGCTCGAGCAGTCCGCGATCCTCGGAGTGCTGCCCGAGGGCATCGACCCGGAGGCGGTGCTCGCCCTCGAGACGCTCGCCCGGTCGCTGCGGTCGCTGCCGACCGGCGTCTCGCTCCGCTTCGACCCCACGCTCGTGCGCGGGATGGGCTACTACACCGGCACCATCTTCGAGATCGCGCACCCCTCCTCCGGCTCGTCCGTCGGCGGCGGCGGCCGCTACGACGGCATGATCGGGCGCTTCCTCGGCCAGGACGTGCCGGCCTGCGGCTTCTCCATCGGCTTCGAGCGGATCGTCGAGCTGATCGACGTGCCGCTGGACGAGCGGCCGGACGCGGTCGTCCTCGTGCACGAGCGCGACGCGGCCCCGGAGGTGCTGCTCGCGCTCAAGCAGGAGCTGATCGCCGCCGGCTCCCGCGTGCGCCTGGAGCGCCGCGCCAAGAACCTCACGCCGCTGCTCGACCGGGCCGCCGCCGCCGGATTCACGCGCTTCGCACTCGTGCCCCGCGACGCCGCAGCGGCCGCGGATCTCGCCTTCAAGCCGCTCGGCTGAGCTGAGAGGGGCCTCAGCCGATCCGCCGGGAGGGACGGGCGGAGCGGTCGGATCGTTGTCGGATCCGTGAGACCCTTAATACCCGCGAAATCTGCGGACACACCGGAGAAATCTCCCGAGGATAGCGTCGAGGCACCCCGATCGGCGCGGCTTGGCGCGCCCCGTGGGGCACCCGTCGCGAACCGCGCACCACAGCAGCTTCCACCGCCTTACCCGAGGAGTCCCCCTTGCCCCTGTCGCCCTTCCGCACCTCGCAGACCTTCGACCGCCGCAGCGTCCTGCGCATGGCCGGCGTCGCCGGTCTCGCCCTCGGTGGCGTCTCCGTCCTCGCCTCCTGCGCCTCCGACTCCTCCGGCGCCTCGGCCGAGGACGGCGGCGACCTCGGCACCCTGAAGGTCCAGCTCTCCTGGATCAAGAACGAGGAGTTCGCGGGCGAGTTCTTCGCCGACTCCAAGGGCTACTACACCGAGGCCGGCCTCGCCGGCGTCACGCTGACCGCGGGCCCCTCGACCGGCACCGCCGAGCTGCTGTCCGGCTCGGCCGACGTCGCGCTCAGCGACGCCGTCTCGGTCGGCACCGTCGTCGCCAACGAGAAGGCGCCGCTCAAGATCATCGGCGCGACCTACCAGAAGAACCCGTTCACGGTCCTCTCGATCGCGACCGCCGGCAACATCGCCACCCCCGCCGACCTCGCCGGCAAGAAGATCGGCGTCCAGGCGTCGAACACCTCGCTCTTCCAGGCGCTGCTGAAGGCGAACGGCCTCGCCGAGTCCGACGTCACCGTCGTCCCGGTCGAGTACGACCCCTCGGTCCTGATCAACGGCACCGTCGACGGCTTCATCGCCTACCTGACCAACGAGGCGATCACCGTCGCCGCCGAGGGCTACGAGGTCGTCAACCTGCCCTTCGCCGACAACGGCCTCCCGTTCGTCGCCGAGACCTTCACCGTCACCGACCAGGCCGTCTCCGAGAAGCGCGAAGCGCTCAAGGCGTTCCTCGTCGCCGAGATCAAGGGCTGGACCGACGCGGTCAACGACCCGGAGGCCGGCGCGATGCTCGCCCTCGAGACCTACGGCAAGGACCTCGGCCTCGACGAGGAGTCCTCCAAGAAGGGCTCCACCATCCAGTCCGAGGAGCTCGTCGTCTCGGACGAGACCGTCGCGAACGGCCTCTTCACGATCTCGGACAGCCTCCAGGAGGAGACGCTCGCGTCGCTCTCGGGCGCCGGCATCGAGGTCGACGCCGCCGACCTCTTCGACATGAGCCTCCTCGCCGAGGTCTACGAGGAGAACCCCGACCTCGTCAAGTACGCCGCCTGACCGCGGCGACCGGAACAGCTCCACCACACATGCAGCACCACGGAGGGCACCACTCGTGACCGACACGACCGACGCCGGCACTCTGCGCGAGCAGGGTGCCGGCGGCACCGGCATCCAGATCCACGGCCTGTCGAAGACGTTCCGGATGGGCTCTCGCAGCGTCACCGCGCTGCAGGACACCGATCTGCACACCGACCAGGGCAGCTTCCTCGCGCTCCTCGGCCCCTCGGGCTGCGGCAAGTCCACCATCCTGCGGATCCTCGCGGGGCTGGAGGAGCCCACCTCGGGCTCCATCCGGGTGGACGGCCGCACGCCCAAGGAGTTGCGCCGCGACAACAAGCTCGGCATCGCCTTCCAGGACCACGCGCTCCTGCCCTGGCGCAGCGTGATGTCGAACATCCGCCTCCCGTTCGAGATCGCGGGCAAGTCGGTGGACCAGTCCTACATCGACGAGCTGATCGACCTGGTGGGCCTGCGCGGCTTCGAGAAGGCCAAGCCGGCGCAGCTCTCCGGCGGCATGCGCCAGCGGGTCTCGATCGCCCGCTGCCTCATCCTCAAGCCCGAGGTGCTGCTGCTGGACGAGCCGTTCGGTGCGCTCGACGACATGACGCGGCAGAAGCTCAACCTCGAGCTGCTGCGGATCTGGACCGAGAAGCCGGCCACGACCCTCCTCGTCACCCACGGCATCTCGGAGGCGATCTTCCTCTCGGACCAGGTCGCCGTGATGAGCCCGCGGCCCGGCCGGGTCAAGGAGATCATCGAGATCGACCTGCCCCGCCCGCGCACGCCGGAGATGCAGCGCACCCCCGAGTTCCACGCCTACGTCGACCAGGCGTCCGAGCTGCTGTTCGGCGACGGCGGCGCGGCCGCCGACGACCACTGAGGCGCCCCGTGGCCACCCTGCTCCCCGCTCCCGTCCCGCCGACCGAGCGCCGCTCGCGCTCCCTCCCGCCCTGGGCCTCCGGGCTGATCGGCATCGTCGGCATTATCGCCGTCTGGTGGCTGATCGCCCTGGTCACCGCCCCCACCGGCGGCACGACCTACGCCCCGGTCCCCACGCCGATCCAGGTCGCGCAGACGATCGCCGAGGACGGGCCCGCGTTCTACTGGGCCAACTTCTCGGTGACGATCGGCGAGGCCGCGGTCGGCTACTTCTGGGGCAACCTCATCGCCCTGGTGCTCTCCGCGCTCGTCCTGATCGTGCCGTGGCTGGAGGGGATCGTCTCCCAGCTCGCGGTCGTCACCTACTGCGTGCCGATCGTCGCGATCGGGACGCTCGTGCTCCTCATCCTCGGCGGCTCCGACGCGCCGGGGCGGCCGAGCGACACCGCGATCTTCCTCGCCGGGCTCTCGGTCTTCTTCACCACCGTCGTCGGCAGCCTGCTCGGCCTCAAGGCGGCCGACAAGGCCTCCCTCGACGTCGTGACCGTCTACGGGGGCACGAAGTTCACCCAGCTCCGGAAGGTCCGCGCCATCGCGGCGCTGCCGAACATCCTCTCCGCGCTGCAGATCGCCGTTCCCGCGGCGTTCCTGGGCGCGATCCTGGGGGAGTACTTCGGCAAGATCGAGACCGGGGTCGGGCCGATCCTGGTCGCGGCGCAGGTCTCGCTGAACTCGCCGCGCGTCTGGGCGCTCTTCCTCCTCTGCGCCGCCGTCGCGCTGATCGGCTACGGCCTCGTCGGCCTGATCGGGCGCCTCGTCGCCCCGTGGTCCTCCGGAAAGCGGGCATGACATGACCTCCACGATCCCCGACCGCACCGAGCAGTCGAGCCCGACGCAGATCATCGCGGTCGACGAGCTCCGCCGTCAGCTGCGCAGCGCCGCCCTCGGCGCCACGCTGAAGAGCCTGCGCAAGAGCCTCCTGATCGCGCTGTCGACCGTCGCGATCGTCCTCGCGATCTGGATCGGCGTGATCCTCTTCAGCGGCGTCTCGCCGTACGTGATCAAGGGGCCGTGGGACGTCTGGGCGCACCTGGTCACCGACGAGTCGGCGGCCGAGAACCGCGCCGAGCTCGGCGGGCTCTTCGCCGTCACCATGGTCGACTCGTTCATCGGCTTCTCGGCCGGCCTGATCGTCGCGATCCTGGTCGCGATCCTCTTCCGGCTGTCCAAGGGCGTCGAGCACGCACTGATGCCGTTTGCGCTGCTGCTGCGCTCGGTCCCGCTGATCGCGATGACGCCGCTGATCATCCTGGTCTTCGGCCAGGGGACGGTCGCCTCGGTCGCCGTGGTCGGCGGCATCGTCGTGCTCTTCCCGGCGCTGGTCACGATCGCGTTCGGCCTGAACAACGCCTCGCCGCAGATGCTCGACGTCGTCTCGGTCTACGGCGGCTCCACGCTGACGGCCATCCGCAAGGTCGCCATTCCCGGAGCGCTGCCCTCGCTCTTCGCGGCGATCCGCGTCTCCGTCCCCGGAGCGATCACCGGCGCGCTGCTGGCCGAGTGGCTCTCCACCGGCGACGGCATCGGCGGCGGCATCGCCGGCTGGACCGCGCAGGCCCGCTTCGACGACATCTGGTCGGCCGTCGTCCTCGTGACCGGCGTCTCGCTGATCCTCTACATGGTCGTCCAGGTCGTCGAGACCTTCGTCCTCTCCCGGATGTCCCTCTCCCTCTCCTGACGCACGTCTGCTCCCCTCCGCGAGATGCCACTTGTGCACGCCCGACACGGCGTGTCGCGCGCACAAGTGGCATCTCGCGGAAGCGGGGAGGGGCGGGTCAGACGGTGACGATCGCGTCGATGCGGCGCGGAGACAGGAGGTCGCGGCCGCCGAGGCCGTCGAGCTCCATCACCACGGCGATGCCCTCGAGGGACCAGCCGGCGCGCTCGATCAGGCGGCAGCTCGCGTCGAGGGTGCCGCCGGTGGCGAGCACGTCGTCGACGAGCAGCAGGCGCGCGCCCTTCGGCACCGCGTCCTCGTGCACCTCGAGCTGCGTGCTGCCGTACTCGAGCGTGGCCTGCTCGCTCAGCACGGTCCGCGGCAGCTTGCCGGGCTTGCGGATCGTCACGACCCCGAGGCCCGCGGAGTAGGCGGCGGCCGCGGCGAGGAGGAAGCCGCGCGCCTCGACCCCGGCGATCGCGTCGATCCGGCCGCGATACGGCTCGATCAGCGCGTCGGCGACCGCGCGCAGCGCCTCGCCGTCGCCGAAGACCGGCGTGAGGTCGCGGAAGAGGATGCCGGGCTTCGGGAAGTCGGGGACGACCTCGGTGAGGCGCTCGACGAGGGCGGCGGCGGTGCTGGTCACGGGGTCCTCCGGTGGGGCGGGAGCGGATCGGCGGCCGTGCGGCGCGGCTGCCGTCAGGGCCCTGGGAGTCTACCGACGCCTCGCGGACGCCTCCCGTTCCGAGGCGGTCAGTAGACTCCTTCCCGACCGCTCCCGCCCTCCGGGAGCCCACCCGTCAAGAGGAGATAGTTGTGGCCCTTATCGAGGCAGTCGTCGCCCGAGAAATTCTGGACTCCCGTGGCAACCCCACGGTCGAGGTCGAGGTCCTGCTCGAGGACGGCGCGTCCTCGCGAGCGGCCGTCCCCTCCGGTGCCTCCACCGGCGCCTTCGAGGCCTACGAGCTGCGCGACGGCGACGCCGAGCGCTACCTCGGCAAGGGCGTGCAGAAGGCCGTCGACGCCGTCATCGACGAGATCGGCCCGGCGATCGAGGGCTTCGACGCCACCGACCAGCGCCTCGTCGACGCCGAGCTGATCGAGCTCGACGGCACCGAGAACAAGTCGCGCCTGGGCGCGAACGCGATCCTCGGCGTCAGCCTCGCGGTCGCCAAGGCCGCCGCGCAGTCGGCCGACCTCGACCTCTTCCGCTACGTCGGCGGCCCGAACGCGCACACCCTGCCCGTCCCGCTGATGAACATCATCAACGGCGGCGCGCACGCCGACACCGGCGTCGACATCCAGGAGTTCATGGCCGTCCCGCTGGGCGCCGAGTCCTTCTCCGAGGGCCTGCGCTGGGGCGTCGAGATCTACCACGCGCTCAAGGCGCAGCTGAAGAAGGCCGGCTTCGCCACGGGCCTCGGCGACGAGGGCGGCTTCGCCCCCGACCTGCCCACCAACCGCGAGGCGCTCGACTTCATCCTCAAGGCCGTCGAGGCCGCCGGCTTCACCCCCGGCAAGGACATCGGCCTCGCGCTCGACGTCGCCTCCTCCGAGTTCTACGAGGACGGCAAGTACACCTTCGAGGGCAAGAAGCTCTCGGCCGAGGAGCTCTCCGCGTACTACGCCGACCTCGTCGCCAACTACCCGCTGGTCTCCATCGAGGACCCGCTGGACGAGGACGACTGGGCCGGCTGGACCCACCTCACCGCCGAGATCGGCGACAAGGTGCAGCTCGTCGGCGACGACCTCTACGTCACCAACCCGGTGCGCCTGGCCCGCGGCATCGCCGAGAAGGCCGGCAACTCGATCCTGGTCAAGGTGAACCAGATCGGCACGCTCACCGAGACGCTCGACGCGGTGGCCCTCGCCCAGCGCAGCGGCATGACCGCGATCCTCTCGCACCGCTCCGGCGAGACCGAGGACACCACCATCGCCGACCTCGCGGTCGCGGTGGACGGCGGCCAGATCAAGACCGGCGCCCCCGCGCGCTCGGACCGCGTCGCGAAGTACAACCAGCTGCTGCGCATCGAGGAGATCCTGGGAGGCGCCGCGACGTACGCGGGTCGCTCCGCCTTCCCGCGCTTCACCGCGTAGTCTCTCCCCGCCGGAGCGGCCCCGGAGCCCAGCACCTCGGTGCGGGCACCGGGGCCGCTCCTGTTCCGCCCTCATCCGTTCCACCGCTCGAGGAGGCACCCGCCCATGGCCCGACCGCCCCGCCGGCCCTCCGCACCCGGGAGCGCGCCCCGCCGCCCGGCCGCTGCCGAGACTCCGGACTCGCCCGCCTCGAAGCCCGTCGCGTCGAAGCCCGCCGCCAAGACGCCGAGCGCCTCGACGCCGAGCGCCTCGAAGCCGTCCGCCTCGAAGAAGCCGGCGTCCAAGCCCGCCGGCTCGACGTCCGCCGCGTCGAAGCGCCCCGGCGCGAAGCCCGGCTCCTCGGCCCCGAAGGCCTCGCGCACCCCGCGCGCGAAGCAGCCTCCCGTCACGCCGTCCTCCGCCTGGGTCGCGGGCGTCCGCGGCTCCGGCTTCACGCTGCTCGTGATGGGCATCATGATCCTGGCCGTCGTCGTCCTCGCGCCCAGCGTGAAGAACTTCGTCGAGCAGCGCGCCGAGATCGCCGAGCTGCAGCGCTCCGTCGATGCGGCGAAGACCCAGTCGCAGAACCTCGACGAGCAGCGCGTGCGCTGGTCCGACCCCGCCTTCATCCGCGCTCAGGCCCGCGAGCGCCTGTACTTCGTGATGCCGGGCGAGGTCAGCTACCTCGTCCTCGACGACATCGCCGTCGCGCAGCAGGCCGCGCAGCCGGCGTCGAACTCGGTGCAGAAGACGCCGAGCGACTGGGCGGGCTCGCTGCTCTCCTCGATCGCGGTCTCCGGCCTCGGCGACCCGACGACGGCGGAGCTCACGCCCACTCCCTGACCCCGGCCCCCCCCCCGCCCGGCCCCCGCCTACACTGGAGAGTTCCCTCCGGTCCCCGCGCCCCCTGGAGTCCTCCGTGACCACGCCCCCGTTCGACCCGCCCACCGAGCACGACATCGCCGTCGTCTCCGCCCAGCTGGGCCGCCCCGCCCGCGACGTGGTCGGCATCAGCGCGCGTTGCGTCTGCGGCAACCCGACGGTGGTCTCCACCAGCCCCCGGCTGAGCGACGGGACGCCGTTCCCGACCTTCTACTACCTGACCCACCCCGCCGCGACCGCCGCGATCTCGCAGCTCGAGGCGACCCAGGTCATGGTCGAGTACAACGGGCTCCTGGCCGAGGACGAGGCGCTCCGCGACGCCCACGCGGCGGCCCACCGCGCCTTCCTCGCCGACCGCGAGAGCATCGCCGTCGTCCCCGAGATCGCGGGGATCTCCTCCGGCGGCATGCCGACGCGCGTCAAGTGCCTGCACGCCCTGGCCGGCCACGCGCTCGCCGCGGGCCCCGGGGTGAACCCGATCGGCGACCTCGCGCTCGCCCGCGCCGACTGGTCGCCCGAGCGCTGCGAATGCCGGCCGCTCGAGGTCTGACCGACTCCGCGGCCCGGCGGGTCGACGCGATTCGACGCGCGGTTCGCTAGGCTGATTCCCAGTCGGGGTCAGTGCTGCCACCCGCATCGAGAGCGGGCACTTCGCGAGTAGCAGGGTGTTCGCATTGTCCATCCCTCTGGAGTGTTCACCGTGCCCAAAATCCTGATCGTCGGAGGCGGCTACGCCGGCTTCTACACCGCGTGGAAGCTGGAGAAGTACCTCCGCGCCAACGAGGCCGAGGTCACGATCGTCGACCCGCTGCCCTACATGGCGTACCTGCCCTTCCTCCCCGAGGTCGCCGCCGGCTCCATCGAGCCGCGCCACGCGATCGTCTCGCTGCGCCGCCACCTCAAGAAGACCGCGATCCTCGCCGCGAAGGTCACCAAGATCGACCACGCGTCCAAGACCGCGACGATCACCCCCACGGTCGGCGAGCCCTACGAGTTCGTCTACGACCAGATCGTCGTCACCGCGGGCTCCGTCTCGCGCACCTTCCCGATCCCGGGCGTCGCCGACAACGCGATCGGCCTCAAGACGATCGAGGAGGCGACCGCGATCCGCGACCGCATCCTCACCAACTTCGACAAGGCCGCGACCCTGCCGGCCGGCCCCGAGCGCTCGCGCCTGCTGACGGTCACGGTCGTCGGCGGCGGCTTCGCCGGCATCGAGGTCTTCGCCGAGCTGCGCTCCTTCGCGAGCGCGCTGCTCAAGCGCTACCCCGAGATCGACTTCGAGGAGACCAAGTTCCACCTCGTCGAGGCGATGGGGCGGATCATGCCCGAGGTCGCGCTCGAGACGAGCCACTGGGTCCTGAAGAACCTCGACCAGCGCGGCGCCACCGTGCACCTCGACACGCAGCTGAAGTCCGCCGAGGGCGGCGTCATCGAGCTGTCGACGGGCGAGACCTTCGAGTCCGACCTGATCATCTGGACCGCCGGCGTCATGGCGAACCCGTCGATCAAGAACTCCGACCTCCCGATCGAGGAGCGCGGCCGTCTGCGCGTGCGCGCCGACCTCCGCGTGGGCCACGACGACGTCATCGTCGAGGGTGCCTGGGGCGCCGGCGACGTGTCGGCCGTCCCCGACCTCACCGGTGGCGGCGTCGGCGGCTTCTGCGTGCCGAACGCCCAGCACGCCGTCCGCCAGGGCAAGCTCATGGCGACCAACATCATCGCGGTCCTCCGCGGCGAGGCGCCCAAGGACTACTTCCACAAGAACGCGGGAGCGGTCGCCGGTCTCGGCATCGGCATCGGCGTCTTCCAGTCCGGCAAGATCGCGATCAAGGGCTTCCCGGCCTGGGTCATGCACCGCGGCTACCACGGGCTCGCCATGCCCTCGTGGGAGCGCAAGTTCCGCGTGGTCTGGGGCTGGTGGAACAACCTCTGGCTCGGCCGCGACATCGCCTCGATCGAGGCCCGCGAGTACCCGCGCGGCTCCTTCGAGACCTACGCGTCGCGCCCCCGTCCGGCCGCTCCGGCCGCCGAGTCGGCTCCGGCCGGCACCCCCGGCCCGGCCGGCGCGCCGGTGACCGTGGGCGGCGAGCCCGCCAAGGCCTGACAGCACCCTCGGGCGGCGTGTGAGTGATCACGCCGCCCGGTGGTCGCCCCCATAGCCCAATCGGCAGAGGCAGACGACTTAAAATCGTCTCAGTCTGGGTTCGAGTCCCAGTGGGGGCACTCTCTCCGCGGCTGTTACGCCGCGCGTGCGTGCGCGGCCTTCTCGAGCGCCGCAGCCGGTAGCGCCCCTTCGAGGCTCGCTTCGTCGAGCAGGGCCGCCTCGAGGGCGGCGGTGATCTCGCCGGGGGCGCACTCGGCGCAGAGGACGACGAGCTCCTCAGAGCTCAGACCCTCGGGGTCCTCGCCGCCGGAGCGGTCCAGGACGACGGCATCGGTTCCGCAGCTTCCGCATTCGATCATGCGGGTACCGTACGTCCGACCTCCGACATCGCCGCGATGCGCGGACGGTGAGTCGCGCGGGAGTGCGAGAGTTCCGATCCGGGCCATCGGGCCGTGTCCGTTCCTGTCAATCGCTACGCCGGCGCCCGCCCTCGCATAGAGTCGTCGCCGGGCGGTCCTCGCCCGGACGGAGCGCTCGCGCCGCCGTCCCGGGGGCGGGCGTCCCGGTGGCGCCTCGTGGCGTCTCCTTCTTCTCGTGCCCTCGGGCACTGTCATGCATCACCCGGCGACGGGTGGTCGGGAGGCCTCCATGGGGAAGCTGCTCTACGGAGCCTCGGGTGTCGAGATCGAGTTCGACGACCGCACGCTCACGCACGTCCAGATCGTCATCGCCAACAAGCTGCGCCGCCGCGAGAGCTTCTTCTTCTCCTGGCGCGACGACCCGGCGGTCGGCGACGGCCGCTCCAGCATCTGGCTCGACCCGTCGGTCCCGCTCTACTTCAAGTACTTCGGCGGCCGGGTGCCGTCGATCAACCGCACCTGGATCGACCTGCTGACGGTCTCCGCGAACTCCTCCGGCGGGCTGCAGCTCGTGCAGGAGCCGGACGCCGCTCCCACCCCGCCGCCGAAGGGCGAGCAGGGCGCGTGAAGCGCGACGTCTCCGCCCGGCTGACCCTCGACGTCGCGCGACCCGCGACGCTCGTCTTCTCGATCGCGGTCGCAGAGGCCTACGGCGCTCCGGAGCGGCTGTCCCTCGAGCTGGACGGGCGCGAGGTCGCCGCCCGCGAGGTGCTCGACCAGCACGGCACCCGCCTGCACGTCCTCGAGGCGGGCGTCGGACGCCTCGTCGTCGACTACACCGCGAGCGTCGACGGTGTGCTGGAGCCGCTGCCCGGCGAGGAGGTCGACCGCCTGCGCTACCTGCGGCCGAGCCGCTACGCCGAGTCGGACATCCTGTGGGCGACCGCGCGTGCCGAGTTCGCGGGCCTCGAGGGCGCCGCCCTGCTCGCCTCGGTCAGCTCCTGGGTCGGCACCCGGCTCGCCTACGTGACCGGCTCGAGCCTCCCCACCGACGGTGCGGAGCGGACGCTGCTCGCCCGCCGCGGGGTCTGCCGCGACTTCGCCCACCTCGTGGTCGCGCTGCTGCGTGCGCTCGACGTGCCGGCCCGGCTCGTCGCGGTCTACGCGCCGGGGCTCGCGCCGATGGACTTCCACGCGGTCGCCGAGGCCTGGATCGAGGGCTCCTGGCGGGTGGTCGACGCGACCACGCTGGCGCCGCGCTCGAGCCTGGTGCGGATCGCCACCGGCCGCGACGCGGCGGACACGGCGTTCCTCAGCGTCTACGACGGCATCGCGACGCTGACCGACATGACCGTCGGCGCCGTGGTCGACGTGCTGCCGGACGACGACGTGCGCGAGCTCGCCGCGATCGGCTGAGCCCGCACCCGGGCCACCGGGCTCGATACCGCCCCGGCGCTACTCGCCGACGTCGACGAAGCGCCGCCAGGCCCAGATCGACGTGCAGACGGCCGTGAAGGCGATCACGGCGAAGAGCGCCGGCCCGCCGCCGCCGTCGGTCGCCCAGGCGGCGATCGTCGGCGTGAGGAGCAGGAAGAGGACGGTGCTCGCCAGCAGCGTCAGCCCGAGCCAGAGCACGGGCGACCAGCGCAGGATGCTCTGCCCGGCCGGCCGGCCGACCGGGAAGAGCAGCACGACGCTCGAGCCGACCGAGAGCAGCGTCGTCGCGCTGAGGATCTCGGTGGTGAGGACGGCGGCGAAGGAGCCGTCGGCGGGGACGGCCGCGGAGGCTCCCCAGGCGACGGCGGCGAGGCCGAGCAGGGAGACGATCCGCACGGTCGCGAGCTTGGCGCGCGCCACGGCCGAGGCGCCCTCGGGCAGGACGAGCCCGATCACCACTCCGAAGAGGAAGGCCGGGTCGAGGCCCGCGAACCGCGAGAGCAGTGCGGCGCCGGCCACCAGCAGCAGTGCGCGGGGCGAGGCGACGATGCGGATGCCCGGCAGGCCGAGCCGGCGCCCGACCAGGGCGGGGACCCCTGCGGCGACGGCGTTGACCAGGGCGACCGCGACGATCACCGCGATCAGCAGACGGAGGTACGCGGGCTGCCCGTCGATCCGGCCGGAGAGCAGCACGAGGCCGGCTGCGCAGCCGATCATGCCGACCACCATCGTCCGCGCGGAGACGGGCGCGGGGTCCGGCCTGTCGTCGTACTCCACGCTCGCGCGGTTGCGGCCGGTCAGGCGCCAGGTGCGCGGCTCGCGCGGCACCCGGCCGGCGACGGCCAGGCGGGCGGGGACGACGAGCAGGGCGAGGGAGGCGACCGCCAGCGCGAGCGAGCGCATCCAGTCGGCCATCGTGCCGATCGGAGCGCCGGAGGAGAGCGCCGTGGTCATCCCGGTGGCCGCGCTCCAGCCACCGGGCGCGGAGCCGCCGTCGGCGGGAGCGGGAGCGGGAGCGGTGGGGGGCGGGTCGCTCGGAGCGGCTCCCGGCGCCGGTGCAGCGGTGGCGCCGTCGGACGGGGCCGCCTCGGGCGCGGGCGCCGTCTGGCCCGGGCGCGCCGGGGAGGGCGTCGCGGTGCTTCCCGGCGTCGTCGGCCGCGCGGTCGGCGAGCCGGGTGCGGTGGTCGGCGTGCCGCCGCCGGGGGTCGCCGTGCTCGTGCCGGGAGCTGTCGCCGAGGGAGTGGCGGAGGGCGTCGTGGTCGCCGCCGAGAAGGTGGCGTCGATCCACGGGCTGCGCGAGCTGTAGTTGCCGGCAGCGTCGCCGGCGATCGCCGACACGCGGTGCGCTCCGGCCGTCACCGTGCCGCCGGTGCAGCTCCAGGCACCGCCGGTGATCGGCGCGTCGCAGGTGTTGACGAGGTCGACGTAGACGTAGACCCGCGTGCCCTCGGTGGCGGTGCCCGAGTAGACGGCGCCGGTGAGCGGCAGCGCGGCGCCCGGGCCGGGGGAAGCGAGGACCGGCGCGACCGGAGCTGCGGTGTCCACGACGAGCGAGACCGCAGCGCTCGCGGGCGAGACCGTGCTCCCGGCGAAGGAGGCGGACTGGGTCGCGGTCACCCGGTAGCTGCCGGGGGCGGGGGTGGGCGCGAGCTGGCAAAACCAGCGGCCCGCGCCGTCGGCGGTGGCGAGGCAGGAGGCGCCGCCGTCGGAGGTGACGGCGACGCTCGCTCCCGGGTAGGCGGTGCCGCTCACCGATCCGGCGGACGTCGCCGAGCCGTCGACCGACTCGATGACGGGAGCGCTGAGCACGGCGACCTCGGTGCGGGCCGAGGTGGTGCCGCCCGCGGCGAGGAGCTCGACCGCCGTCAGGCGGATCCGGCCGTCGTCGAGGTCGAGCAGGCAGCTCCAGGTGTCGTCGGCCTCGACGGTGGTGATGCAGAGCGGCTCGCTGCTGCCGGTGAGGCCGATCTGGATCTGATCGCCGGCCGTGCCGGTGCCGGTCGCGGTGACCGCGCCGCTCGGCAGCACGGTGCCGGAGGCCGGGGAGGTGATCGTGAGGGGTGCGGCGGCCAGCGCGCTCGGCGCGGTCAGGCCGGCGGCGGCGCCCAGCGCGACGAGCAGCACGAGCAGGAGGGCGGCCGGACGGCGGCGCGACGAACGGGGGGAGCGGCGGAGGCGACCCGTCGGCACGGCCGACGGACCCCTCGTCGCGGAACCCCCCGGAACAGACGCGGCGACACTCGGAATCACGGTGCGTCCATTGCACGGGGGCGCACGGGTGGTGTCAAGCGCGGCGCGCCCCCGTTGCCGGATGTACACCGAAGGGCGGATCGGCCTCCTCCGCCCGGGGGAGCGGCTGGTCGGAGCGGGAGAGCGCTTCCGCGACAATATACCCATCGACGAGTCGGAGGAAAGATGAGCGAGGACGCAGCACGCGGACGCGATCGGCAGCAGGTGCGCGCCGAGACCGCGCGCTTCGACGACCCGCGGGAGCTCGGGCGGCTGCTGCCTCCGGGACTGCGGATCGGACTCGCGCAGAGCGCCTTCCAGACGGAGGGCTCGCTCGAGGCCGGCGGTCGCGGCCGCTCCGTCTGGGACGACTTCGCCCTGCGGCGCGGCACGATCGCCGAGGAGGCGACGCCCGAGTTCGCCACCGACTTCGTCCTGCGCTGGCGCGAGGACCTCGCCCTGCTCGTCGACCTCGGCGTCGACGAGCTGCGGCTCTCGATCTCCTGGACCCGGCTGCAGCCGGACGGCCGCGGACCGATCGACCGCGGCGGCCTCGGCTTCTACGACCGCCTCCTCGACGAGCTCGCCGGAGCCGGGCTGCGGATCGCGCTCACCCTGCAGCACCGCGACACCCCCTCCGCGCTCAGCGGGGGCTGGATGAACCGCGACACGGCCTTCCGCTTCGGCGACGTCGCCTTCGAGATCGGCTCGCGGCTCGGCGACCGGGTGGCGGACTGGATCACCCTGGATCAGCCGTCGACCGTGTTCCTCGAGGGCTACGCGCTGAAGAACCAGGCGCCGGGCGCGGGGCGGTTGTTCAGCGCGCTGCCCGCGCTGCACCACCAGCTGCTCGGGCACGCGGTCGCGGTCGAGGCGCTCCGCTCCGCCGACCTCGCCGGGCGCATCGGGCTCGTCGACGCGCAGGCCGTGGTCGAGCCGGCGAGCGAGTCGGAGCGGGACGGCGCGTGGGCGGCGCTCGCCGACGTCCTGCAGAACCGGCTCGTCGCCGACGCCGTGCTCACCGGCGTCTATCCGTCGGGGCCGGAGGAGCTGCCGCCGTTCCTCGCCCCGCTCGCGGGGGTCGATCCGGTGGATCTCGCCCGCATCAGTGCCCCGCTCGACTTCTACGGGGTCGCGCCGCTGGCCCCGCAGCGGATCGCCGCCGGACGCGACCCGGCGCTGCCGACCGGGCCGGGTGCTCCGCCCGCTCTGCCGTTCCACGCCCGCCCGTGGCCGGAGCTCGACCGGACCGGTGACGGCTCGCCGTTCGCGCCGTGGGCGCCGGTGGCGGTGCTGCGGAGCCTCGTCGAGCGCTACGGCGACGCGCTGCCGCCGCTGGTGCTGACGGAGCTCGGCGCGAGCTATCCGGATCTGCCGGACCGGCAGGGCGCGATCGTCGACACGGAGCGGATCCGCTGGATCGGCGCGCACCTCGGGGCGCTCGCCGAGGCCGTGCACGAGGGCCTGCCGCTGGAGGCCGTTCAGCTGTGGACGCTGGTGGACGCCTTCGAGTGGCAGCACGGCTACACCCGGCCGCACGGGCTGGTGGCGCTGGACTCCCGCAGCCGCGACCGCGTGCCGAAGGCCTCGTTCGACTGGCTGCGGCGCGTGCTCGACGAGCGCTCCTGACGGCGACTGGCCGCGGGTCTCGATACGCCCCTCCGGGGCTACTCGACCAGCATGGAGTGCCCTGCAGGGGTGCTCGACCAGCATGAGTCGGGGCTGCTCGACCAGCATGGGCCGAGGCCGCTCGAGCAGAAGGGGGGGCCGGTCCGGCGTGGGAGACTGCCGCGATGCGCAGCCTTCTCGCCCTCGCCTCGATCCTGCACGCCGAGCCCGCCGTGGTGCTCGCCGCGCTCGCCGACGTGCTCGCCGCCGACGACGGGCCGGCGTTCGCGCGCTCGGCGGACGGGCTCGAGCGGCGGCTGCCGGTCGTCGGCCTCGAGCAGTGGCGGGTGCTGGCGGACGAGGAGGGCTCGCGGGTCGAGTGCGAGCTGGTCGCGTCGGGAGCCTCGTCCGCACTTGCGGGGGTGCTGGCCCGACGCCGGATCCGGGACGCGCCGGAGCGCTTCCGCACCGTGGTCACCGCCGTCGCGGACGTCGTCGAGCCCCGAGCCTGAGTGCCCCCCGCACGGGGAATGCACGACCCCCGCGCGCTGTTGTCCTCGATAGCGGGGTGGGGCCCGAGTGCCTCGCCCATCGGATCGCTCGGAGGAGCTCGAGGCAGATGGCAGGAACAGGAATGAGCAAGGGACGGGGAGTGCGCGGCGCCGACGAGGAGATCGTCTACCGCCGTCACGCGAACGGACGCGGCATGGTCGCTCCGGGATCGCGCGTCTCCGCGTCGGCGTACGTCGAGACCGGCGCCTACGTCGAACCCGGCGCCACCGTCGGGGAGCGGGCGTGGATCGGCGCCGGCAGCTGGGTCGACCGCGACGCGATGATCGGGCACAGCGCCTTCATCGGCGCGAACGTCCACGTCGGCCCGGAGGCCATCATCGGCCCCGGTGCCCGCATCGGCAGCTACTCGCGGATCGGCGGCTCGGCCGTCGTCGCGACCGGCGCGCGGGTCGACCGCGACACGGTCATCACCCCGGGCAGCCGGTTCGGCACCGACGACGGCGTCCGCGAGATCGGCCGCCGCGCCGCGTAGGCCCGCACGACCCCACGACCCTGTTCCGCCCGACCTCGGCGCTCCCAGAGCGGCACCGAGGCGGCGGAATAGGGTCGTTCCATGTTCGAACTCCATCACCTCAGCGCCCAGGAGCAGTGGGACTGGCTGCAGCGCGGCGAGATCACCCCGCTCGAGCTGACCGAGCACTACCTCGCCCGGATCGAGCGCTGGAACGGGGAGCTCGGCGCCTTCACCACCGTGACCGCGGACGCGGCGCGGGCCCGGGCGGCCGCGATCGACTCCGTGCCGCGCACCGCGCTGCTCTGGGGGCTGCCGAGCGGCGACAAGGACCTCTGGCGCCGGGCCGGCGTCCGGACCACCTTCGGCTCGCGGCTGCGCGAGTCGTTCGTCCCCGACGCCTCCGACGAGATCGTCCAGGTGCTCGACGCGGCGGGGGCGATCAGCCTCGGCAAGACGGCTGCGCCCGAGTTCGGCATGCCCTCCTACACCGAGAACCTCGTCGGGCCGCCGACGGTCACGCCCTGGGACACCTCGCGCGGCGCGGGCGGGTCCAGCGGCGGCGCGGCGAGCGCGGTCGCGGCGGGTCTGCTCCCGTTCGCGCCGGGCTCCGACGGCGGCGGCTCGATCCGCATCCCCGCCGCCGCCTGCGGTCTGGTCGGTCTCAAGCCCTCCCGCGGCCGGGTGCCGGCGCTGTCCGGAGTGGGGGGAGTGGGCGGCCTCGTCGTCGCCGGTCCGCTGACGCGCTCGGTGGCGGACGCCGGGATGCTGCTGGAGGGGATGCTCGAGCGTCGCAACGGCGTCGTCCCGCAGCGCACGGCGCTGACAGCGCCGGGGGACGGCGACGGCTCCTTCCTCGGTGCCGCCGTGCGCGGGGAGGGCCGGTTCCAGATCGGCGTGCTGACGGCCTCGCCGTGGGACGAGGAGTACGACATCGGGCTCGCTCCGGAGGCGCGCGCCGCTCTGGACGAGGGGATCGCCGCCCTGTCGGCGCTCGGCCACGGACTCGACGACGCGGTGCTGCCGCCGTCCGCCGCCTACCCCGACGCGTTCCGGCTGCTCTGGCAGAGCGGGGCGTCGACGCTCCCCGTCGCGGGCGACGAGCTCGAACTGCTGGAGCCGCTCACGCAGTGGCTGGTGCGGGAGGGACGGAAGCGCTCGGCCCGCGAGATCGTGGAGGCGGCGGGGGTGCTGTCGGCCTATGAGCGCGCGGTGATCGCCGCCTTCTCGCCGTTCGACGCGGTCCTGACGCCGTCGATGACGATGACGCCGCGGCCGGTCGGCTGGTACGACGCCGAGGATCCGGAGCGCAACTTCGAGCAGCAGGTGCGCTACACGCCGTACACCTCGTTCGTGAACGTGAGCGGCCTGCCCGCGATCGCGCTGCCGCTGAGTGTCACGGCGGACGGCCTGCCGATGGGGATCCAGCTGATCGGGCGCCCCGGCGGTGAGGCGGTGCTGCTGTCGATCGGCGCGCAGCTGGAGCGCCGGGCGCGCTGGCAGCGGCGGCACCCGCCGCAGTGGTGAGGCCCGGGGAGCCGGGCGCCGCCGACACCCGGCGAACGGGCAGCTCCGCACCCTTGGCCGGTCAGGTTAGGCATGCCTATACTTACTTCCGATGTGCATGTTCGAGGGACGAGACGGCTCGGAGCCGGTCGACGTCAAGCAGTTCCTGATTGCGGGTGACGAGACCGTCGTGCCCTGGATCCAGAGCATGCTCGACGCGCTCCCCGCGAACGCCCGCGGCCAGGTCTTCGTCGAGGTCGACGACGCCCGCGGCCTGCCGCCGCTCTCGGCGCCCGGCCGCGTCTGCGTCACCTGGCTCGGCCGCTCGCAGCGCTCCGGCGCTCCCGGCACCGGTCTCGCCTGTGCGCGCGGCGTCGCGCTCGACCGCGCGGTGCGCGCCTGGATGGGCGAGATGTCCGTCGTCGACGGCGACTACCCGTGGGCGGACGACCGGCACGACTTCTGCGCCTGGATCGGCGGAGAGGGCGCCGTCGTCGCGGAGCTCGCCGCAGATGTCGACGCCCGCCTGCGGGTGTCCGCGGAGCACGCCGCTCGCTGAGAGCCACTCAGGATTAGGTAAGGCTTACCTTCTCTGTGAGACTGGACAGGTGCCTCCGCTGACCGAAGCCCCCGCCCGCCCGGCCTACCGGCCGTACCTCGCGACCGTCGCCCGCGCGACCCGGATCGCGCCGCACTTCATCCGGATCACGCTGACGGGTGACGATCTCGGCTCGGTCGGCTGCACCGGCCCGGACCAGAGGATCAAGCTGGTCGTGCCGACGCCGACCTCGAGCGCGCACGACTTCATGGCCTCGATCGCGGACGAGAGGGGGCCGGACGGCCTCGCTCCTGACTGGTACACCCGCTGGCGCGAGCTGCCGGACGCGCTGCGGAACCCGCTGCGCACCTACACGATCCGCGCGACCCGCCCCGAGCTGGCCGAGGTCGACGTCGACTTCGTCGCACACGGCGACACCGGCCCCGCCTCCGCCTGGGTCGAGTCGGCCCGCGTCGGCGCGCAGGTCGTCATCATCGCGCCCGACACCCGCTCGGAGCTGGCCGGCGGTGGCGTCGAGTGGCACCCGGGTGCCGCGACGACGCTGCTGATGGCCGGCGACGAGACCGCGGTCCCCGCGATCAGCGCGATCCTCGAGAGCCTCCCCGCCTCGGCGACGGGGGCCGCCTTCCTCGAGGTGCCGAGCGCGGCGGACGTCCTGCCGCTCCAGCACCCCGCCGGAGTCCGCGTGCACTGGCTCGTGCGCACCGGGACGACGCCGGGAGCGCAGCTCGGCGACTCCGTCCGCGGCTGGGCGACCCGCTTCCTCACGGCGCATCACCGCGGGGTCGAGGTGTCCGACGTCGACGTCGACAGCGAGATCCTCTGGGAGGTGCCCGCGGAGCGCACCGACCCCGGCCTCTACGCCTGGATCGCCGGCGAGGCGGGCGCGATCAAGCTCATCCGCCGCTGCCTCGTCACCGAGCTCGGCGTCGACCGGACGCGCGTCGCCTTCATGGGCTACTGGCGGACGGGACGCTCCGAGGCCAACTAGCCTCGCGCCGAGTCCCCTCCGCCCTCAGAGTGCGGCGGGCACGCCGACCAGGCGGCTGGAGAGTGTCCAGAGGTCGCGGCCGAGCTGACGGTCGCGGGCCTGCGCCGCCACGGAGCCGACGGCGCGGAGTCCGTCGAAGTAGCTGCCGCTCGCCGCGCCGACGTCGGGCTCGGACGCCAGCGTGATCAGCGGGACGGCGCCCGCCTCGGCGGAGATGCCCGGCGACCCGCTCAGCGACAGCAGCGACATCAGCCGCGAATCGGCGCCGAAGCCGGTCGCGACGACGCCCGGGTGGAACGAGTAGGCGTCGACGGCGGTCGGCAGCAGGCGCTCGGCCAGCTCGCGGACGAAGAGGATCGTGGCGAGCTTCGAGGTGCCGTAGGCGCGCCAGCCGCCCAGCCACGGCCCGCGCCGGCGGTCGAGGTCGTCGAGCGAGAGCCTCCCGATCCGGTTGGCGGCGCTCGCGGTGGAGACCACGCGGGCACCGGGGCGCTCGCGCCCGGTCTCGATCAGGCGGGGGAGCAGGAGGCGGGTCAGCAGGAACGGGGCCAGGTGGTTGCTCTGGATCGTCCGCTCGTGCCCGTCGACCGTCTCGCCGCGGTGCGAGACGAGCCCGCCGGCGTTGTTCGCGAGCACGTCGATGCCGTCGTAGCGGGCGAGCAGCGCCGCGGCGAGGTCGCGGACGTCGTCGAGACGGTCGAAGTCCGTGACGAACGGGTCGCCGCCGATCTCGTCGGCGACCGCTCGGGTGCGCTCGGCGTTCCTCCCGACGACGGCGACGCGGGCGCCGGCCGAGGCCAGCGCGGCGGCGGCGACCCGTCCGATGCCGGAGCTCGCCCCGGTGAGGACGACGACGCGCCCCGTCTGATCAGCGACCACGGACGTAGCCGCCCTTCTCGAGGCCGGCCTCGATCTCGAAGCGGTTGCGCAGCGGGTCGCGGCCGGCGACGAAGTACATCAGCGGGAACCACATGCCGAAGGTGCGCCACTGCACCTTGTGCACGGCCTCGTGCTCGAGCACGCGGTCGGAGACGTTGCTGTCCGTCAGGTAGCTCGTGCCGACGCAGGAGCCGCCGCGGCCGAAGGCCCACGAGGGCAGGCCGGTGAAGACGACGAGCCCGTTGCGGCGCTCGATCGGGCCCGTGCTCCAGAGCGCGCCCCAGGCCAGCCCGACCGCGCAGGCGAAGAGGTAGCCGGGCCGGGTGATCGCCGGGTCGAGGGCGACGACCGCGACCGCGCGCCGCAGGGCGCTCACGCGCTGTCGCGCCCGTAGGTCTCGAGCAGGCGCAGCCAGACCTCGCTGATCGTCGGGTAGGAGGGGACCGCGTGCCAGAGGCGGGACAGGGGGACCTCGCCGACGACGGCGATCGTCGCGGAGTGCACGAGCTCGCCGACCTCCTTGCCGACGAAGGTGACGCCGAGCAGGACCTTGCGGTCCTCGTCGACGACCATCCGGGCTGTTCCCTTGTAGCCGACGGCGGCGAGCGAGGCGCCGGCGACGGAGCCGATCTCGTAGTCGACGACCCGGGTGCGGTAGCCGGCCTTCTCGGCCGCGGCGGCGGTGAGGCCGACGGAGGCGACCTCCGGGTCGGTGAAGACGACCTGCGGCACGGCCTCGTGGTCGGCCGTGGCGACGTGGGCGCCCCAGGGCGCGTCCTTCACCTCGCCGCCGGTGCTGCGGGCGACGATCACGTCGCCGGCGGCGCGGGCCTGGTACTTGCCCTGGTGGGTGAGCAGCGCGCGGTGGTTGACGTCGCCGACTCCGTAGAGCCAGGGCGAGCCGGAGCCGACCGGGGAGCCGTCCTCGCCGAGCACGAGCATCGTGTCGTCGACCTTCAGAGAGTCGCCCGGCTCGAGCCCGACGATCTCGAGGCCGATGTCGCGGGTCTGCGGGGCGCGGCCGGTGGCGGCGAGGATCTCGTCGGCCTCGACGACGTCGCCGCCCTCCAGGGTCACGGCGACGGTGCCGTCGGCGCGGCGCTCGACGGACGCGGGGGAGCCGCCGATCCGCACGTCGACGCCCAGCTCGCGGAGGGCGTCGCCGACCAGCTCGCCGGCGAACGGCTCGAACGGGGCGAGCAGCCCGCTCCGGGCGAGCAGGGTCACGGTGGCGCCCATGCCGGCGTAGGCCGTCGCCATCTCGCAGGCCACGACGCCGCCGCCGATGACGACGAGGCGGTCGGGGACGATCTCGGCGCTGGTCGCCTCGCGGCTGGTCCACGGCGAGGCGGCGCGCAGCCCCGGGATGTCGGGGACGACGGCACTGGTGCCGGTCGCGACGGCGACTGCGCTCCGGGCGTGCAGGACGCGGACGGAGCCGTCGGGGGCGGTGACGCTCACCTCGCGGACGCCGCTGAGGCGGCCGTGGCCGCGGACGAGCTCGATGCCGGCGCCCTCGAGCCACTGGACCTGGCCGTGGTCGTCGAAGCCGCTGGTGACGGAGTCGCGGTGCGCCAGGAGCGCGGCGATGTCGACGCCGCCGGTGACGGCCTGCGCCGCTCCCGGGAGGTCGCGGGCGGCCCGCAGCGCCATCGGCGCGCGCAGCAGCGCCTTGGACGGCATGCAGGCCCAGTAGGAGCACTCGCCGCCGACCAGCTCGCTCTCCACAATCGCGGCGGTGAGGCCGCCCTGCACGGCGCGGTCGGCGATGTTCTCGCCGACCGGCCCCGCGCCGATGACGATCAGATCGAAGGTGTCGGTCGCTGCGGTCTCGCTGGCGGCGTCGGTGCTCGGCGTGGTCATAGTCTCTCCGGATCGTTCTCGGGGGCGGATCGCCCGTTCTGTCCTGGACTCCGGCGCCGTGCGGCCCGGAGGACGTCCTCAGTGCGCGGGCACGATCTCGGCCCGCCAGCCGTCGTAGCGGCCGCCCTCGCGCTCGACGACCTCGATCACCTGGCGGAGGAAGGCGGTCGTCGCCTCCTCGTCCACCGCGGCGTGGTGGCTCGCGACCAGCACGAGGCGCAGCCGCAGGCGCGAGATCGCGATCTCGAAGCCGGAGGCGACGAGCGCCCGCCCGGCCCGGCGCGCCCTCGTGCGTCGGGAGAAGACGGCGAAGTGGTCGACCTCGCGCAGCTCCCAGACCTGGTCGCCGTAGCGCAGGCGGACCTCGAGCTGCTGGGCGGCGCGCTCGCGCTGGGCCTCGAGGACGGACAGCTGCCGGGCCGCGGGACCGGCGGTGCCGGTGGTGGTCGGGACGGACGTGGTCACGGGTGCCTGCTCGCTCATCGGCCGGTGAACTCCGCTCGGGTGCGGGAGAGGAAGGCCTCCATGCCGATCCGCGCGTCGTCCGACGCGGCGAGGCGCGCCAGCTCGGCGGGCAGAGCAGCGGCGGCCTCGGCGTCGGAGGAGGCGACGGCGAGGCGGGCGCTCGCGAGCGCCGCCTGCACGGCGAGCGGAGCCTGCGCGGCGATCCGCTCGGCGATCGCTCGGGCCGCCTCGGCGACGGCGCCGTCGGGCACCACCTCCTGGACCAGGCCGATCCGGTGCGCCTCGCGGGCGTCGAACTCGTCGCCGGTGAGGATCCAGCGCATCGCGTCGCCCCAGCCGGCCGCGCGCGGGAAGCGCAGCGTGGCGCCGCCGAAGGGGAGGATGCCGCGCGCGACCTCGATCTGCCCGAAGCGGGTCGACTCCTCGGCGAGGACGACGTCGCTCGCGAGGGCCAGCTCGATGCCGAGGGTGAGGCAGGTGCCCTGCAGCCCGATCACGACGGGCTTGGCCACCGGGCGGGTGCGGATCGCCCACGGGTCGAGCCCGCCCTCCGGCACGAAGTCCAGGCCGTCGCCGCCGAGCCGCGGGCCGATGTCGGCGAGGTCGAGGCCGGCCGTGAAGTGGGCGCCCTCGGCGAGGACGACGCCCGCGCGCAGCTCCGGATCGCGGTCCAGCTCGCCGTAGGCGGCGGCCAGCTCGCGCAGCAGCCGGAAGTCGGCCGCGTTCCGCTTCTCGGGCCGGTCGAGGACGATCTCGAGCACGTGCCCGCGCCGTTCGGTGCGCACACGTCGCCGGTCGTCGCTCATCGGTCCTCCGCTCGGGTCGCGTCCGTCCATCTTGCCCGGTGCCGCCGACACCGGGTCGCGGCGGGGCGCCGATTCGGAGTCGCCGCTCAGGCCGACGACGTGCCGGCCGGTGCTCGGACGGCGCGGAGTGCTCAGACGCCGCGGGTCGTCGCGCCGACCAGGCGGAGGATCGTCGGCAGGTCGTCGACCGCGGCGGTCGGCGAGGACGGCGCGAAGGAGGTGAGGCCCGCGCCCGCGAGCGGGAACCGGGCCCGCAGCGCGGCGAGGCACTCGACCAGCCGCGAGGCAGGGACGCCGAATGGCACGGGGTCGAAGAGGCCGGCGACCTCGGCGGGGTCGAGGACGTCGAGGTCGATGTGCACGTAGACCGAGCCGGCACCGGTCGCCTCGACGGCGGCGACGAGCGCCTCCGGATGGAGCGCGTCGACGCCGAGGTGGGTGGCGCCGCGCTCGAGCAGTCCGTCGAGCTCGCCCGGGTCCGAGGCGCGGACGCCCGCGAGCACGACGTGCTCGTCGGCGATCCGGTCCGCGGCGGACGCGCTGAGCAGTCCGACGCCGCGGCCGAGGACGGCCGAGAGCACCATGCCGCAGAACGCGCCGCTCGGCGAGGTCTCCGGGGTGTTCGCATCGGGGTGCGCGTCGAGCCAGACCAGGGCGACCGGCTCGGGGGAGGAGCGGACCGCGTGCCCGATCGCCGCGAACTCCACGCCGCAGTCGCCGCCGATCGTCACGATCGGCCCGGGACGGCCGGCCAGCGCCTCGCGGACCCGCTCGGCGGTCACGGCGACGGACGCGTAGCGGCGGACTCCGGTGTCCTGCGCGTCGCCCGCCTCCGGCGGGACGTCGACGACGACCGTGGCGGAGGAGGGCAGATCGCCGCGGATCGCCTCGGCTCCGTCGACGAGGCGCATGGCCCGCGTCGAGGCGGACCCCTGCCACTGGGGGACGACGAGGAAGGAGGCCATGGCTCTCACTATGGCACGCGGCTCGCGGGGGCCGAGGCTCCGCCCGATCAGGCCGCGGGGAGCTCGCCGGGCACGCCCGCGAGCGGATCCGCGGACGGCGCCTCGGGACCGTCGAGGTCGAGCAGCGCCTCGTCCAGCGCGGAGCGGGCGCGGTCGTCGGCCGCCCTCGCCTGCTCGAGCGCTGCGGCGGGATCGGCCGCCGCGAGGTGCAGGGCGGCGTCCAGCTGGGCGCGGGTCTCCTCGGCGAGGATGCGCGGCGCGGCGGTGATCCGCTCGCCGTGCACGGCCGCCAGCAGGGCGACCGCGTCGGCCCCGAGCAGGGCGACCGTGCGCGCGCCCTCGACCAGGAGCAGCTGCCGCTCGGCCTGCGCCCGCGGCTCGCGGTAGCCCGCCACCACGGCGTCCAGCGCGGCGTCGGCCTCCAGCAGCAGGGCGAGCACGGCGGAGGGGTCGTGGCGGACGTCCGAGGCGCGCGCGTCGTCGGCGCTGAGCAGCAGGCCGGTCGCGGCGGCGCAGGCGGTCGCGACGTCGGCGGCGGAGGCGAGCTGCGCGGTGGTCCGGACGCCGGTCAGGGTGGCTGCGCGGTCGAGGTCGTCGCGCACCGAGCGCTCCAGCGCGCTCAGCTGGGTCTCGGCGCGCTCGAGCAGCACCGTCTGCGCCTCGGCGGCGTCGAGCAGCGCAGCCGCGGCGGCGTCGTCGCGCTCGCCGGCCGCCTCGATCGCCTCGCGGAGCGGACGCACCTGCCGCTCCGAGGTGGTGCCGGCGAGGACGGAGACATCGGCGCGGGATCGGTGCAGCCGCTCGGGGAGGGACGGGGGCGGCGAGGTCACTCCGTGATCGTACGGGGCCTGTGTTACCGACCGTGTCGTCGCGACTCGACCCGCTGCCCGCCCGTGCCCAGGATGGAGGCATGCCAGGAACGCTCGCCATCGTCGAAGTCGCCTCGGCGCGCCCCGGACGCGACGAGTACCACGCCTACGTGCAGATGCTCAACGGCCGCATCCTCGGCCTCGCCCGCGAGCTCGGCTGGGAGGCGGAGCGCTTCGCCGCGGAGGACCTCGGCACCGCGCGGCTGCTCGAGCGCACGCTCGGCGCCGACGCGATCGTGCTGGCCGGCGGCGAGGACATCGCCCCCGAGCGCTACGGCGTCGCCCGCGGCTACGCCGGCGAGGGCCCGCACGCGGAGCAGGCCGACGCCGCCCAGATCGCCCTGGTGCGCCGGGCGCTGACCCGCCGCACCCCGCTGCTCGGCATCTGCCGCGGACTCCAGATCGTCAACGTCGCCCTCGGCGGCACGCTCGTCCCGGACCTCGGCCCGGAGGCCGGGCACCTCAACGCCGACGCACCGGTGCACGAGCGCATGCACCGGCACGACGTGGTGCTCGCCGCGGACTCGACCCTCGGCGGCCTCTTCGGCGCGGAGGCGCTCGCCGTGCAGAGCGCCCACCACCAGGCGGTCGACGCCCTCGCCCCGGGCCTCCGGGTCGTCGCCCGAGCGGAGGACGGCGTCGTCGAGGCGCTCGAGCACCGCGAAGCGCCGATCGTCGGCGTGCAGTGGCACCCGGAGGACCCGGCGGCGCCGGCCGGGCAGCTCGCCGTCCTGCTCGAGGGGCTCGCCCGCGCCGTCGCCCGGCAGAACCCGGTCGAGGCCGTCGCCGCCTGAGCGACGCCGGACCCGACCCGGAGCCGTCCGGGTAGGGCCTCAGCCGGCGAGCCGCGCCATCCACGCCTCGATGTCGTCGGCGGAGCGGGGGATGCCGGCCGAGAGATTCTCGGCGCCGTCGGCGGTCACGAGGACGTCGTCCTCGATCCGGACGCCGATGCCGCGCAGCTCCTCGGGGACGGTGAGGTCGTCGGGCTGGAAGTAGAGGCCCGGCTCGATCGTGAAGACCATGCCGGCCTCGACGATCCCGTCCAGGTACATCTCGCGGCGGGCCTTCGCGCAGTCGTGCACGTCGAGGCCCAGGTGGTGGCTGGTGCCGTGCACCATGTAGCGGCGGTGCTGCTGGTTGTCGGCCTCGAGCGCCTCCTCGGCGCTCACCGGCAGCAGTCCCCACTCCGCGGTGCGCCGGGCGATCACGGCCATGGCGGCGGCGTGCACCTCGCGGAAGCGGATGCCGGGCCGGACGATCGCGAACGCGGCGTCGGCCGCCTCCCGCACCGTCTCGTGCACGCGGCGCTGCGCCTCGGTGTAGCGGCCGTCGACGGGGAAGGTCCGGGTGATGTCGGCGGTGTAGTAGCTCTCCTGCTCCACGCCGGCGTCGAGGAGCACCAGGTCGCCGGGGCGCACCGGCCCGTCGTTGCGGGTCCAGTGCAGGATGCAGGCGTGCGCGCCGGCGGCGGCGATGGTGTCGTAGCCGACCGCGTTGCCGTCGGCGCGGGCGCGGCCGTTGAAGACGCCCTCGATCAGGCGCTCGCCGCGCTCGTGCCGGACGATGCGGGGCAGGTCGGCGAGGACGTCCTCGAAGCCGCGGGCGGTGGCGTCGACGGCGGCGCGCAGCTCGGCGATCTCGTACTCGTCCTTGACCAGGCGCAGCTCGGAGAGGTCGCGCTCGAGGGCGTCGCCGCGCTCGTTGGCCCGGGTCTCCGCGCCGGGCGACTGCGCGTTCACGCGCGCGGTGACCACGGGGTCCGCCTCGCGGAGGACCGCGACCGGCGCCTCGCCGGCGTCCAGGACGGCGTCGAGCTCCGCGATGCCGCGGGTCTCGAGTCCGAGGTCGGCTGCGACCTGCGCGAGGGAGGGCCGGGGGCCGATCCAGAACTCGCCGATCTCGGAGTTCGCGTAGAACTCGTCGGAGTCGCGGCCCGCCCGCTCGCGGAAGTAGAGCGTCGCGGTGTGGCCCTCGCCCGCGGGCTCGAGCACCAGGACGGCGCCGGGCTCCGAGTCCGAGCCCCAGCCGGTCAGCCAGGTGAAGGCGGAGTGCGCGCGGAAGGGGTAGTCGGTGTCGTTGGCGCGCTGCTTCAGCCGCCCGGCCGGCACGATCAGCCGGACGCCGGTGTGCAGGGCCGAGAGGCGCTCGCGGCGGCGCGCGGCGAAGACGGCCTGCTCGCGCGGCTCGGGGAGAGCGTCCTCGCGCTCGGCCCAGCCGGACGCGATGAAGTCGCGGAACCGGTCGGAGCCGGGGGTCGTGGAGCGGTTCGTGGTCGCGCGCGGCGCGGGGGCGGCGGCGACGGTCTCCGGTGCGGCGGTGGTGGTCTGCTCGTCCGTGTTCGTCATGCCGCCATTCTCCTCCCTGCGCCTGACACGGCGACCGGGGGCAGGGTCAGGCGGCCGGGGCAGCGGTCAGGACGACTCCTTGACCATCCCGCGGACCGAGAGCTGCGCGATCACCGGGCGGTGGTCGCTGCCGGCGTCGTCCTGGTCGTTGAGCACGTCGAAGCCGGAGACGTCCCAGCGACCGGAGAACAGCACGTGGTCGATCGGGGCGGCGAGGGCCGGCGGGAGGCTCGTCGGCCAGCTGCCGACCGCCGCGGCGTTCGCGAGCCGGCCGGCGTCCGCGCAGCCGCCGAGGTCGGAGTCGCCGGGGAGAGCCGACCAGTGGTCGAGCGTGGAGTTGAGGTCGCCCAGGACGACGAGGTCCTCCTCGGCGGTGCAGAGGTCGGCGAGCCTGGCCAGGTCGCTGCGCCACTCGGTCGCCTGAGCGGGCAGCGGAGCGGTGGTGTGCACGGCGGCGATCACCGGGCGGTCCGGGGTGTCGGGGCGGGCCACGAGGGACGCGCTGGTCGCGGTCGGCGTGCTCGCGGCGTCGACCGAGTAGCCGCCGAGGGTGGGAGAGAGGAGGAGGGCGGTGCCGTCGCTGGGACCGGAGCCCGCGACGAGATGGAGGGTCATCGGCCGGCCGGCGGCGGCGAGCACGTCGACGACCTGCTGGGCGCGCTCCTGGGACACCTCGAGCAGCGCGACCGCGTCGGCGGCGTTCGCGTTCGCGAGCGCGGCGACCGTCTCCGCGGGGACGCCGTCGTGCAGGAGGTTCCAGCTCAGGACGCGCAGATCGCCGAGGCGGTGCGCGCGGGGCGGGGCGGAGTCGTTGCCGCGGACCGCCTGCAGGCCGCCGAGCACGAGCGCGAGGGCGACGCCGAGGGCGCCGAGGACGAGGGCGAGCCGGCGCACGGGCTCGACGAGCACCGCGACGACGACGAGGACGACGGCTCCGGCGACCGCGGCCAGGGCGGTGGCGGCGCGGAACGAGACCAGCTGCGCGAAGGGCGTCTGACCGGCGAGGCCGAAGAAGCCGGGTGCCGCGACCACCAGCAGCACGATCGCCACTGCGAGCGCCACCGCGAACTTGACCAGTCGTGTCCCCATCCCGGCCCAGGCTAGGGCATCGGTCCCGGGGAGTCCGCAGGACGCGCGTCTACGATGGCCGGATGCATGTCCCCGGAGGCGGGTACGACCTCCACACCCATTCGCTCGTCTCCGACGGCACCGAGCCGCCCGAGGTGCTCGTCCGCGCGGCCACCTCGGCAGGTCTCGGCGGCGTCGCGCTGACCGACCACGACACCACCCGCGGCTGGGCAGCGGCGATCGCCGCGGCCGAGGAGGCGGGCATCGATCTGCTGCCCGGGATGGAGCTCTCCTCGAGGGTCGGCTGGGCGAGCGTGCACGTGCTCGCGTACCTCCCCGATCCGGAGGACCCCGGCCTCGTGGCCGAGACCTCGCGGATCCGCTCGGAGCGCTCGCACCGCGCGCAGGCCATCGTCGCGGCGATCGCGGCCGACTACGACCTCACCTGGGACGACGTGCTGGCGCAGACCAGCCCCGGCACCACGATCGGGCGCCCGCACATCGCCGACGCCCTGGTCGCCCGCGGGCTCGCGACCGACCGCTCGGCGGCCTTCGCGGGGATCCTCGACTGGCGCGGGGGCTACTTCCAGCCGCACTACGCTCCGGATCCGGTCGAGGCCGTGCGGCTCGTGCGGGCCGCGGGCGGCGTGCCCGTGATCGCGCACCCCGCCACGAGCACCCGCGGCATCGCGATCGAGTCGATGCTGCCGGAGCTGGTCGACGCGGGGCTCTTCGGCCTCGAGGTCGAGCACCGGGAGAACACCGCCGCGGGCAAGCGGCGACTGCGCGAGCTGGCCTCGCGGTACTCCCTCGTCACCACAGGGTCGAGCGACTACCACGGCACCGGCAAGCCGAACCGGCTCGGCGAGAACACGACGGAGCGCGCGACCGTCGACGCGATCCGCGGGGCGGCGCGGGCGGGCTGAGCCGCGCCGTCGGCACGGCGGGGTGGGTCTCGATACGCCGCTGCGCGGCTACTCGACCAGCATGCTTCTCACGCCGATCGAGCAGCCCGCGGAGCGGTCCCGCACGCTGATCGAGTAGCCCGCGGAGCGGGCGTATCGAGATCCACCGGCGTCAGAAGCCGGCGCTCCTGAAGGCCGGGTCTCGATACGCTCCTGCGGAGCTGCTCGACCAGCATGCTTCTCCTGCCGATCGAGCAGCCCGCGGAGCGGTCTTCCATGCTGATCGAGTAGCCCGCGGAGCGGGCGTATCGAGATCCGCGGCCGCTGAGACCTACGCCGAGCCGTCCGGGCGGGGGCTGCGGCGGCGCTGGCGGGTGCGGCGGCGGGGCTCGCTGTTGCCGTCGTGGTGCTCCTTGCTCTCGCTCGAGGGGGCCTGGCCGGTCTGCACCGGCTCGCCCTCGGTGGCGGCGGGAGCGGTCTCGGCGGCGTCACCGCGGCTGCGGCGGCGCGGCTCGCGGCCGCCCTCGCGCGGCTCCCGCGGCTCGCGCTGACGGGGAGCGCGCTCGGGGCGGGCGTCCGCCTTCGCCTCGGCGGGGATCGGGGTCGGCTTCAGCCGGCCCTTCGTCCCGACGGGGATCGCCAGGTCCTCGTAGAGGTGCGGCGACGAGGAGTAGGTCTCGACCGGGTCGGGCTGGCCGAACTCGAGCGCGCGGTTGATGAGGGCCCACTTGTGCAGGTCCTCCCAGTCGACGAAGGTGACGGCGATGCCGGTCTTGCCGGCGCGGCCGGTGCGGCCGACGCGGTGCAGGTAGGTCTGGTCGTCGTCCGGGATCGTGTGGTTGATCACGTGGGTGACGTCGTTGACGTCGATGCCGCGGGCGGCGACGTCGGTCGCGATCAGGATGTCCTTCTTGCCGGCCTTGAACGCGGCCATCGCGCGCTCGCGCTGCTCCTGGTTGAGGTCGCCGTGCACGGCGGCGGCGTTGAAGCCCCGGTCGTTGAGCTCCTCGACGATGCGGGCGGCCGCGCGCTTGGTGCGGGTGAAGATGACGGTCTTGCCGCGGCCCTCGGCCTGCAGGATGCGGGCGATGACCTCGTCCTTGTCGAGCGAGTGCGCCCGGTAGACGATGTGCTTGATGTTCGCCTGCGTGATGCCCTCGTCGGGGTCCGTCGCGCGGATGTGGATCGGCTTGTTCATGAAGCGGCGGGCGAGGGCGACGATCGCGCCGGGCATCGTCGCCGAGAAGAGCATCGTGTGGCGGGTGGCCGGGGTCTGCGCGAAGAGCTTCTCGATGTCGGAGAGGAAGCCGAGGTCGAGCATCTTGTCGGCCTCGTCGAGGACCATCGTCTGCACGCTCGCGAGCGAGAGCAGACGCTGACCGGCGAGGTCGAGCAGGCGGCCCGGGGTGCCGACGACGATCTGCGCGCCGGCCTTGAGCTGCTCGATCTGACCCTCGTAGGCCTTGCCGCCGTAGATCGAGACGATCTTGGTCGGCCGGTTCGAGGCGGCGAGCTCGATGTCCTCGGTGACCTGCACGGCCAGCTCACGGGTCGGCACCACGATCAGCGCCTTGACGCCGGGCTCGGGGTCGTTGCCGAGGGCCTGGATGAGGGGGAGGCCGAAGCCGAAGGTCTTGCCGGTGCCGGTCTTGGCCTGCCCGATGATGTCCTGCTTCTGCAGGGCCAGCGGGATGGTCTGCTCCTGGATGGGGAACGGCTCGAGGATGCCCTTGGCGGCGAGTGCGGCGACGATGTCGTCGTCGATGTTGAGGTCGGAGAAAGTCACGGAGTGAAGCGCCTGTCGTGTCGAACGGTCCACGCCCCTGTACGACTCGGGCGCAGGGTCACCGATCCAGCGCCGGTGACATCCCGGCGAGTCTACCGCCACGGGGGTCCTCGGGCCCGGAACCGCGGGCGGCGCGCGCTCTACACTGATCGGATGGCAGCCTGGTTCCGACGTCGACGTCCGCTCGGCGAAGCCCCCCGACTGACCCCGCGCGGAGAGTCGACGAGCAAGCGCGATCGCGTCGATCTGGCCGACCTGAGCCCCCAGCTGCTGCCCTACCTCGGCCAGGTGGCCTACCTCCAGCTCGCCGTCTTCGAGGCGCTGGCCCGCGGGGTGGCGGGCACGGACGACCTCGCCGACAAGGAGGCGATCTCGGCCGCCGCCGGCACCGCGCTCGCGAAGCACCACGCGGTCGTGGCCGAGCTGCGCCGGCGCGACGTCGAGCCGAGCGAGGCGATGGCGCCGTTCCGGCCGGCCATCGACACCTTCGAGCACCTCACCCGCGGCGCCGACCTGCACGAGACGCTGCTGTCGGCGTACATCACCGCCGGGCTGCTCGACGACTTCTTCATCCGGCTCACCGGCGGGCTGCCGAACGACGTCGGCCCGCGGATGGCGCAGACGCTGGGCGCCGACACCGGCGTCGACGGACTGGTCGCGATCCTCCGCCGCGAGATCGCCGCGGACGAGCGCCTCGGCTCCCGGCTCGCGGTCTGGGGGCGCCGGCTGGTGGGCGACACGCTGCTCGTCGCGCGCTCGGCGCTGATGGGCTCGGGCAACCCCGACTCCGACGAGTCCCGGATCGAGCCGGTCTTCACCGAGCTCATCGCCTCGCACACCCGCCGGATGGACGCGCTCGGCCTGACGGCCTGAGGCCCCGGCGCGGCTGTCGAACGGGGTCCGTCGCCTCCGGCTCGCGTAATCACCTCCGGCTCGCGGGCTTCGCCCGTTCCCGCGTGCCCGAGGGAGATCCGCGTGCCGGAGCTCGGCCTGTGCCGCGCCTCATGCTGGTCGAGTAGCCCCGGAGGGGCGTATCGAGACCCACGTCCTCCGGAGAGTGGGTTCTGCAGACCCGACTCCCTGCGGTGGTGGATCTACTTGGAAAGGGATGGTGACCTTTCACGCGGTTCTGGGGGTGAGGGTGACGTCGTAGCCGAGGGTCG